>CAYQIS010000004.1:0-145709 GCA_964417645.1 uncultured Spirochaetia bacterium
ATTATATATTTAATTATTTTATATTATTTAATTTATAGATGTTCGTCAAAAAACAATCCAGTTTCACCTTCGCCCGCAGGCGGCAATACGGCTCTGCCGCAATTGCCTTCATTTACATCAACCATACCGTTAAGTCCAACAGTTACACCTTTAGTGACCAATACATTGTCTCATACCGTATCCTGCACGCCAACATCCACCAATACGGCAACAACAACATTAACGGAAGAGCAAATATCTACGCCAACAATTACAAAAACAGCTTACATACCCGGCCCTGACAGCAGGGAACCGGATGATGACCATTCCAATGCAAAACAAATAGCTTTTAACGATGAAATAGAGTGTTCTTTGTATCCTGCCGGCGATCAAGATTGGTTTTACTTTTATGTTTCTGACTGTCAAAGTATAACTGTGACCGTACGTCATGAAATATCTAATTCAAATTTCATGATAATAATATATGAAAATGACGGATACACATATCATATTCCTTATGGAGATTTCGTTTCAGGAACCAATTATTGCAGCAGAAATACGATTGTTTATCCCGGAATTTATTATGTACAGATTTATGATTTAACTTCTTCGGTTTCGGGACCTTATAAGGTTGAGATAAACGGGGAATTATGCCAGGGAACTGTTACAAACACCCCTTACATAACTCTTACGCCAACAATTACCCCGACGGCAACAAAAATTGATGAATGGGAACCTGATGACAATGAATGGTTTACCGCACCTGAACTTACTCCCGGGATAAAACAATGGCATAATGCGGTATGGCCTGACAATTATATTGATTGGGTTAAGTTTGTTATTTACGAAAGGTCTGATATAAAATTTGAAACAGGCGGAAACACTGCATTGTCGTCGGGAAATTTGCTTGTATTTTGCCCCGAATCAACAGTGCCGTCGGGCAATACATATACAGGCGGTGACGGACAATATATATATTCTTCTTTTTTTATGAATTCTCTTGAAACCGGAACATATTATGTACAAATAATATCTTATCAAACAGTTCCAAACTATTATGCCAAGTTTGAAATACTTACAAAAACAGTCACGCCCACGGTTACTTCAACACCCACGGTAACCATTACTCCCACCGAAGCCATAACACCGGATCCTTACGAAGCTTATAACGATGACATTTGTTCAAATATGCAGCCCATTAATCCCGGAGATTGTCAAAACAGAACAATATGGAGCAGTGATATTGACTGGATAATATTCACGGTAAATGAAACTGGTATGGTTCATATAACAACAACCGGAGATCCGGGAGGAGATTTAACGATAACGCTAAATTCATCTTTTTGCAGCGGACTTCTGGCATTTGATGACAACGGAAATGGCGATGGTTATTCCAGGATAGATATAGTTCTTAATCCCGGATCTTATGCTTTTAAAGTCGAAAGTAAAGATGTTCTAGGAGGTGGGATTTATAGGTATCAGTTGTGTCTAGATCAGGATATTTATACAATTACACCCACAAGAACAATCACAGCAACATCAACCATTACAATGACAATTACAAGCACTCCCACTTTTACTTTGACTTCATCAATTACAGCAACAAATACACCAACTCCCACAGTAACGCTTACCGGCACTGCAACTCCTGCGGCTGTATGGAAAAATTTCAGTAAATGTGAAATTTCATCTTTTTCGTCTCATCCAAAAATCACATCGGATTCAGAAGGTAATTTATTTATTCAGGCGGATCCTTCCTATAATGGCGTTGTTTATAAACATGACGGAAACTCGTGGATAAATTTGGGACAATATTCTTCGAATGGTTCGGGTAAAATTGCCGCTTATAACGGTAAGCCAATTGTCGCTTACTATGAAATGTATGGCGCCAAAGATTTTCATGTTAAAACCTATAATGGTTCTTCATGGGTTGAAGTGGGCATGCCTGCAATTAATACCATTGTACCTTGGAGTCCTCAAAACGGTAATTTTGATATTTGGGTAGACCAAACTAATGGAAAAATTTATGTTGCGCATGCGGTAAATACAACACCATCAAATAATATATCGGTTTATGTAAATACAGGTGACGGAGCATGGGCACAACTGGGATCGGCTTTTGGTTCATACAACTATAACAACATCAATGCTTCGCTTGTGTTAACCGGCAGAAACGGAACCAATGATATTTTTGTGGCTTATACAGAGTATTCGGCTTCAATGGCTTATGTAGTAAAATACAACGGCTCTTCATTTATTTCTTACGGGACAGGGGGCAATGCTCCTTCCGGAACTTCAAAAGCCCAGATGATTGATTTAAGTTCTTACGATTCAAGGCTTTTTATTGTTTATACAGATCCGGATATTACATCGGGCAACAATACTTTTATAAAATATTCTGATAACGGCACATGGCAGCAATTGGGCGGAGGAGCTGTCGCTAAAAGTTCAGGTTTAAACGCAATTTTGCCTGCTTCTAATGATAAAGTCTATTATTTATTTGCCGATGCGGAAAACTCAAACCTTCTTACAACCAAAGAATTCAATTTGGGAGTATGGATTAATTCGGGAATAATAAACACAACCTATTTTTATCCTGAATTAATAATGCATTCGGGAAAGCCATTTACCGTATATCCTGACAATACATGCTCAAATAAGCCTTCTATAATGTATTTGGAATAGGAAATGGATCTGCATGATAAAATACTTTGAAAACATAAGTGCAAAACCGCCCGTTGATCATATACTTTACAGAATGGGTTATAAAAAAGGGCTTACATCTTTAAGTCATGATGAAATGAACAGAATAAATGAAGGGATAGCCAAAGCTAAAAGACTCTGCGTTTTAAAAGGTGCATATGCATCTTTTAAAATAACAGAAAAAAATTCAAATTTTATAAAACTTGAAAATGGAGTAACTTTTATAAGTTCAAAACTTGCAGCTCTTCTGTCCGGATCGGATGAATTATATCTTATGGCCGGAACAGCAGGTAAAGATGTGGTTGATGCGGCATCGCGCGAAGTTACCGCGGGCAACGCGGCTTTTGGGGTTATAATTGATGCCACAGCATCAGAAATGACCGATTCAATTCTTGATTTCTTGCAGTCTTTCATTGATAAGCAGCTTGAAAGACACGGCAAAAAACTTACCGTAAGATTCAGCCCTGGATACGGAGACCTTGAACTGTCAGCTCAAAAAATAATTTATGAAACTTTAAAACTCGAAAAAATAGGCATTTTTATCAATGACAGACACATATTAATTCCGGAAAAATCCGTTATGGCCATAAGCGGCGTAAGACCCGCTTAATTTGGATTTGTATCATTATCAGTCCTATGATACCATTGTATAAATAAAATTACATAAAGGATTAAATAATGACCAAAAAAGATTTTTTAAACAGATTAAAAAATAAAATTCTTATTCTGGACGGCAGCAGCGGTGTTGAGCTGCAAAAAAGGGGAATGCCTGCAGGTGTATGCCCCGAAAAATGGGCGCTGGATAACTGTAAAAAATTAATTGAACTCCAAACAGAATACATCAAATCGGGTTCGGAGATAATATTTACTTTCACTTTTGGCGGAAATCCCATAAAACTTGAAGAATTTGGATTAAAAGACAAAACCTTTGAAATAAATAAAAAGCTTGCCGAAATATCCAAAAAAGCCGCGGGAAACAAGGCTCTTGTTGCGGGAGACATTGCTCCTACAGGCCATTTTCCCAGACCTTTTGGAGAAATATCTTTTGAATCAATGGTGGATATTTTTAAAGAACAGGTAAAAGGCCTTCTTGCAGGAGGCGTTGATTTATTTGTAATTGAAACAATGATGGATATACAAGAAGCCAGAGCTGCCGTACTTGCCGTTAAAGAAACATGTGAGCTGCCGATAATGGTATCCATGACCTTTGACAAAGAACAGCGTACTCTTACGGGAACCGACCCTGTATCAGCGCTTATCACACTTCAGTCTCTTGGAATTGATGCATTTGGCGCAAACTGTTCAACAGGCCCCAAAGAAATGCTGGAAGTTATTAAACTTATTAAACCTTATTCAAAGATACCAATTTTTGCAAAACCCAACGCAGGGCTGCCCAAACTTGTTAACGGTAAAAGTTATTTTGAAATGCAGGCAGCTGAATTCTGTACATTTGCCGGCCCGTTTGCCGATGCAGGCGTAAATTTGTTGGGAGGATGCTGTGGAACATCGCCGGAATATATAGCTTTAACCGCAAAACAGCTGAAGAATGTAAAGCCGATAATTTTAAAAAATAAACCGTCTTTCAGCGCGGTAACATCGGCTCGTAAAACGGTTTTTTTCGGCCCTGAATTTCCGCTTACCATAATAGGGGAACGCATTAATCCTACAGGCAAAAAGCAGCTTCAAACGGAACTTAAAGAAGGTAAAACAGCCGAAATAAGACGTTTTGCCGAAGAACAGGCGGCAGCCGGAGCAAAAATTCTTGATGTTAATACCGGAATGCCGGGAATTGACGAAAAAGTTGCAATGACCCAAACAATAGAGCTTTTAAGTAATTTATCGGAATTGCCGCTATGCATTGATTCTTCATCGCCAGAGGTAATTGAAGCGGCGTTGCGTATATATCCCGGACGAGCGCTAATTAATTCAATATCCTGTGAAAAAAATAAAACAGATAAACTTCTTCCCGTTGCGGCAAAATATGGAGCAATGTTTATATTGCTGCCCATAGATGAATATGGAATACCTCAAGATGCAAACAAAAGAATTAAAATTGCCCAAAATCTGATCAAATATGCAGGAAATTTTGGTTATACGGAAAAAGACATAATAGTTGACGGTTTGGTAATGACCGTGTCATCAGATCAAAAAGCCGCAAAAATTACCCTTGAAGTAATTAAAAAATTTTCCGATCTTGGCATTAATACAACATGCGGATTATCAAATGTATCATTTGGTCTTCCGGAACGCGGTTTTATTAACGCTGCATTTCTTGCAATGGCAGTTAACAACGGCCTTACAACGGCAATTGCAAATCCTTCAACGGAACTTCTTATGAATATAAAAGCGGCTTCTGATGTTTTAAACACAACAGATAAAAACAGCAGTGCTTATATTGCACATTTTGGCAAAATTACAAAAACAGAAATTCATGCGCAAGACAACAGGCCAACAAACGAACTTATAAGAGAAGCCGTAATCAAAGGTAACAAAGAAAAGATTTCATACTTTATAGAATCGGCCATAAAGCAGGGTATATCCCCGCAGAATATTGTGGATGAAATACTTATTCCGGCAATCAATCATGTGGGGGAATTGTTTGATAAAAAGCATTATTTCTTGCCTCAGCTCATACAAAGTGCCGAGACCATGAAAGCCGCATTTTCAATAATTGAACCAATGCTAAAAAAACAAGCAAATTCCGAGAACAATAAAAAAGTGGTTATTGCCACTGTAAAAGGTGATATACACGATATAGGAAAAAATATAGTATCTTTAATGCTTAAAAATTATGGTTTTGAAGTTTTTGACCTTGGCAAAGATGTCTCAGCGGAAGAAATAATAAAAAAAGCCAAGGAAACAGGAGCTCATATTATCGGGCTTTCGGCTCTTATGACGACAACAATGGTGGAAATGAAACCGGTTATTGAATTGGCCAAAAAAGAGGGGTTAACCGCAAAAATAATAATTGGCGGCGCTGTCGTTAATCAGGCATTTGCGGACGAAATAGGGGCTGATGGTTATTCAAAAGACGCATATGATGCCGTAAAACTTGCAAAAGAGTTAACCAAATAAAAAAAGAGGTTTTTTATGCCGTTTATTGCTTATAGAAATCATAAAATTTTTTATAAAGGCAAAGGAAAAGGCGAATTTCTGCTTCTTCTTCACGGTAATTCAGTTTCATCAGCCATGCTTGGCGGCGAATATAATCATTATTCCAGATATTTTCGAACTATTTTGATTGATTATCCCGGTCACGGAAAATCTTCCGAAGTAAAAGAACTGCCTTTAAATTTCTGGAAGGAAACTGCGGAATGCATTATTGCCTGCTGTAATGCACTTGGCGTTCACAAATTAAACATAATAGGCGTTGACGGCGGTGCAATGGTGGCTTTGAACATGGCAGCAATTGCACCAAAACTGGTTAAAAAAATAATAGCAGACAGTGTATGGGGTGAAACGCTTGATAAGAAACTTGCAATAAAAATCGCGGAAGCAAGAGATTATACAATAAAAAGTTTTTGGAGAGCCAAACTCGCATGGTTTCTTCAGCATGGTCCTAAATATAAAAAATTGGTTAAACTGGATAATGAATTGCTTTTAAAATTTGCAGAATCTGGAAAGAAATTTTTTGATAAAGACCTTTCAAAGCTCAAATGTCCGGTTATTTTTACCGCCGGAAGCAAAGATACAATGATCCCTGAAGCGGACAAGATAGCTGTTAATCTGGCATCAAAAAATCCTCTTTTTTCCACAAAAATATTTGAAAATGCGGAGCATATGACTATAATATCACGTAAACTTGAATTCAGGGCCTTGGCCAGGGACTTCTTCGGGAAATAACTTTTTGATATAAATTTACCCTGTTAGATAGTAAAAAAACAGGGGATAGATGCATACCATAATAAAAATCTTCATCAACAAAACGCCCGAAAAGCTAACATAACCGCTAAAGAAAATTAAAATATATCATATTATAAAGGCGAAAATTTTTGTTTAAATGTTTTAAATCGGGAATTTTTACAGGATTTATCCGCAAACGATTCCATGAACTAAAGTTAACATAAGATACATTATGCGAAGTTAGTTTAAATATGTTAAATTTTTGTTTTTGTGGATTTTTTATAGCTATTTTATTTCTTTTATCAGATTTAAAATCATTTGCTGAGAATTTTGACCTTTTATAAATGCTTCGTTGAGTTTGCTGATATAAAAATCAATTAAGCTTATATCCTCTTCTGAAAGATTAACTGACAATATGTTTTTTTTGGTATTCAGCCAACGAATCATATCTTTTATATCATTTAATGCTTTTTCCTGTTTCTTTTGTCTGTTATTAAGAAAATCAAGACTTGTTGATTTATCGTTAATATCAATCTTATAAGATTCAAGAAATTTATAATTTAAAAGCTCGAAAGTTTTTATTTTATCGGCCAAAAAAGAGATTTTTATAATTTCTTCATTATAGTTTCCGGAAATAATCATATTTGACAGCCAAAGCTGATTGTCGGATATTTCTTTTTTTATATTGTCTATTTCTGATTTTAATTCGCTTATTATTTTCATTGATTTAACCTGATTTTCAACCATACGTTCATTTACAGGCCTTGACAACACAGATGACATTTTTAATAAATCTTTACCTGAATTTTTCTTAAACGATTTAAAAGAATTAAGCTTTTGTTCTTCATATATAAGCTTTTTGTTTAATTCGTTAAGTTTTTTTTCCAATAAAATAATTTTTTGCAAATCCGCCGAATACAGTGACGTTGCAATGAAAAAAATAACCGTTAAGAAAATCTTTTTCATTGCCGATGATCCCCTATCCCGTATTTTTGCAGTTTATACTGAAGTGTTGTTCTGTTAATTTTAAGATCTTTTGCGGCTTTTGATTGATTATATGAATTTTTTTTCATGGCTTCCAAAATTATTGACTTTTCTATTTCTTCCATTGTTTCTTCAAGGCCTTTTTTGCCGGAGTGATTTTGTTGTACGCTTTGCGAAGGAACGTCACCTATACCTGTTATTATTATTTCTCCGTCTCCCGCAAGCAAACATGATCGTTCAATAATATTCTGCAGTTCTCTTATATTGCCGGGCCAGCTGTAAGCCAGCATTCGCGCCATGGATGATGTGTCGGTTATTTTTCTTCCGCTGAATTTTAAAGAAAATTTGTCTGCAAGCTCTTTTATATCTTCTTTTCTTTCGCGTAAAGGCGGTATATTAATGGGAAAAACATTTATCCTGTAATAAAGATCTTCTCTGAAAGTTCCTTCTTTTATCATTGCTTTAAGATTACGATTTGTTGCACAAATAATTCTCGCATTTGTTTTAATCAATTTATTTCCGCCAACTCTTTCGAATTCCCTGTTTTCAAGCACTCGTAAAAGCTTTACCTGTACATCCAAAGGCACATCACCGATTTCGTCAAGAAAAAGAGTTCCGTCCTGGGCGTATTCAATTTTGCCCTTTCTTTCCTTATCAGCGCCCGTGAAAGAACCTTTCTCATGACCGAATAATTCGGATTCAATTACACCTCTTGCATAAGCGGCACAATGAACCGGCACAAAAGGTCCTTTTTTACCGCTTAAACGATGTATTGTATAAGCTGCCAATTCTTTACCCGTACCAGTCTCACCCGTAATCAGTACTGTTATATCAGAAGGAGCCACTTTTGATATTGATTCTTTCAGTTCAAGAATCGCGGGACTGCTTCCTGTAATTTCACCAAAATGTTCATCTTTTTCCATACTATAGAATTTTTTTTGTTCTTTAAGATTTTTTAAAGATAACAATGTTTTTAACTTTAATTCAAGCTCATCAAGCGAAAATGGTTTGGGAATATATTCATCCGCACCGGCTTTCATTGCTTCTATTGCCGTTTGAACCGATTGAAAAGCCGTAATTACCATTATTACCGAATCAGGATGGGCTTTTCTAAAACGAGAAGTTAGTTCTATACCGTTTATTCCTCCCATTCTGATATCAGTAATAAGAGCATCCCAGCTGCCGCTGTTTTCAATAATTTTAACGGCATCTTCGGCGCTTGAAACTCCTATTATTTCATGAGATGAAGAAAACGCTGATACTATTGACTCTCTTATGTTTTTTTCATCTTCTGCGACAAGTATTTTAGCCATTTTCTAGCCACCTTTCATTTTTATCAGGAAGGTATTTCCGGTTTGTTCTCTGATATATTCAATTGAACCGCCGTGCTTTTCAATTATTTTTTTTGATATTGATAAACCGATTCCCATTCCCCCGGGTTTGTTTGTTACAAACGGTTTAAAAAGCATTTTTTCCGTATCAGGGCTTAATTGTGGAGCATCATCATTAACCCTGATATATATTGTTCCGTCAATTGACTTTTTTGCGGAAACAATAATTTTAGCGGCTTCGGCTTCCAGCGAATTTTTAATAAGATTTTTAAATACTCTTTCAAAAAGAAGAGCGTCTACGTTCATAATAAAGTCGGAATCGCTTAAAAATTCAACATCAGTATAAATATTTTTTAATCTTTCAAAAAATTTTGAAATCTGTATCTTTTCAATATTAAGCATGTCATCTTTTAACAAGTGAACAAAACGCCCTGTGATATCGCTTATACGGACAAGCTCTTCACGTATATTTCTTATTTTTTGCTTTGTTTCCTGGTCGTCAGAATTTCGCTCGGCCAATTCGCTTAAAGTATATGCGGCCGTTAAAGGATTTTTTATCTCGTGTGCAAGCCCGACAGCAACAGTGGTAATCTCTTTTTTTCTTTCTTTTTCAAGAATTTCAAGCCTGTCAAGCATATCATTTATATTTGATTCAAGATATGATAATTCATCAGCCCATCTTACATTTAGCCTTAAATTTCTTTCACCCTCGCCTATTTTTTTTATTCTTAAAGCATCCTCGGAAAGCCTTCCGGTAAAAAAGTGCGCGATAATAAAAGAAAACAAGAGTGATAAACCCAGAAGAACTATAAGTGATATCACCTGTAACTTTGCGGCTTTATCAAACATACTTTGACCGTTATTATTCTTAGACGCGAGCACTATATAACCGTTTTTTTGTTTGTTTATCTTATACTTAACAGGATATCCCTTTTCAAAATAAGCTATATCACCGGATATCCCTTCGGCGTTATATATTTCCGGGAAATACGCATCACCGGGTATTTTTATAAGCTGCCTGCCATTTTTGTCGGATATCATTATATTAACTCCATAATCAGCGGAAGCTTTCTCCATTAACTTACGATATTTTTTATATAATATTGTATTGATGTCATCAGGATTCAATTGAAATATTTCTTCTTTTACAATTGAGGAGATTGCGGAAGCGGTAATTGAAAGTCTTAAATCAAGTTCAGAATCTATTATATTTCTGGTTAAATTTGAATTAAAATAAGCATAGGTTCCCGCAAATATTGCAAGCAACAATGCAAATCCCGCAAATATTTCCCATTTAAAGAGCTTTTTATACATCATTTGGATTTAAAATGTCACTCCTGTTCCAAAACTTACGGTTATATAATTATAGTTATATACACCAAAAGCTTCCCATTCCATATTGGATGTATATTTTGTAAAAGAAGATGACAAATATATGTTCCACCAATCCGTTATATCTTGTTTTAAATCCGCCGACAAAGTGTAATTATTGTCTCTTTGAAGCACGGTTTTATAAAACCCTTTGCTGTCTTTGGCAAATCTGGTTGAATAATTAACAAAATTAACATCAAAACCAATTCCTAAATTTGTTGATTTTTTCAGCAATAAAATCAAAGGAAAATCATAATTAACCCTTATTCCCAAAGTATGTTCATAATAATTATAATAATTATTTAAAAATTTAAAATCAACAGCGTCAAGTTGATCATAATAATTTTGATTTGTTGTTTTAATTGTAAGATTATATTTAATTTCAAAACCCGATTTATCGGCGGCATAATAAGGTATTTCAATACTTATATTGTTATAGCGATCTATTCTTCTCTCTGAACTGAGCGAGCCGTCATAATCTATAACTTTTTGCTCATTATAAGGGATGTATTCATAAATATAAGCCAAATTAACAAACCAGCCTGAATTTCCAAGGTTTATATCATCATAAATATAAAAACTGTAATTTAAATTGTCTTTTTCCTTGGTATATGTATTGGGGTTTAAGCTTCCGCTTTGCAATGATTGAATTTCCCCGTTTGACAAAAGAGTTTTATAGTTTTGGAATTTTTTCTCGCTGTATTTAAAACCTGCCGTCATCTCGGTTTCCATTTCATAAATGTCAATTATATTTACATTTTCAATATAAAATCCGTTATCCGAGTAATCATAAAGCCCCTTTCCAAATACTTCATCTTTCGTCTGCTGTGACAAATCTTTTCTGTAAAAATATCTTGCTTTTATATGCCAATTATCATTAAATTCATAATTAAAACCAACGCTTGAATAAGCGTCAAACCACTGGGAAAAGAGAAATCTGTCATCATCAATATTAAGCGGTTGCGCCGTAGAAGAATAGTTAAATGTTAATGTGGGTATCAGCCAAAGATTGGGCAGAAAATCCGTGTTAATCATAAAAGAACCTGCCGCATCAGCCGTTCCGCTGAATTTTTTGGCAAGTTCTTTGTCTGTTGATGAATATGGATAAGTAATTGCAAAATTTGCATCAAAAGCAGGGGTAAAATCAAAAGCAAAAACCTGCGTCAGGAAAGCCAGCAAGAAAATCCCGGCAAATATATTTTTCATATCACCTCCATAAAAATTATCTTATCTTTTTGGGTTAATTGATATCCACCATAACATTTTAGAAACTATATCTATATCTCCGTAATCGGAAATAAAATCGGATGATGTAAGCCTCATTTCAACATTTGTGTCAAGAATAAGCGAAGCCCAATCCCCTATATTATCAGGATTTTTAATTATTTTACCGTAGTCGTTTATCAAATAAAGATCTATCCTAAGCCATCCGTTGTCGGCTCCGGATTTTTTGTATGTTGTGGTGGATGTCCATGCAAGATTATCCGTACCGGGATTAAGCGGTCCGCTTACCGTGACAGGATCCTGGAAACCGGGTCTGTTGGTCATTGTATAATTATTTGTATTTCCTGTAAGCTCTCTGTTTATTTTTATGTCTCCGTTTATTGCAATTAATTCATTTACAGGCTGTAATCTCCATAAATAATTATCGGTATAAAAATTATAAGCATCGTAATCATTAACCGCGTTAAGATCCAATCTCGGGTCCAATTTGTAATTTACTTCCGTTGTGACCTTGTCTTTTGTATTGGATAACGTTACTTTTTCTGCTGTTTTATAAAATTTTGGCTGAAACGCCCAGTCAGACTGAAATATTTCCCTGTTTATCCTCTTGGGCAGCGGAGCATTAAAAAAGTTTTGTGTCTTAAGATAATCAAGCCTGTTTTCCCTGAAAGTAATTGATAAAAAATCTATTTCGTTGGCTTGGGGTCTGAATATGTATTCTTCCATTCTTATTCTGTTCCCGTGTACATCTGTCATTGTTTTTCCGATATTCAGATCCGCCTTCATTTCCTCACTTACCCACTTAAGATCTCTTGCTGCATGACGTTTCAAATTAATAATTTCTTTTCTTAAAGTTTTTCTTAATTTTTTTGAGCTTAAAAATTTATTTCCAAAGGAATCATCGACATTTTTATCTTTAATGTTTTTTGTTTCTGTTTTATCCTGAATTTCTTGTTCCCCTTCTTTTTCGAATTTACGTTTAAGTCTGTATTCTTTTAACTTATTTTCATCTTCAAATTTAAGTTTTCTTATGTACAATATTTCTTTTCTTATTTTTTCCATATCTTCCCTGTGTTTTAATAAATTATCTCTTATATCAAATTCATCTTCGGGAATATTTTGGCCTTTCTGTATTCTTGACTGTTTGCCTGTTTTAATCAATTTTTTAAAGGCTTTTTCTTTGTCATTTTTTGAATAGTAAACAACTTCTCCTTCAAATACACCAAGTTCATCGGTTTCATCCGATTCGCTTGTCACAATAAGTTCTGTTCCTTTTACGGCCGCTATGGCCATTTTTGTATGAACTTCAAAAGTTGAATCTTCGTTTTTAAGTTTATCAATTATTGCCATTATCTTCCCAAATGCAAGCTCCAAAATAGTTCGTTTTTCGTTGCCTTTTCTTTTCAAATCTGACAGTTTCAAAGTTGTATTTTCGGAAAGTCTCACAATACTGGCATCATCAAAAGTAATTTCAATATAGCTTCCCGGACCAGTTTTGAATTCAGCTCCCTCAAAAACAGCCATATTCATTCTGGCACTCTCGAATTGAGATATTTTATCAATTTTAACCATACAATGTCCTTCGTAATCCGAGATAAGTGCAATTGAATCAATTATGCTGTTTTGGGCGTATATAAAAGAATATAAAAATAATGTGAAAATAATTGATATTTGCAGCTTTTGAAAGTTTTTCATATTTTTCCTCCTTAAATTTCATTATACAATGCTTAAAAAACTTGTTCAAGTTTCTTATGCAAATATAGTGCCAAAGAAAACTACATTAATTTAAAGAAAAAATCAACAACGGTGACGGTTTTTCGGCAGGAGTGACAAAAAAATGGCTGTATTTAGTGTGATTTATCCAGCCATTTTTTATCAATATCTTTAATTACATTAAAAAATTCTTCAAGATTAAGAGGTTTTGTTACATATTGATTCGCTTTTAATTCATAGCTTTTTTCAATATCATTTTTTGCATCAGAAGAGCTGAAAATAATAACTGGTATTTTGCTTATTTTAGGATCTGATTTGATTGACCGTAATACTTCATGACCATCCATTAACGGCATTTTTAAATCAAGCAATATGATATCAGGCAATGGCGCGCCTTTATATCTTTCTTCTTGTTTTAGATACTTAACAGCTTCTTCTCCATTTTGAAGAATAACAGTACCGGTATTTCTTCCTGTTTCTTTAAGCGCCTCGCATATCAAACGAACTTCGGTTGAATTATCATCAACTATCATTATTGTAATATTATTATTTAAACTCATTATAATCTCCTGAATTTAAAATAAAACATTACAAGTTATATATAAAAAAGCAGCGCCGGGTATTGGGGATTGTAAAAAAGGGGATATTGGGTTTGGGAGGGTTATTTGCCCCGGACGCTGCTGGTTCATATTCTTCACCTTATACCCTTTTATTTTTTATTGCACACATATACAATAAAGCAAATAACATGCCAAGAAAAAACACTTTAAAAATAAACGTTTATTCAAATAAATGTAATAAAAATCATACATCTCTGTATTAAATTTGCAAAATTTCAGAGACCATATTTATTAAGTTTTCTATACAGCATATCACGGCTTATATTAAGGGCTTTTGCCATTTCGGTTTTATTATCACCGTACTTTTCCAAGGCCCTTAAAAGAAAAATTTTTTCTGCATCTTCCATAAATTCCCTGAAGGATTTTTCGGTTAATGACCCCGAAAGATAATCTGTACTTTTATTAATTGCAAGATTTCCTATTACACTTAATATTTCTTTATGGGTAATTTTTTCCGTTTCCGAAAACACACATGCGCTTGAAATTACATTTTTTAACTGCCTTATATTTCCCGGCCAATGGTATCTTTTTAAT
Source organism: uncultured Spirochaetia bacterium (assembly GCA_964417645.1). Lineage (GTDB taxonomy): Bacteria > Oederibacteriota > PGYV01 > PGYV01 > PGYV01 > CAYQIS01. The sequence goes on from CAYQIS010000004.1 coordinate 14,303, forward strand.
TCTTCCAAAGCCGTATAATCAAGTTCTTTATCAAAACCTCCTTGCTTTATAAAATAGTTTGAAAGTAAAGGGATATCCTCTTTTCTTTCACGTAAAGGCGGCATAATTAACCTTAAAACAGAAAGCCTGTAGAATAAATCTTCTCTGAATGTTCCTTTTTTTATTTCGTGTTCAAGCACTCTGTTGGTGGCCGCAATTATTCTCGCATTAAAATTTGTTTCGGAAACTGCGCCAAGACGCCTGAAAGTGCCGTATTCAATTGCGCGAAGAAGCTTTACCTGCAGCTGCTGACTCATTTCGCCTATTTCGTCCAAAAATACCGTTCCGCCATCGGCAGCTTCAAGAAGACCTTTTTTTTCTCCTGTAGCTCCGGTAAAGGCCCCTTTCTCGTGCCCAAATAATTCGTTTTCAAGCAGGTCCGCCGGCATAGAACCGCAATTTATTGCAATAAAATTGGACATTGAAGATTCATGAATGGCGCGGGCGACAAGTTCCTTGCCTGTTCCGCTTTCTCCCTCAATTAGTACCGGCAGACCGGTTCCTTTACATTTGTTTATAAATAAACGTACTTTTTCTATTGACTTTGAATTACCGATAATTTCAAACATATTTATCCCCTGATAATCCATAATATATTATCGGATTATTAAGGGATAATATTAATGAATGTTTTTATTCGTCTTTACCGTGACATTTTTTATATTTTTTACCGGAACCGCACGGACACGGGTCGTTTCTCCCCACTTTAGGCTGATCTCTTCTGATTGTTTCAACTTTTGCCGGACCTTCGGGAGAATTTGTATACATTTCTCTTTGATCCATGGAATTTAAATTTTCTGCATGCCGTTTTGGAATTTCAAATTCAGGCCTGGATTCTGTCATCTTTGTATTTATACGCTTTCTTTCAAGCCCTGAATTATCAACTATTTCCACTCTGAATAAAAACTGTACCACCTCATGCTCTAATGCAACATTCATGGCCTGGAACATTGCATATCCTTCTTTCTTATACTCAATTAATGGATCTTTATGCGCATAAGCCCTAAGTCCTATTCCTTCTTTAAGTTTATCCATATCATACAGATGTTCGCGCCATTTTGTATCGGTAACCTGAAGAAGTATATTTCTTTCAATTTCTCTCATAAGCTGAGAGCCAACTTTTTTCTCTTTTTCTTCGTAAATTTCTTTTACACGTTCAAAAAGGTCTGTTTCAAGTATTTCACGAGTCAATTTTGAAACATCTGTTTTCGAAGAATCGACAATATACTCGAAACCGAATATTTCATTTGTTTTTAATTTAAGCGCTTCATAATCCCATTCTTCGGGATAGGTTTTTTCAGGTGTTATATCATATATAATGTCTTTAACCGTCTCTTCTGTCATTTCAAGTATTTTATCTTTAACATCCATTCCTTCCAGTATTGCCTGTCTTCTGGCATAAACCGCGGAACGCTGAAGATTCATAACATCATCAAATTCCAACAAATGTTTTCTTATGCTGAAATTATGGCTTTCAACAGCTTTTTGAGCTCTTTCAATTGAGCTTGTTATCCATGGATGTTCCACCCTTTCATCATCAGTCATCCCCAATTTTTCCATTATGTTTTTTATCCTGTCAGATCCAAAAATCCTCATTAAATCATCTTCAAGAGAAATAAAAAATCTCGTTTCTCCGGGGTCCCCCTGTCTTCCCGAACGTCCGCGAAGCTGATTGTCTATGCGTCTGCTTTCATGCCTTTCTGTTCCTATTACATACAACCCTCCCAGTTCCTTTACCCCTTCTCCAAGCTTGATATCAGTTCCGCGACCCGCCATATTTGTTGCAACGGTAACAGCTCCAAGCTGCCCTGCGCGAGAAACTATTTCAGCTTCTCGCTCATGATTTTTCGCATTTAAAACTTCATGTTTTATTCCCCGCCTGTTAAGCATTTCGGAAAGCATTTCGTTTTTTGCTATGGATGTTGTCCCCACCAATACAGGCTGTCCTTTTTTATGTCTTTCTTCAATCTCGGAAACTATTGCCCTAAATTTTCCCTTTTCGGATTTATATATGGCATCTGCCGCGTCTATCCTTATCATTGGCTGATTTGTGGGTATCGTTATTACATCAAGTTTATATATCTGCCAAAATTCTTCCGCTTCTGTTTCTGCGGTTCCTGTCATTCCTGCAAGTTTCTTATACATTCTAAAATAATTTTGTATCGTTACAGTAGCAAGGGTTTGATTCTCGCGCTCTATTTTAACGCGTTCTTTTGCTTCCACCGCCTGATGCAATCCGTCGCTCCATCTGCGGCCCGGCATAAGTCTTCCGGTAAATTCATCAACTATTATAACTTTCCCGTCTTTTACAATATAATCTTTTTCTTTTTTATAAAGTACATGCGCTCTCAATGCCTGATTAACATGATGTATATATTCAATATTTTTAGGATCATACAAATTTGGTATTCCAAGAAGATGTTCCGCAAGCGTCACTCCTTCTTCGGTCAAAGTTACAGAATGAGCTTTTTCATCAACCTTATAATGTTTTTCCTTGGAAAATCTTGGAATTATTCTGTCGATCTGATAATATTTTTCCGTTGATTGCTCTGCAGGACCCGAAATAATAAGAGGTGTCCTTGCCTCGTCAATTAACACTGAATCAACTTCGTCAATTATGCAATAGTTTAATTTTCTCTGCACTCGTTCTTCCGGATAAACTGCCATATTATCTCTTAAGTAGTCAAACCCAAACTCGGAATTGGTTCCGTATGTCACATCACACAAATAAGCTTCTTTTCTTTTTTCGTGCGGCATATTGTTTTTAATACAACCCACAGTAAGTCCCAAAAATCTGTATATTTCACCCATACCACGAAAATTTCCTATTCCCATGCTGTCTCTTTCCGCAAGATAATCGTTTACCGTTATAACATGAACGCCTTCCCCTGATAATGCGTTAAGATAAACCGCAAGAGTGGCCACAAGGGTTTTCCCCTCGCCTGTTTTCATTTCGGCTATTTTTCCCGAATGTAATGCAATACCACCCAGCAGCTGGACATCAAAATGCCTCATATTCAAAGTGCGTTTACCCGCTTCTCTTACAACAGCGAAAGCGGCGGGTAAAAGTTCATCAAGAGTCTCTCCGTTTTTTAAACGCTGTCTGAAAATATCGGTTTGTGCGCGAAGCTGCTCATCGGTTAATGATGCTATTTCAGGCTCCATTGCATTGATTGTTTCAACAATAGGCATCATTTTTTTTATTTCACGTTCATTTCTTGTTCCAAAAATTTTCGCAAAAAAATTAAACATCATATACTCCTGTTTTTGAGGATATTTTTCAGGTTTAAAGCCTTGATTTAATCGAAATCCGAATATGTTTTTTTCTTTCTTTTTCCGGATAATACAATAATCATAAATATAATAATTAATATGATTATACAGCCAAATACAATATAAACCGTATTTGGATTAAATGGTTCCGCATATACTTCAAGAGGAAGCTCCCGCTCAATTTCATTTGTTTTAACCTTCAAAAGAAGTTTTATGCTGTCCGGACCTTCATAACCCGATAAACGTTCAACGGCATAAGACAAATCAGTTTTTGCCCCGGGATAAATAACGCCAAGTTCCTTAACCGGATCTATTACAGCTATCCTGAAATTATTTGCTTTTAATTCAGCTACAGTATTATTTGCCGTTCCCTGCCCGTTATTTTGAAGCGTAATAACCACACGCAATCTTTTCTCGCCTGTAATTGCAGAGGCAAGTCCATAATAATTTGCAGGTGTTGACGGAATAATAATCTCTTCCGCAACAAGTGATACAATTCCAAATTCCGGCGGCATTACAGGGGTTGCTGTAGCCGTGGGTACAGGAGTGGGCACAGCAGTGGGTTTTATATATTTTTTTACGATTTTAGGAGTTGATTTTTGGGTAACTTTTGGTTTTAAAGTAGGAACTGCCGTCGGTGGTATAGGGGTAAAAGTTGGTGTGACTGTTGGTTTTTTAACCGACGAAACAACACCGGCTTCAAGCATTTCACCGCCGGATTTTTGCTCCACAGCACCAACTTCAATCATATCTTCATTATAGGCGGCTTTTAAACCGTTATTTGTAAATAAAATAATAATCAAAACCAGCAAGATTTTTTTAAAACTCATTATTGCCTCCAAATCAATTTGTATATAATATTATCATATATCAACAATATGATTAAATAAAAAACTGTAATTATTTACAGTTTTCAAGTTTCTTTATTGCCTCAATTTTTTTATTTGTTCTGCTTATATAATTTTTTATATTATCGTCTTCCGGAAAAAGTTTAAGCGCTTTTTCCCAATTTAAAAGCGCATTTTTAAGGTCATTCTCTTGATAAAATATTATTGCCTTTTTGTTAAGTTCAGCAGCGGCTTTTTTTAAATCTGAAGACATATTTTCAATTATTTTTTTTGCCCTGTTGTCTTCGGGATATTTTGAACATAAAGACAAAAGTTTTTCATAAGATTCATAAATTTTATTTTCAGAATATAACTGTTTGGCGTTTTCAATGGCTTCAGCTATTTCGGATTCCATCATTTCCCTGCATTTATTGATGCCATCCGCAGCTTCTTTGTTATTTTTATTTACTTTTAAAACTTCCGAAAAAATTGAAATTCCCGATTTATAATTGCCTTTCTCACATTGTGCATATGCCTTTTTGCATAAATCTTTTAATTTCTTTTTTTCATTGGCTTCTTTTACGGAATCAATTGTTTTTAAGCTCTGTATCTCTTTTTCAAATGCTGCGGCATCAATGGAGTTTGGTTTATCTTCAAATTCTGGGTCAACAGGCAGATCTTCCGCTGTGTTTGTAATATCAAAAGGATTATGTTTTTTATCCTCAATTTCAGGCAATTCAGGCTCTTCATAAAAAATTAGGCTTTCATCTACGGGAAGTTCTTCTTCAGCAACAGACTGCGAAAAAACAAAAAAAGGCATAATCAGTACAAAAGATATAAAGGATAATAACTTTATCAATATTCAGCCTCTTTTGCAAGTTTACCGTCTTGGGAATACTGACGAATTTTAATAAGTTTACCTTTTTTATAAACCGCCTCTGTTTCAAGCAAGCCATTTTTGTAATAAGACCTGTAACCTCCGTCAAGAATGCCGTCTTTATATATTTCTTCTTCTTCAATCATTCCGTTTTCGAAATAAAGCGTAAATTTTCCGTTTTTAAGACCATTTTTATAATTACCTTGCAGTTTAACCCCGGCATTTTCATGATATTGTTTAAAAATACCGTGTAATTCATTGTCTTTAAAATAACCTTCTTCTTCTATTTTGCCTTTTTCCGAATAAAGAATGTAGTATCCGTTTAAATTGCCGTTCTTGTAAGACATTTGAGACTGAGGCAGCCCGGATGAATACTGCATGCGCACAATACCGTTTATTGTTCGGCCTTCTTTTTTTATGGTGCCGTCATCAAGATATGTCCATGAAGCAATTTCTTGCCCGTTTAAATAAAATCTTTGTATGTTTCCGTTTATAACAGAAATTATTTCATCCATATTTTAATTATACACCCTTCATAAAATTTTTTATATTTTTTTTGATTGATATTGTTATTACGATTTCATTCTTACATAGTTATCCCGTTTTTTATTTTTTTTACGGCCCAAATTTTTTCGGGATTCCCGTATGTTTTTTCTTCGGCCATTGCAAAAAATTTATTTGCCTCTTCTTTATTTCCCGTCCTGTCATAGACAAGTCCAAGCATTGCGCATGTAAGATAATTGGGCATTATATCAAAAGCTTTCAGAAGTCTTTCTCTTGCTTTTTCATTTTCTCCGTAATTTAAATATAAAATTCCGAGATTTTGAAATGGCTCGGCAATTTTATCTGCCATTTCGCAAGATTTAAGAAAAATCGCTTCGGCTTCATTCGTTTTTCCTGATATCATTTTTAGTCTGCCTATATTGTTAAGATAAGCCCCCAAAACCGTATAATTATCAGCTTCAATTCCATATGCTGATTTTTCAGGTTTAAGAAATTCTATTCCAAATACACCCTTATAATCGTAGAATTCCCGGCCTTTAGCCGTTGTTTCAACATTAATTCCTGTTCTTCCCGGAGGTATATACCTTACGTAAATATGCCCGGGAACTATTACACCTTTCATTTCATAACCAAGTTCCTGTCCTGTTATTAAATATAAAAGTGATATGCTTAAACATATGCCTCTTTTGGTTTCCATTACCTTTTGCATGGATTCCGCTTCCGGAAGCGCTTCCCCCTCTTTGAAATTTTCGTGAAATCTGTACATTTGTTTTTCAAAAAAATACCTGTTCATAATTTCAATAATTTTTTCCGGATTTCCTTCATCTGAAATTTCCGTTTTCAATTCAATTATATGTTTTTTAAGCATACGTAATGTTTTAGCCTTTTCGGTTTCAGGATCAATTATTAAAGATAAATCTATCACCTTCTCGGAAAGACTGAAGTTTTTTCCTTTTTCCGGCATCATTGCGTCAAGTTTGGCTTTATAATTTTTAACTTCAATTTCACGGACTATATTGTTAATGCCGCAAGAAGCCATTATAATTGGCAAAAATAAAACAATAAGATTTTTTCTCACTTTTCACCGGTTATTCAAGCACTGCTTTTTTAATTGTAACCCCGTTATAAAAATGCGACAAAATTGCCCTGTAAGTGTACCCTGCTTCTGCCATTCCGCGGGCTCCGTCCTGAGACAGCCCAACACCATGTCCCCAACCCATACCTTTTATGGTAAAACCTCCATCCGTATCATTTATAATATCAAAATTTGTACTGCGTATAATATCAACTCCGCCTTTGTTGCGAAAATCCTTTGCCTTCAATTTCGCGCTTCCTTTATCGCCGTCAACTTTCATTATGTCAACTCTTCCGCTTGGAGTCCTGCTCTCAACAGAGAAAGAAATGGGAATTCCAACCTGAATTCCGCATTTCTCAAGAATTTCCCGCATTTTATCCGCGGTCAATCTGGTTTCCCATCTGTAATGATTGCCTTTGCTGCAATATTCATCAGGAACACTCTTTAAATATCCCAATTTACCTCCCCATACTTCCGATGAATCCGCCGTTCTGCCACCGCTGTTGGCATGAAAAAAAGCTTCAACAATATTTCCTTCATACGTTATAACAACACCCGCGGTTGCATTAACAGCCTCATTGGTAAATTTAGACTCAATATTCATTCCGTTGTAAACCTGGGAATTTACAGTGTTGTCAAGGTCATATCGTTTATCTTTTGATTTAAGTCTGTAATAAAGAGCAAAAGTACGCGCGGCAACAGCCTGGGCTTTAAGAGTTTCCATTGGCCATGCCGGAGAAATTTCGGAAGGCAACACACCGTAAAGATATTCTTCCAAAGGAAGTGAATTTACAACAAGCACATTATCATTATCATCGTGCAGTATAATTTTTCCCCTGTATTTTTTTTTGCCCACCGCAATTATGGAATTTGAAGATAATTCAACTTTTCCCGATACGCAATTATTTCCGTTGATATTAATACCTTTGTCATATTTAACATATAATTTAAGCGAATCCTTCACACAACCGTCAGAAATTTTTATTGGTGTATCACTGCTTATTTCAACACCCTCTTTTACTTTAAGAATCATTATCCTCATAATAATTCCTTTATCGGCTCCCCGTAAATTGTTTTCGCCTCTTTCATCGGATATGTCGTAAACTTTTTTTGTATTTGAGTCTTTTTCAGATTTTTTCACTGCGGCCTTGGTGTCAATTTTAACGCTTCCGCCGCGCATTATATAGGCATCACTCATTGATACACAAGAAACCGCAAAAAAAACCAAAATAATCCCCCAAAAAATTTTTTTCATTTTTTACCGGCCAAAAATAATATAAGCGAAATTAACAAACTGATCAGAACAGATGTGGTTATCGGAAGATAAAAACTGAAGTTTTCTTTTTCTATCCTTATGTCTCCCGGAAGCTTAAAAAGAGGTATCCCTTTCCCGTAAATAAAAAACAAACCGGCTATTATAAGTATTATTCCCGTTACTATTAAAAATTTCCCTGTTATAGGATTCATGTTCATTTAACCCGCCGTAACGGATATTACTTCTTCCATTGTGGTAAGACCTGCAAACATTTTAAGCATAGCCGCCTGCCTTAGCGATTTCATCCCGTTTTTTAATGCCGCTTCTTTTATTATAACGGCATCAGCTCCCTTTAAAATTATTTTCTTAAGCTCTTCCGTAATTTCCATGATTTCATATATGGCAACACGGCCTTTATAACCTGAGCCATTGCAGTTTGGACATCCTGTGCCTTTCATAAATTTGGCACTTCTTATCATTTCTTCCGAAGCACCCATTTCAATTAACATATCCGTGTCATATGTTACAGGAACCGCGCAATCAGGACAAACTTTTCTTACAAGTCTTTGTGCAAGCACCATAATTACGGAAGACCCTATATAAAAAGGCTCTATTCCCATGTCCTGCAGCCTTGATATTGTGGTTGGCGCATCGTTGGTATGAAGAGTGGATATTACAAGGTGGCCTGTCAGGGCGGCCTTAATTGCTATTTCCGCCGTTTCCGTATCTCTTATTTCACCGACCATTATTACATCCGGATCCTGTCTTAAAAACGACCTTAAAGTACTTGCAAAAGTAAGCTCGGCTTCCGGATTCATTTGCACCTGATTTATATTTGGAAGATTGTATTCAACCGGATCTTCGGCCGTCATTATGTTTATACCAGGACTGTTTATCGTGCTAAGCGCGGAATAAAGGGTGGTTGTTTTTCCCGAACCCGTAGGTCCTGTAACAAGAATTATTCCATAAGGGCTGTTTATTGCTTTCTGAAATTTTTTCAATTCCTCCTGTTCAAAACCAAGTTTTGTCAGATCAAGCTGAAGATTGGTTTGGTCAAGTATTCTCATTACTATTTTTTCACCCCAGACAACGGGAAGAGTTGATACGCGTAAATCAATTGTTTTGTCTTTTACTTTTATTTTTATTCTGCCGTCTTGAGGCTTTCTTTTCTCAATTATATCAAGCCTTGCCATAACTTTAAAACGTGATGTTATTGCTCTTTTATATTTAACAGGAGGGGCAGGCTGCTCCACAAGAGATCCGTCTATTCTGTAACGTATCTTAATTTCCTTTTCAAAAGGTTCAATATGTATATCACTGGCTTTTTTCTCAACAGCATCAGCTATAAGCGAGTTGCAGAGCCTGATTACCGGAGCTTCATCAACAGCTTCTGCATCTTCCGCAATCTGTTGATCTTTTAAAACCTCAAGTTCATCGCCTCCGGGCATTGAATCAATATCTTTCAAGGTATCGGAAACAGCAGATTTAATAACTTTAGGATACGCCTGCTCTATGGCCAATTTAATATATGCTTCGGGCGCAATCCCGAATTCAACATTGATTCCGCCTTTAAATTTCATGTCTTTGCTGAAAGATGCTATTTCCGGGTGCATGGGATCGGCACAGGCAAAAATCACGGTATTCCCTTCTTTTTTATACGGAAATATAAGGCATTTTTCGGCTGTATCTCTTGAAATAATATTTATCAAAGACGGTTCAATTTCAGCCGATAAAAGATCTATATATTCAAATTTATAATAATCCGCGGTAACTTTTGCTATTGTTTCTTCGTCCGCCCCTAAAAGTGCAAGATTAAAACCTATTCCTGAATGATTGTCTTTTTGCATATCAAAAGCTTTGGCAAGCATTTCTTCATTAATAAAACCCATCTCTATAAGCTTTTGCCATACGCCCGAGGTCATAAAAACCTCCAAATATATTTATAATAATTTTACCAAATCAAATTTGTTTCTTCCATGTAAACCATACATTTTCATCACCAACAGCAGACTCAAGATGCAACAGCAGTTCTTCGCTTAATGTAACTTCATCTTCAAGCTCCACTATTGATTCATTTCCGTCTTTTGATATAAGATGAATCAAAACATTCGTGCCTTTCCCTTTGCCGAGTATATTTTTTATTATCGAAAGTGTTGATTCTTCAATAGCCACTTCACGAAGCTTAATATGCAAATATTTTCCAAGAGCCGAATATGCATCCGAAAGCGAGATGACACTTTCAAGCAGAATATAAACACCGCCGTCATCAAAATATCTTACTCTTCCCCTGACAAGAAACATTATATTATCAAGAAAAAATTGGGCTTTTTCTTTAAGAACGTTTTCTTTTACCATAACAAGTATTTTACCCGTGGTGTCTTCAAGAGTAAAATGCATCCTTTCATTTCCGTCTTTGTTAAGCTTTCTTACTATATTATGAACAACTCCTCCGGCTATTATTTGCTCCCCGTCTTTCATTTTTCCAAGCGCAAGTTCTTTTATGGGAATCGAAACATTTTTTAAAAGTCTGGCAAATTTGGCCAAAGGATGCGATGATATATAAAGACCCAAGACTTCTTTTTCCGCAGAAAGCTGTTCGCTCTCCGTCCATTCAGGAACATCAGGCATCTTATAATTTTTGGGCTCGGATTCAAATAAATTAAACTGCCCTATTTCCATATCTTTTTGTACACGCTCCGCTTTATTCATGGCATCTTCATAAGCCGCAAAAACTTGCGCTCTGTGAGAGAGCGTGGAATCAAACGCCCCCGCCTTTATAAGACTTTCTATTGTTTTGGAATTCATCGTTCTTAAATTTACCCTTTCACAAAAATCATAAATATTTTTAAACGGCCCGCCGGATTTTCTTTTGGAAACTATTTCGGCCGCAGCCGACATTCCAACATTCTTTATTGCAGCCATACCGTATCTTACCATTCCGCGCTCCGTTTTAAATTCAGCGTCAGAATTATTAACGTCCGGCGGAAGAATTTTAATCTGATTATCATTTGCATCGGCAATATATTGTGCAATCTTATCAGTTGAACCCATAACGCTTGTAAGCAATGCCGCCATAAACTCGGCCGGATAATGAACTTTTAACCACCCTGTTTGATAGGCAAGAACCGCATAAGCCGCGGCATGAGATTTATTAAAACCATATTGTGCAAATCCGATCAAACTGTCAAAAAGCTCCGCAACTTTTGTTTTATCCCGCTTCAGTTTTACGGCGGAGTCAATAAATTTAATTCTTATTTTTTCCATTTCATCCGCCTTCTTTTTCGCCATGGCGCGTCTTAAATTATCAGCCTCGGCCATGGAGAAACCGGCAATTATAACAGCTATCTGCATTACCTGTTCCTGATATATCGGTATACCGTAAGTTTCCTTTAAAACTTGCTCAAGCTCGGGAAAGCCCAAATAATTCGGTTTTGCCTGTCCCTTTTTATATTTAATATATTCAGGAATAAAATCCATAGGCCCAGGCCTGAAAAGGGATATAATAGCAACAACATCTTCAAATTTCTCAGGTTTTATTTTTTTTAAAATATCACGCATACCGTCGCTTTCAAGCTGAAAAACTCCCAAAGTATTGCCTTTTGCCATCATTTCATATACATCAGGATCTTTAAAACCATCAGTTTCAAGTTTTATTTCATCTCCGGTATTCTCGTTAATCATTCTTATTGTTTTTTTTATAACCGATAAATTACGCAAACCCAATATATCAAATTTCAACAGCCCTATTTTTTCAAGAGATTCCATCGGATATTGTGTCATATAATTTAAAGCGCCGTTTTCATCTTTTTCTTTGGGTACAGCTATCGGAACAAACTCGGTTAAATTATCCGGGGCTATAACAACCCCCGCCGCATGAGTTGAATCCTGGCGAAGAAGACCTTCTATCTTTATTGCGTAATTGACGATTTCTTCCCTTATCGGGTCCGCATTTACAAAACCCCTGAACTCATCATTTTTAAGAACATCATCAAAACTCACATTTGGACCTTCCGGCACTTTTTTGGCAAGTAAATCAACATCATTCAGCGGTATATCAAGAACCCTTCCCACATCCCTTATCGCCTGTCTGGGTTTTAATGTCTGAAATGTTGCTATCTGTGCAACTTTTTCACGCCCGAATTTATTAACTATATATTCTATAACTTTGTCGCGCTCCTCATCCGAAAAATCTATATCTATATCAGGAGGCGATACTCTCTCCGGATTCAAAAAGCGTTCAAAAAGAAGGTTATACTTTATCGGGTCTATTGAAGTTATGCCCAAAACATAAGAAACAAAGGAACCGGCGGCGCTTCCTCTTCCGGGGCCAACCGGAATGTTATTTTTTTTCGCAAAATCAATAATATCTTTCACAATTAAAAAATACCCCGAATAGCCCATTTTATTAATTACAAATATTTCATGATCCAATCTTTGTTTTAACTCCTGATTCATGTCGGGATACTTTTCTGCAGCTGTTTTTCTGACGAGTTTTTCAAAATAAGAATTATAATCTCCGTTATCAACCTGATAACCGGGCATATAATACGACTTCCCGTTTCCGGGTTTCGGAATCTCAAAATTACATTTCTGGGCAATATCAAAAGTTGCAATTAAAGCCTGTAAATCTTCAGGAAAAGCCTTGTGCATTTCCTCGTAATTTTTAAAATACATTTCCTGACTTTTAAACTGCATTCGGTCCGCATCTCTTATGGTTTTGCCAGTTTGGACGCAAAGCAATATCTCATGCGCTTTTGCATCCTCTTTGGTCATATAATGAACATCATTTGTCGCAACAAGAGGAACAGACATTGATTTCGAAAGTTCTTTAAGCCCCCGGTTTACCAGAAGTTCTTCATTTAATCCGTGATTCTGCATTTCAAAGTAGAAATTGTTTTCACCAAAATTTTCAAGATACCATTGCGCTTTTTCTCTTGCTCCTTCAATATCGCCTTCGATAATCATCGAAGGCACCTCGCCTTGCAAACAGGATGTCAACGCAATAAGGCCTTTTGTATGTTCCGCAAGAAATTTTTTATCTACAGTCGGTTTGTAATAAAACCCCTCGGTAAAAGCATAAGAAGCAATTTTAATAAGATTTTTGTAGCCTTCCTCGTTTTTAACAAGCAGAAGGAGATGATTTTTTTTTCTTTTTTTATCTTTTATATTGTCAACAATGTAAGCTTCATATCCGATGATCGGCTTTATTCCGGCTTTGCTAACAGCGCTATAAAATTCAATGGCTCCATACATGTTGCCGTGTTCTGTTGCGGCAACAGCTGTCATATTATATTTTTTCGCGGTTTCTATTATATCTTCAGGCCTGCACATTCCGTCCAGCAGGCTGTACTTTGTATGCAAATGCAGGTGTACAAATCGGGTCAATTGATATCCCTTGAATTTATTTTATTAAATATTTCTTTGATTAAATTTTAACATAATTAAAAAGAATTTGTTAAGTCATATAAATTTTCCCATAATATAGTCATCCATAACATATCCTTGACCAATTTCCTTTATTGTTTCCCGTTGAATTTTATATCCAAGTTTTTGATAAATATTAATGGAATCCATGTTTTTTTTGTTTACATTAAGATATATATAATTTAATCCCGCCTCTTTTGCCGCTTTAACGGCTGTTTCTTCCATAAATCTGCCAAGACCTCTGCCTCTTAAAGATTTCAAAAGGTATAACTTACTAAGATATAATCCTTCTTCTCTTTTTTCATATGCCATATAGCCGCCATCAAAGTTATCCACAATCAATATGAAATAATCAGTACCTGAATATATTTGATTAATAATTTCTTTCTTGGATTGATAGGTTGTCATCATATATTCAACTTGCCCGCTTCCAATAATCGGAATATAGTAATCAGGCCATATTTGACTTATTAATTTTAACAATCTTTCTGTTTGATTTTCAGTTAAAACTTTTTCCAGCTTCACAAAGCCTCCAAAACCGCTCGAACGAATTTTAATTGCCTTTTATTTTTAACGTTTTTTAAAACAATAAAAGAAAAACCTAAACTGTGTATGTGATTGCTCTGTCACGCCCGCAATAATCTTTGTAAATAAATCCTTTTTTAAAGCCATTATTTATAAAAATTTTATCCACAGCTTTTGCCTGCTTCCAGCCAATTTCAATTGCAATAATGCTTCCTGGTTTTAATAATTTTTTGGAAAATTCCGCCATTTTGCGGTAATAAATCAATCCATTCTCGGCGGCAATCAGCGCATTTTTTGGCTCTTTTTTTACATTTCCGTCAAGATTAAGGTATTCTTTATGCGAAATATATGGCGGGTTGGATACCAAAAAGTCATATTCAAAAGGATGCATATGCCACCACTTAAAAAAATCACTTTTAACAGGCCGTATAACGTTTGACAGATTATATTTTAAAACATTCGCCAAAGTGTTTTTAAAAGCTTTTTCGGATATATCAATTGCATCATAAACTTTTATATTATCAAGGATTCCACAAAGCGCCACAGCTATATTTCCGCTTCCGCAGCCGCATTCTACAAACTTTAAAGGTCTTTTAATCTTAACCGCCTCATTTTTTACCGCATTAATTAATATTTCAGTATCCTGCCTGGGAATAAAAACTCCTTTATTAATAATAATTTCATATTCCATGAATGGCTGAGTTCCGGTTAAATAAGCAACAGGCATAAAATCAGCACGCTTTTTGGCAATTGATAATATCTTTTTTATTTTACCCGCCGGTGCATTACAGTTAAAATTTACCATCAACTCGGAATAAGAAAAACCTGTAAAATGAATCAAAAGGTTTAAGGCTTCATTACGGGCATATTTTCCGGCTCCGGCCTTTTTGCAAGAATCCAACAATATTTTATATAAGTCGAACCAAGTCATATGCCTGATTCCGCGTTCATTAAAATTGCGGCAGATTCGTCATCCTTAGCCAAATCCAAAGCTGTTTTCCCAAAATTATTTCTTGCTTTAAAATCCGCGCCATTTTTAATTAAAAGCCTTACAATCGAAGGATAGCCCAATCGAGCCGCCCACATAAGAGCTGTATTTCCCGCATCATCCTTAAAATTTAAATTTGCGCCTGCTTTTATAAGAATTTCCGCGCATTTTTCATGTTCTGATTTATACTTATAAGCGTTCATAACAGACATTAAAGCCGTATGGCCTGTTAAGTCTTTGTCATTTACAGCCGCACCGTTTTCAAGCAGAATTTTTACACATTCAGGACATCCATACTTTGCCGAAGCTATAAGAGGGGTATTTCCATATTTGGCTCTGATGTTTACATCAGCGCCGGCTTTGCATAAGGCAGAAATTATTTCATATCTTCCTTTTTCGGCCGCTATAAAAATCGGACTGTTTTTATTTATATCGGTAATATCTGTATATGCCCCGGCCGCAATAAGCAAGTTTACCACATTCAAATCCGCATTTATGCAAGCCCATATCAGAGGTGTTGCTCCAAGATAATCTCTTTTGGATATTTCTTCCGGATTTTGTTTTATAATATTTTCCACAGTTTCAAAATCATTAAGTATACATGCAATCATTAATTTGGTTAATCCGTTTTTTGACGGATCAGCACCTTTTTCAAGAAGATATTTAAATGTATCTGTATGCTCGTTTGATGCAGCCTCGGATAATGCAGTGTTTCCTTCCTTGTCTGTTGCATTAATATCGGCGCCGGCGTTTAAAAGTTCTTGTATAACCTTAATATGGCCAAGAGATGCCGCGGCCATAAGGGCGGTATAACCGTTTTGATCCACAGATTCAAAATCAGCACCAAGCCCTATAAGTTCCCGGACTATTTCCGCATGACCTTTCTTGGTTGCCTCAACAAGAACTGTATTCCCAAATTTATCACGCTCATCAATTTTTGCTCCGGCTTTCAAAAGAAGCTGCATAATTTCCTTGTTGCCTTTATATGCGGCAATCAATAAAGGAGAGTTGTTATTCTCATCATATACATTAACGCTTGAAGGTCTGCCTATAAATTTATTAAGAAAGAAAATATTTATAAGTTCTTTGACTTTTTTGGCATCCCCTTTTTCCACGGCTTCAAAAAGCTGATCATTAATCTTTTTTCTCATATTTACCCGCCAAAATATTTATTACATATATTATCTTATCACATCAAAAAATTTTTATCCTTATTAAGTTTCTTATCCAGAACAATACTTTTTTTGTTAATTTCATCTTTTTTATCAATAACTTTTTAATTTCGGAATTTTTTGTAAGCTCCGCCGGCAGACTTCCTTCAAAATTCAAAATTTCCGGAGACGCATTATTTTCAAGCAACAGCTTAACAAGATCATAATGTCCAAGTCTTGCCGCCTCAGCCAGCGCGGTGTTTCCTTCGTTATTTTGAATATCAGGTTCTGCCCCAAGATCAAGAAGAAGTTTTACAGTGTCTATTCTGTTAAACCAGGATGCTTCACAAAGCGCGGTAAAACCCGTAACACTTTTTTTGTCAATTAACGCCCCATGCGAAACAAGAAGTTTTATCATATCGGTATATCCAAGCCTGGCGGCTGTTATTAAAGGAGTATGTTTATACGGAGAAAATGGATCCTCACAGTTCACATCCGCCCCGTTATTTATATGAATAATTACTTGCTGCAGGTTATTTTCTCTTACGGCTTCCAGCAATAAACAATCATTCTTCCTTGTCATCAGTATTCACCGTCATTATGCCGCCTTTCATGGCGTTTTCAATATATTTTTGACTGAGTCGAACGATAAATTCATCAAGCTCTCCTTCCATGACGGTCTCAAGATTGTATGAAGTATATCCTATTCTATGGTCGGTTATCCTGTTTTGAGGATAATTATAAGTGCGTATTTTTTCGCTCCTGTCCCCTGTTCCGATTTGACTTTTCCTCTGGCTGTCAAGTTTGGCCTTTTCTTCTCTTTCCTGTTTTTCTTTAACACGAGCCGCAATTATCTTCATTGCTTTTTCTTTATTTTTAATCTGACTTCTGCCATCCTGACAATACACTTCGATACCTGTGGGTATATGTACAATCCTTACAGCCGATTCGGTTTTATTAACATGCTGACCGCCGGCCCCTGATGCTCTGCATACTTCTATCCGCAGTTCTTCAGATTTTAATTTAAATTCCGATTCTTCCTGTTCGGGAAGAACGGCAACTGTTGCCGCCGATGTATGTACTCTGCCTGAAGCCTCTGTTGCGGGAACACGTTGAACTCTGTGTGTACCGCTTTCAAACTTAAATTTGCCATAGGCTCCGGAGCCGTTAACAAAAAAAATTATTTCTTTAAATCCCCCTAATTCCGTAGGGCTGCTGTCTACAACTTCAATCTTAAATTTGTTTTTTTCCGCAAACTTTGTGTACATTCTGAATAAGTCTGCCGCAAACAAACCCGCCTCTTCGCCTCCGGTTCCGGCGCGAATTTCAACAATTGCATTTTTTGAATCATCAGGATCTTTTGGCGTTATAAGTATTTTTAATTCTTCTTCCAGCAAAGACAGCTTTTTGTCCGTTTCATATATTTCCTGTCTTGCCATTTCCTGCATTTCGGGATCTTTTTCATTTTCAAGCAGAAATTGCGCTTCCTGTTTTATATTCTGTAATTTTATATAATTATCATATTTTTCGGCCGTTTCCGCCAAATCAGCATGCTGTTTTGCCGTTTTTTGAAAAAGCTCGTTATTTGCAATAACGGAAGGATCGGAAAGCATTGCGGTAAGACGTTCATATTCATTTTTTGCGTTTTTAGCTTTTTCCAAAAATATCATGCCGAAGCCTTTTTCTCCATGGCGATTACCGTTTTTATTGCAGCCAAAGCAACTTCTATCTGTTTTCTGTCAGGCTGTTTTGTAGTTATAAGCTGAAAAGCCATCCCCGGTGCGATAAATAGTTTCATAAAAAAATTATCCTTATATTTATCCGAAAGTTTTAAAATTTCATAAGAAACTCCCGCAATTGGCAAAATAATCGGTATTTCAAGCAGTATTCTCAATAAAATATTAAGTTTTGGCGGCAGGAATAAAACAAAAAAAACTATACTTACAATAATTGTAATAAACATAAATGCCGTACCGCATCTTGGATGAAGAGTTGTATAGTCTAAAGTGTTTTTTACAGTCAAATTTTTTCCGTCTTCATAAGCATATATCGCTTTATGTTCCGCTCCGTGGTACATAAAAAGTTTTTTCACGTCATCCATAAAAGATATACCATAAATATAAAGAAAAAACAGAAGGAACTTTATGGCAACAACAAGAGTATTAAAAGCAAATCCGCTGCTGTTAAGAAAATCCGCTTTTTTTGCAATTAATTTTACAGATTGAACCGGGAGATAAATAAAAACAGTTATTGCAATTAAAAGCGCCAAAAGAAAAGCAAGAGTGTTTGATGCATTGTTTTGTTGTTTTTTGTTGTTTCCTTTTTTATTTTTCAAGCCTTCATCTTCAATAAATGACGCGGAATAATCAAGGGCTTTGTACCCAAGCGTCATTGATTCAAAAAGAACAAGAGATCCCCTTACAAAAGGCCATTTAAGAAATTTATATTTATCTGCCAATGATTTTACTTTGTCTTTTAATATGGCTATTTTACCGTCAGGCTTTCTTACTGCCACGGCGTAATAATTTGGAGATCGCATCAGCACCCCCTCGATTACCGCCTGACCGCCCACATTGAATTTTTTCTTTTCAGGAACTTTTGTACTTTTTTCTGACTTCTGAGGCTTTGCCACAGGTCATCTCTCCTTCCGGACATGAGCCTTTAACGCATCCGGGTCCGGCATTTTTAAATATGTGCGGGCATACTTCCCTGGCTTGTTCAAGCATAAGTTCCGCCATTTCACGTATTTCCCATTGAGCTCTGTTACATAATCTTTTTTCAAAAAAATGCAGAAGTTCACGCGCATTCATTGTAATAACAATTTTTGTTTCCGCGGCATTTGGAAGTATATATCGTGCATCTTCTTTGGGTATTCCAAGAGCTGAAAGTTCATCATAAGCTTTTGATATTTCGGATATGATTTTAATATATAATTCTTTTGCGCGCTGATTTTCATTGATTGAATGCGGCGTAATAAACTCAAATCCTGTTTCGTTTACATAACGCTGGCTTTTTTGAGAATAAGAAGCTATCCTGTGCCTTACCAGCTGATGCGTTAAAGCACGGGAAATACCTTCTGCAATAAACGAAAAAGATGTATGTTCAATAACAGAATAATGTCCAAGATGCATAACCTTATCTATAAATTTTTCTGTCTCTGCATCATCAAGTTTTTCGGTTATTTTTGCAAAGCCGCCTTTTGAATAACAAAGTTTACCCGCAATGGCTGATACTTTTTCTCCGCCTTCGGTAAAACCAATTAATTTGACAAACATAAAGAAACCGCCTTCCTATTTAGCGGCTTCTTCCTTCTTTGCTTTGCTCTGCCTTTTTTTGAACTTTTCAACTCGGCCGTCTGTATCAACAAATTTCTGTATGCCTGTAAAATAAGGATGGCATGAAGAGCATACTTCAACCTTTATGTCTCCTGCCGTGCTTCTTGTTTTAAAAGTATTTCCGCAAGCACAACTTACCGTGGATTCCTTGTAATCAGGGTGTATTCCTGCTTTCATATTTTTTACCTCCGTCAGTCTGTTTTCATGGCATCAAGAAATGCCTTGTTATTTTTGGTTTTTCCCATTTTCTCAAGTAAAAACTCTATTATTTCCGTCGGCCGCATTTTACTTAACAAAGCTTTTCTTAATATCCATATTTTTGTAAGCTCATCCTTTGTAAGCAAAAGCTCCTCTTTTCTTGTACCCGATTTGCTTATATCTATTGCAGGAAAAAGTCTTTTATCAGCCAACTCACGAGAAAGCACAATCTCGCTGTTGCCTGTTCCTTTAAATTCTTCAAATATAACATCATCCATCTTGCTGCCTGTTTCAATCAAAGCCGTGGCTATTATGGTTAAAGAACCGCCCTCTTCTATTGCCCTGGCCGCTCCAAAAAAACGTTTTGGCTTTTGAAGAGCGTTCGAATCAATACCGCCGGACAAAACCTTACCTGAACTTGGCGCAACCGCATTATATGCACGGGCAAGTCTGGTTATTGAGTCAAGAAGTATAACAACATCTTTTTTTGCTTCAACAAGTCTTTTGGCCTTTTCAATAACCATTTCTGCAACTTGTATATGCCTTGTGGGAGGTTCGTCAAATGTGGAGCTTACCACTTCACCTTTAACGGTTCTTTCCATGTCGGTAACTTCTTCCGGACGCTCATCTATCAAAAGTACTATCAGATAAACTTCCGGATGATTGGATGTTATGCTGTTTGCAATCTGTTGTAAAAGCACTGTTTTCCCTGTTCTCGGAGGGGCAACAATCAATCCTCTTTGCCCCTTTCCCAGAGGTATTAAAAGATCCATTATTCTCATTGAAAGATTGTCTTTTTCTTTTGTTTCAAGATTTATTTTTTGCTCAGGGTATAACGGTGTCAAATTGTCAAAGAAAACTTTGTCCTTTACCTTTTCAGGATCATCCATATTTATTGTCTGTACTTTAAGAAGTGCAAAATACTTTTCCCCTTCTTTTGGAGGTCTTATTTGGCCGGCTATCATATCACCTGTGCGAAGATCAAATTTTCTTATCTGCGAAGGCGAAACATATATATCATCAGGGCCCGGAAGATAATTATAATTCTGCGAACGAAGAAAGCCAAATCCATCCGGCAATATTTCAAGCACACCTTCGCCAAAAACAAGCCCGTCTTTTTGAGATTCGGCTTCCATTATTTTCATTATCAATTCCTGTTTTTTCAAACCGCTCGTGCCTTCGATATTAAGATCTTTTGCAATCTTTTGCAAATCGGAAACTTTCATTGTTTTTAATTCGTTTACATTCATTCATTCCTCCGTATACGCCCGAACATTCGGCTTTTTCGGTATGATTTCTGGATTATTTAAATCAGGAAATCCCGGTTTTATTTTTTGTACAATTGTTTTAGCAAATAATTAACCCGCTGTCAAACTTTATTATAAATTTTTTGGTACCGCTACGGGGAATCGAACCCCGATTATGGGATTGAGAACCCCGTGTCCTAACCGTTAGACGATAGCGGCACATAGATTCTTTATTAAATTTTACAAATATTATTCAGTATGTCAACAAAAATAATCAAAGCCATATTTCTTTTATATATTTTGCTATTTCGATTAATTCGGACATTACAAGAGGCTTGGTAATATAAGAATTCGCCTGATGATCATAAGCATCTATTATATCCTTGCTGTTTTCGGAATTGGTAAGCATAATCACAGGCAAATCCGCGGTTTTTGGATTATTTCTGATTTGACTAAGAACTTCAATCCCGTTCATTTTTGGCATTTTTATATCCAAAACCACCAGCGAAGGCTGCCTTACGCTATTGTAAGGTTCTTTTTTATTAAGAAAATTAAGAGCTTCAACTCCGTCATACACAGAAGCCGATTCATATTGCGCGCCCGCCTCCGCAAAAGCTTCTTTTAAAAGCCGTATATCACTCTCGCTGTCATCAGCAAAAAGAACAAAAGCTTTCTCCATAATTCCCCCCTGGAAATTATTTTGTTTTGATTGAATTTATTATATTTTTTAAACTGCTGAACCCATGAGGTTTCTTTATATAAGATATAGCTCCCATCTGTTTTAGTTTTTCTTCCGTAAAATTTTCAGACGCAGTACACATTACCACCGGTATATCTTTAAGGGTTTCAGATTTTTTTAATTCTTCAAGAACTTCTATCCCGTTCATTTCCGGCATATCAACATCAAGCAATATAAGCTCAGGATGTTCCGCAAGAGCAATTTCCAGACCTTTTTTGCCGTTGGAAGCGGAAATTACAGTATGACCTTCACCTTTTTCAAGATAAATTCTGGCAATTTTCTGCTGCATAGCGGAATCATCTATTACCAATATCTTCAAAGAAATCCTCCTGAATACAATTCTCTTATAACAAATTTTCGGGAAAATAATAAGTTTTCTTAAGTAACTTTATTTAATATAATAAACTATACCATAAAGATATATTAACTGACAGGAGAAAATAATATGCATATGCATTCCCACGATAAAAACTGCAATTCACATTATCTTTCAGGTGAAAAAAACCTGTTAATTTCAATATTTATAAATATTATTATTACCGTATCCGAAATAATAGGCGGATTATTTTCCGGTTCTCTGGCTTTGCTTTCTGACGCTTTTCATAACTTATCCGATGTTTTTTCAATGATTATTTCATATTTTGCGATACAAATCGGAAAAAAAGCCAAACACGCCGGAAAATCTTACGGATATAAAAGAGCCGAAATAATAGCCGCTGTTTTCAATGTAATTACGCTCTTTGCCGTTTGTTTTTATATAGCTTATGAAGCTTTGATGAGATTTCTAAATCCAAAAACCGTTGATGCAGGACTTATGGCATGGATTGCGTTAATAGGTCTTACAGGCAATTTTATTTCCGTTTTACTTCTTTTTAAATCATCAAAATATAATATAAATATCAAAAGCGCTTTCCTTCATCTGCTGGGCGATACTTTTTCTTCGGTGGGAGTTATAATAACTTCAATAGTGCTGATTTTTTATCCGATTTATATACTTGATTCCATAATATCGGTAATTATTATAATCTATATTGTAAAAGAAAGCTGGGATATACTCATGGAAAGCTTAAATATACTTATGCAGGGTTCGCCAAAACATATAAAAAAAGACAACCTGGTAAACAGATTAATCAAAGATAAAAGACTTAACATTAAAGGAGTTCACCATGTGCATATATGGGAAATAACCCCGGGCAAAATAATTTTTGATGCACATATAATTGTTTCAAAAAAAGATTTACAAGAAGCCGATAATATAATAAAAGGAATAAATATAATTTTAAACAAAGAATTTGGAATATCTCATTCAACAATACAACTTGAATCCGAAGATTTTAACCACTGCATAAATTGTGATATTTGATCACTCAATCAGTTTTTCAATTAATTCTTTGTCATCGGCTTTAAGAGCAAGGAAAGAAACTCCAAATTGATTTTCTTTATGCCATTTGATTTCCGCAAACACAATTACAGGCCTTTGAATTCCTCTGATTATTTCCAGTCTTATTATTTCCCCTTTCACACCCGGAATTTCACCTTCAATTCTTATACCTCCGGTACTTATATCAACACTTTTACCCTCCAATAATTCTGTTTCCGAAGTAAATTCTTTTGCAACTTTTGAATAATGTACATCATATTTTTTCTCAAATCTCTTAAATTCACGTTTTTCAATATATAGTTTTCCTTTTGGCATTTTAGCACCTCCTTTAAATAATTTTATCAGCAAATAATTATTTTTCCATTAAAATTCTGTATTTTTGAAGCTCAAGGGGCACATACCACTTTGGCTGATTATATGATATCCCCGCCAAAGCTGGCTTAATACCATGAAATCTCTTATGTATAATAGGAAGAGAATACGGAGCAAAAAGAAACACATAAGGGGCATCATCGGCAATTATTTCATGAAGCCTTTTGTATATTGGAATTCTTTTTTCTCTGTCAAATGTTTCCCTTCCTCTTAGCATAAGACTGTCAGCTTCACTGTTATTATAGCCGATAAAATTAAACTCTCCTTCCTTGGTTTTACCGCTGTGCCACAAATCATAACAATCAGGGTCCGGAGTAAGGCTCCAGCCGAGTATTAAAGAACTGAAGTTCTTTTTGTTTACTTTTTCATTAATAAGAATATTCCAGGCATACGTTCTTACATTTACCTTAATTCCAAGTTTTGAAAGCTGCTGTTGAATTATGACTGCGGTTTCTTCTCTTTGTTTATTTCCGTTATTTGTTATAAGTTCAAATTCAAATTTTTTCCCGTCTTTTTTTAGTATTCCTGATTTATCACGTTTCCAGCCGGCTTCGGCAAGCAAATTTTCGGCTTTTTTTATGTCATAATCAAGTGCTTTTACATTTTCATTATATGCCCATGATCCGGGCAAAAAGGGCCCGGTTATCTCCTGCGCCATATTCTGCATAACTCCATTTATAATTTCTTTTCTGTTTATCGCATAAGTCAAAGCTTTTCTGACGCGTTTATCCGCAAATAAGGGATCAGCCAAATTAAAGGCCATATATGTATAAGAAAAAGAATTTATTTTATATTTATTAAAATTGTTATCAAAGTACGAACCATAAGTTTTTTTTAAGTAAAGTTCAGGTGTTAAATACATTAAATCCGCATTTCCCGCTTTTAATTCCATAAATTGAACCGACGTATCAGGTATTACTCTTGTCATAATTGATTCTATATAAGGCTTACCGTCATAATAATTATCAAAAGCTTTTAATTTTATAAAAACCGCAGGATTCCATTCATAAAAACAATAAGGACCGCAACCAACGGGTTTTCTGTTATTTGGATGTGTATTAAAATCACCTTTACCGTATATATGTTCCGGCATAATTCCCATCATCCAGCCTTGAAGAGAATTTACCAAAAGCTTCGAATATCCGGCTTTTATCTCTATATCATTTAAAACTTTAACGTATTTTATGTTATCAAAATTGCTTCTGTATGGAGTTTTAACAGTTTCATCCATATATTTATCAAAAGTAAACTTAACGTCTTTCATGGTAACCGGCATTCCGTCATGCCATTTAATGCCTTTTTTAAGTTTGAAATATATTTCTTTTTTTTCCAAATCCACGGAATATTTCTCGGCAAGTTCACATTCTATTTCAAGATCTTTGCCATATTTAATAAGGGACGCAAATATATTTCCGAGTATTGCGTGAGAAGATGCATCAGAAGCAATTACCGGGTTTAAAATTATTGCGTCAGCAATTGACATTTCAACAAGCATATCCCCAAAAGCTGGTTTATCTTGATAATTGGATGTTATTTCGGATTTTTTCTCCTGTTTACAGGAAATAAAAAGCAAACTTATAATAAAAACAAAAATTATTTTTGCTTTCAATTGAGACCCCTTTAATAAAAAAAGGCAGGTTTTTCTTAACCTGCCCTTTTGCTTTTTATTTTATAGGGACTTCTGCAGGCGGTGACTGATTGCTTGTTCCGGATACAGGATGCTGCTGTTCTTGTTTTACCGTATTTAACACACCTGTATAACCGCCTTTTTTGGCCTGCATAAGAGCCAGTGAAATCGATGTAACCATAAAAATTATCGCAACAGTTACGGTAAATTTCATGATAAACGATTTTCCTCCGCTTGACCCAAACATGGTCTGGGCGGCTCCGGCGCCAAATGCAAAACCAACTTCAGAACCTTTTCCGGTTTGAATTAAAACAATAATTATCAAAAAAACTGCCGCAATTATATGGATTCCCAAAAAAATGTTATAAAGCATGTTTTACTCCTTATTTGCCAAATTTTACAATAGCTTCAAAAGAATCGGCTTTTAATGAAGCTCCGCCAACAAGTGCTCCGTCTATATTTTCCTGTGCCATAAGTTCTTTAACATTGTCCGGTTTAACACTTCCGCCGTACTGGATTCTTATGGACTGGGCGGTTGATTCATCATACATATCTGCAAGCAATTTTCTTATAAAAGAATGAACTTCTTCCGCCTGTGCCGGCGTAGCTGTCTTGCCTGTCCCTATCGCCCATACAGGTTCATAAGCAATAACAACTGTTTTTACTTTTTCTTTTGTTATATCTTT
Source organism: uncultured Spirochaetia bacterium (assembly GCA_964417645.1). Classification (GTDB taxonomy): domain Bacteria; phylum Oederibacteriota; class PGYV01; order PGYV01; family PGYV01; genus CAYQIS01. The sequence continues at coordinate 39,826 of CAYQIS010000004.1, forward strand.
TAACCCGCCGACTAAATGATTTTTAACCACTTCCTGCCATTTACCGCTTTCTCTTTCATTTAATGTTTCACCAACGCACATTATCGGAGCAAGCGCATACTCAAGAGCGCATTTTACCTTTTCATTCACAGATTCATTAGTCTCGCCAAAATATTGTCTGCGTTCGGAATGACCGATTATTACATAATGGCATCCTACGGAACGAAGCATTAGCGGCGATATTTCACCCGTAAAAGCGCCTTCCTGCTTTGGATAAAGATTTTGCGCCCCAAGCTTTATATTGCTTCCTTTTATTATTTCATTAACGGCATACAAATCAACAAAAGGCGGACAAATTGCAATTTCCACGGAAGATTCACTTATATCTTTAAGAACGTTCTTTAAACTTAAAGCAAGATCTTTTGCTTCATTTACATCCTTATACATTTTCCAGTTTCCGGCAATAAGCGGTATCCTCAAGGTAATTCTCCTTTATTAAATTAATTATTTTATTTATCAGTAAGACATGCAACTCCGGGAAGCACTTTTCCTTCCACAAACTCCATTGAAGCGCCTCCTCCGGTTGATACATGCGTCATCTTATCAGCCAATTTCAGTTTCTTAATCGCAGAAGCCGAATCTCCGCCTCCTACAACAGTAACTGCTCCGGAGTCAGCCAATGCTTTCCCCACTTCAAGGGTGCCTTTACTGAACTGTTCAACTTCAAATACACCCATGGGGCCGTTCCAGAATATTGTTTTTGCTTTAAGAATTATATTTCTAAATTTTTCTATTGTTGCAGAACCAATATCAACACCTTCCCATCCTGCATCTATTGAATCACGCAATACTTCTTTGTATTCAGTCTTTTTAAGATTTTCTATAAAATCTCCGGGTTCCGAAGGAACTTTTGCGACAACATGATCTATAGGAAGATAAATCGCAACATTTTTATCAAGCGCTTTTTTTAATATATCTTTTGCGACATCTATTTTATCTTTCTCACACAACGAATCGCCTATTTCACGCCCTTGCGCCTTAAGAAAAGTATATGCCATTCCGCCTCCGATTATTATACCGTCAACTTTATTCAGAAGGTTTTCAATGACCATAATTTTATCGGATACTTTGGCGCCGCCCAATATTGCAATAAAAGGTTTTTCGGCTTTTTCAAGCATACCGCCCAAAAATTTCAATTCTTTTTCCATAAGAAATCCGGCTGCCGCTTTGCTCATAAATTTTGTTACGCCTTCAGTTGATGCATGCGCTCTGTGAGCCGTTCCAAATGCATCATTTACATATATATCTCCAAGTGCGGCAAGCTTTTTTGAAAATTCAGGATCATTTGCCTCTTCTTCTTTATAAAAGCGTAAATTTTCAAGCAAAGCCACATCGCCATTATTCAAAGAATTAACAACTTTTTCCGCTTCTTCTCCAATGCAATCAGGAGCAAATTTTACCTCTTTATTTATTATTTCGGAAAGTTTTTTCGCAACAACATCCAGTGAAAATTCCGGTGTTTTTTTCCCTTTTGGCCTTCCCAAATGAGACATTAATATCAATTTCCCGCCTTTTTCCATTACAAACTTTATAGAAGGCAGAGCGGCTTTAATTCTGTTGTCAGATGTTATAACTCTGTTGCTGTCCAGCGGCACATTAAAATCAACTCTCATTAAAACTTTTTTACCTTTTAATTCCTCTCCAATATCACTCAAAGAAAGTTTAGCCATTTATACCTCCTTATACTCAATTCTAAAAAAACCGGGAAGGGTAAAAACCCTTCCCGGTGATGTCAATAAAATTAAATTACAGCCCTTTTTCAATCATTAAATCAACAAGATCCACAACCCTGCTTGAATATCCCCATTCGTTATCGTACCAGGAAACAACTTTTACCATATTATCAACCACGTATGTTGAATCTCCGTCTATTATCGAAGACCTTGAATCATTAAGGAAATCTCTTGAAACAAGCGGAAGATCCGTATAACCAAGAATTCCTTTTAATTCTCCTTCAGCGGCAGCTTTAAGAATACCGTTTACTTCTTCTTTAGTCACATTTCTTTTCATTTCAAATGTCACGTCAACAGCCGATACATTGGGCGTTGGAACTCTCATTGAAAAACCGTTTAATTTTCCTTTAAGCTCAGGAAGAACAAGACCTATTGCCTTTGCCGCACCGGTTGAAGTGGGTATCATTGAAAGAGCGCCTGCACGTGCTCTTCTTAAATCTTTATGCGGAAGATCAAGTATTCTCTGATCATTGGTATAAGAATGAATTGTTGTCATAAGACCTTTTACAATTCCAATTTTTTCATGAAGAACTTTTGTAAGCGGGGCAAGGCAATTTGTAGTGCACGAAGCATTGGAAACTACATGGTGCTTTTGCGGGTCGTACTCTTTTTCATTGACACCAATAACAAATGTTTTATCTTCGCCTTTCGCGGGAGCCGATATTACAACTTTTTTGGCTCCGCCCGAAGTAATATGAACAACCGCTTTCTCTTTATCCGTAAAAAGCCCTGTTGATTCTATGACAATTTCTATACCCAGTGAGCTCCATTTTATTGCCGCCGGATCTTTTTCTTTAAAAATTTTGATTACTTTTCCGTTAACTTTTATATCATCCCCTGCAACTTCAACATCGCCGTTAAAAGTGCCTTGTACCGAGTCATACTTTAAAAGATGTGCAAGCGTGCCCGGATCAGTTATGTCATTGATCGCAGCCACTTCAAATTTTGCATCTTTTTTTGCCAAAAGAGCTCTTAAAGTGCATCTTCCGATCCTTCCAAAACCGTTGATACCAACTTTTACCGCCATATAGGCCTCCTAAAATTTTATATGGTTTTTATTTTATTTCCAAAAAACCAAAACAATTTTAACATATAAATTCTCATTGTCAATCTTATTATGCTAAACGTAATAATTCCAAAATTTTATATATCAAAAACCTTAAGTGCGGTTTTAAAAACAGCATCAGGCGAAATGCTTTCCATGCACAAATGATTTTTGTTTTTACAAATATATTCCGCGCAATTTATACAATCCAATTTTTTATGTAAAGCATAATGTCCTTCTCTTTCGCTGTACGGATGCCACTCAACAGGGTCTTCCGGGCCAAAAAGTGTTATGGTTTTTATATTTAATGCCGCGGCCATATGTCTCATACCGGAATCATTTCCTATAAACCCGGAAAGTTGTGAAATAAGATATGCAACTCGCATCAGATCCGCTCCTGCATAAAGAATTGCATTTTTCCCTATTTCTCCGGATATATATTCCCCCATCTCGCGTTCTATTTCCGAACAAAACACCGCAATATGGCATCCGTTTTCAGAAAGTTTTTTTCCCAATTCAATAAATTTTTCAGGCGGCCACATTTTTACAGGTCTGCTTGCCCCTATACCGAATCCTATTGTTTTTTCAGGTATTTCCTCATCCAAAAATAAACTGTTTTCTTTTTTTATTATGAGTTGTGTCTTTTTTTGACTGTCAGTAATTTTACCTATATTAAGCGGCGCAAGAGTATCCAAATCTCTTTCTATAATTGATTTAACTTTCTCTTCTATATTTAACGGAACAGATGTAAACCAATCCTTTCCGCTGTGATTATGAACAAGCCTTAGTTTTGCCCCTGAAAGCCTTGTTATCAAAGCGCTTCTGAAAGTTGCATGCAAATTAACGGCAAGGTCGAACTTTCTTTTTCTTAATTTTTTTATAAGAAAAATTGTATCAATTAGTGAATTTTTATCATATGTTATTACCTCTTTAACATGAGGGAGCAATTTACCCAGCGGATATAATCCTTTTTTTAAAACATAAGTTATTTCAGGAAGGTTTGAATTATCATTCAAAACTTTAATAACAGGAGTCGAAAGTATCACATCTCCGATTTCGCGGAGTTTTATTATAAGTATTTTTTTTACGTTTTTTAACATCAAAAATTTTCACAAGAAAGTTATGGCCTGTGAAGTTCCTCGTGTTCTTGAATCAATTTTGCGGTTTTACCTTCTTTTCTTTCGGATACCGTGTTAAATTGTGCCACATAGCGATTAAATAATTCTGTAAATTTAGTAATTCCTTTTTGAGCAAAATATAACCTTCTTTCGTTTTGCTCAAATTTTGCTCTTATTTCATCCAGCATTTGTATTGAAGAATCACCGCTGTTAAGTAATTTCAAAGCGGCCTCTTGATTATCTTTTATTTCATAAAAATCTTGATGCATCTCATCAACCTGCCCCCTGAAAACATTTAATTCTTTTATTGTTGATTCGGCCTGTTGCTGCCATATTGTTTCTATTTTATCTCTTTCATTAACAACGGCATAAGTGTGTATGCTTGCCGTAATTTTATCCATTTCAAACAATTTTTTATCCATCACTTCGCGCATTTTCTTTTCGTATCTTGGAAGATCAGTTTCGATTCTTGTTAAAAGCAATTTTGAATCATGTACAAGATTCCACAGCTTGATTTGACTTTCCGAAGTTCTTGTTACAGGAGTTGCAATCGGAGTGGGTTCCATTATTAATGTATTATCATCAAAATATACCGGTTCAGTTCCTTCGCCTTTAACATTTTTTAATGTAGGCGGAGCTGTTGCTCCTCCGCCTTCACCTTCAGCCCCTTCGCCTTCCGATGTTTCACCCGCTTTTGCATTTTTCTTGGAGGATTCTTTTCCGCCTCCGGAAGCAAAAGATGATATTGGAGCAATCAGAATAAAAACCGCAATAATTATAATAAAAAACTTTAAATTTTTAAAAAAAGACATAAAACCTCCTGAATAAATTTATGATTTTATTTTAGAACAGCCAAACACGGTTGTCAACTGCAAAACCGTGTTCTTTAAACTGCCGAAAAGGTTTTGTCTTTACTTTCTGAATTTATGAATATAGAACGTCTTCTGCGAGTTTTAGCCCAATCTTCAATTAATTCGCGTTTAAAACGCCAGCTTCCCGCTATTTTTATTGCAGGAATACGTCTTCTTACAGACATTTTATATACAGTTATGGGTTTAACATCAAGATATTCAGCCACATCTTTTATCGTAAGAACACTTGAATTCAACTCTTTCACATTGCCCTCTTCTCATTTTCTCTTATATATTCATCAAGTATTTTTATATCTTCTTCTTTTAAAGCTATAAAACTTAACCCTGTTTCATAATAACTCTCATTTTGCCTGCACCATTGAACTTCACAAAAAGCCTTTACAAAATGGGATTTAACCGGAATTTCAACCCTCAATACATTCCCTTCTTTAACTTTATAAGGCATTATCATACAAACCCCGCCCCTTGATATATTACGCGTATTTATATTATCAAAGGAAATATTTGTGTCACTGTCACTCAGAACTTTCACTTTTGCTTTATTATTTATTTCAACTCTTGTATCAATCCTTTTCTCAAAAAATTCTATTTGTGGCATAATTACCTCCAAATTTTTTGAACGATAAACCAGCAAAAACCATGCCACCGTTTCTTAGAATAAAACACTATATTATAATACGGTTTGATATGTGGGTTTGTCCCTTTTAGGACATTTTTTTTCTTTTTGTCCTTACAGGAACAATGTCGGATATATCATATTTTTCGATTTTATTCATTAAAACTTTTCGTGTAATGCCAAGCAATTTAGCCGCATGTGTCTGATTTCCATGAGTCTTAATTAAAGCATTTATTATAGATTTTTTTTCCAATTCATTTAAAGGCATATTCATTGAAATCAAATCATCATCTCTTCTGCCAACAGCTGTATAAGATGTTAAATTAAGATTTTCGGCTTTAATTATATTCCCGTCAGAAACAACGGCTGCTTCTTCAAGAACATTTCTTAATTCCCTTATATTTCCGGGCCATTTATATTCAAGAAGTATTTCCATTGCTTCATCGGAAATTTCTTTTTCGGGAAGCCCGTTCTTAAGACATATTTCTTTTAAAAAATGATCCGCCAGAAGAGGCAAGTCACCTTTTCTTTCTCTTAAAGGCGGAAGATGTATTGATATTACATTAAGTCTGTAATACAAATCTTCCCTGAAATTACCTTTTTCAACTTCTTCTTTTAAATCGGAATTTGTAGCACTTATTATTCTTACATTTACATCAATCGATTTATTGCTGCCCAGCATTTCAATCTTTCTGTCTTCCAAAACTCTGAGTAATTTAACTTGTATTTTGGGGCTTATATTACCAATTTCATCAAGGAAAAGAGTTCCATTATGAGCAGCTTCAAATTTGCCCGGTTTTGTTGCATATGCACCTGTAAAAGCTCCTTTTTGATATCCAAATAATTCAGATTCCTGAAGTCCTTCTGGAATGGCCGCAAGATTTATGGATATCATCTTATTGCCTTTTCTTTTCGACAAATTATGTATTGCTTTTGCAACCATTTCTTTTCCTGTGCCGGATTCTCCGGTAATTAAAACCGTGGAATCAACTTTCGCTATATTGGAAATTTTGGCAAAAATTTCTTTCATTCTTTTTGTTTTGCCTATCATATTTTCAAAGGTATTTTTGCCTTCGATTTGTCCTTTAAGTATCGCAAGTTCATGTTTCATTTCCAATTTCTCGAATATTTTACGTAAAGTTATTTTTAATTCTTCAAAATTTAACGGTTTTTGAATGTAGTTTTCAACACCCAATTTCATTGCTTCAACGGCATTTTCTATATTCCCGTATGCCGTCATTATTATTACCGTTATTCCCGGATTTTCAGCATTAATCCTTCTAAAAAGTTCAAGACCGTCCATTTCCGGCATTTTTAAATCCAGCAAAGCAACATCAACACCTTCATTTTTTACAATATAAAGCGCGCGTAAAGGATCAGATTCCGCATAAACCTGATAATTTTCTTCTTCAAGAATTGCTTTTAAAACTTTAAGGGCCGATCTGTTGTCGTCCACAATTAATATTTTATTTTTTTTCATGCAACCTCCATATTTTGAGGAAGCTTAATTGTAAATTCCGTCCATTTATTCTTTAAACTTTTTACCGTAATGGTTCCTCCGTGTTTTCTTACTATTGTTCTGCTTATCGCCAAACCTATTCCCAAACCCTCTTTTTTTGTGGTGTAAAAGGCCTCAAAAACTTTTTTTATATTATTTTTTGATATGCCATAACCATTATCTTTAACTTTTAATGTTATAAAACTTTTATTTGATGTTATAGATACTTTAACTTCAGGATTTTTTTTGTCTTTAACAGCATCTTTTGCATTATTAAAAAGATTTACCAAAACCTGCCTTAATTGTTCCGCGTCTATTCCCACGATAATGCCGGGATCTTTTTCCGGTATAACTTTTATCGTGAAAGGCATGCTGTGCTTTATTGTCATTATTACTCCAGTAATGAAATTATATAAATTTTGCGGTTTTATTACCGGTTTTATCCCTCTTGCAAAGCTTAAAAATTCATTTAAGTATCCTTCCAATCTGTCAGATTCCTGTAATATTATTGAAGTAAACTCTTTAACTTCCCGAATATTTTGATATTTATCGAATAAATATTGACTTGCGCCTTTTATGTTATTTAAAGGATTCTTAATTTCATGTGCAATTGCGGCAACCATTGCCTCTTTACTGGAAATGTAATCTTTTCTGCGCTGTGTTGTGCGTATCTTTTTTATTTTCTTATTCAAATTTGCCCCATACATTTAAGCATATCTTTAATAGCAGCATCCATTCCAACAAGAACAGCTCTTGAAATTATGCTGTGTCCAATATTAAGTTCTGTAATACCCGGTATAGCAGCAATCAATGGCGTATTATCATAGTCCAACCCGTGTCCTGCATTAACTTTCAGTCCGCATTCCAGTGCATATTTGACCCCTGATTTTATCTTTTTTAATTCTTCCAACTTTTTTTTGCCGCCGTAAGCTTCCGCATATCTGCCTGTGTGCAATTCAACAAAATCAGCGCCCGAATCTTTTGCCGCAATTATTTGTTGGGGGTCAGCATCAATAAATATGCTTACAACAGCCCCTGTTTTTTTTAATTCCGGTATGATTTTTTTTAATTTTGACATATACTTAATAACATCGAGTCCCCCTTCGGTTGTTAATTCAAGCCTTTTTTCCGGAACTATCGTGACTTCATCAGGATATGCTTTAAGGGCTGTTTTTATTACGGATTTTGAAAGCGCCATCTCAAGATTAAGTTTGGTTTTTATATTTTTTCTCAGCCTTAAAACGTCATTGTCATTTATATGCCTTCTGTCTTCGCGAAGATGCACTGTTATGCCGGAAACGCCGGCATTTTCAGCCAATTTTGCAGCTTCAACAGGGTCAGGAAATTTTGCAAGCCTGGCTTGTCTGATAGTTGCAACATGATCAATATTTACGCATAATTTGGCCATTTTTTACCCCATTTAATTAACCTTTTCAAATTCTATATTGATTCTTGAAGGATTAATATCTTTAATGTAAAGACCTTTCGGAATACCTGATATATCGTTGATTGTAATCACATAAATATTTTTACCCGGTTTTGCTCTTCCTATGTCCAATTGAATTTTTATTATGTTTTTTGACATTTTATTTATAATTTCTTTCCTTCCTTCTATGGTTATATCAACATTACCTTTAAAATCTTTATTAATTATTTTCATGTCTTTCGGATAATTTTGCAGTTCAACAGGGGCATTTATCTGAACGCTAAGATTTTGTTCTCTTGCAACATAATACCAAAGCCCAACCGCAACAAGAACTGAAAGAAGCTTATACTGCCAATTTTTTAAGAAAAAATTAATAATAATCTGTATCATTTTTTCACCTTATTTTGGGCGCATAAAGCGACAGGATTTCAAGTAAAGTCTCTTCGTCAATATCCGGGGTAATTTTACCTCCGATTGCAAGCGAAATGGTTTTTCTCTCTTCGGATACTATTATTGTTATTGCATCCGTTTCCTCGGATATACCTATGGCCGCTCTGTGGCGCATTCCATAATTCTTATCAATATCATCTTTTTGTGAAAGAGGCAGAACACAGCCGGCGGCCGCTATTCTTCCTTCTCTTATAATTACCGCTCCGTCATGAAGAGGCGATTTTGAATTAAAAATTGTAATAAGCAGTTCTTTTGTGGTTTCCGCATCCAGTTTTGTTCCCGTATCAATAAATGATTTTAAATTTACCTCTCTTTCCAATACTATTAAAGCCCCCATCTTTTTTTTTGCAAGGGCCGCTGCGGCTTCTTTGATTTCTCTGTAAAGTACGGCATGTTCTTTAAAAATAAACTTAAACAGTTTGTTTTGACCCAATTCAACAAGAACTCTTCTTAATTCAGGCTGAAAAACTATAATAAATGCAACTATCCAAATTGTGGACAGCCCCGTAAGTATCCAGGATACTGTATCCAATCTTAATATTTTGGATAACAAAACAAAAACCAAAAGCACACCAAGGCCTTTTAGCATCTGTATCGCTCTTGTTTCATGAAGAAGAAGAAATAATCCGTAAAATATGGACGCAACAAGAATTATGTCAACAATATCATTCCATCTCATACCCCCAAAAACTGCAAGAAGATGATTAATAATATCTGTCATTAATTAAATTCTCCTTTTTTTGACATTGCATCAGAAACTTTTACCACATCGCGTATTTCCCTGACATCATGAACCCTTACAATGTCAGCACCTCTTGCAATTGATATTGCAACTGTTGCCGCTGTTCCCATAAGCCTTTCAGGAACTTCGTTATTTAGTATCTTTCCTATCATTGACTTTCTGGATGTACCAATCAATACAGGATAACCCAATTCTTTTAATTTTCCAATACCCTCAAGAAGTTCCAAATTGTGCTTTAAATTTTTCCCAAAACCTATTCCCGGGTCAATTATTATGGATTCCCCTGAAACCCCCTTTTTTTGCGCGACATAAGCCCTTTCTTTTAAAAATTCAATCACATCATTCAGTACGCCTTTTTCCGAATATTCAGGATTATTTTGCATTGTTTCAGGAGTGCCTTTCATATGCATTAATACAAGTCCCGCGCCTGTTTGGGCCGCCAAATCAAAAATTTCCGGATTAAATGTGCCTGCATAAATATCGTTTATAATATCCGCTCCGGCTTCCAAGGCCTTTAAAGCAACTTCATATTTATATGTATCAACAGATATTATTATATCAGGCAGCGCCTGCCTTACCGCCTTTATTACGGGAACAACACGCTCTATCTCATCCATGACTCCAATTCTTACAGAACCCGGCCTTGTTGATTCTCCGCCTATGTCAATTATTGAAGCCCCGTCATCTTTCATGGAAAGCGCCATGGTCAAAGCCGCACCAACATTAAAAGCCTTACCCCCGTCAGAAAAGGAATCCGGTGTTACATTTATAATGCCCATTATTGCCGTGGAAGAAAGATTTAATTCCTTTCCCCTGACTTTCATTTTCATCCTCTCTTAATACCTATCAAATCTAACGCTTCCTGTCTTGTGCTCATATTTTTTCTGAATATTCCGCGTACAGCCGATGTAACCATTTTTGAACCCGGTTTTTTAACCCCTCTCATTGTCATACATAAATGTTCGGCTTCAACCACCACAAGAACCCCCAGGGGATTTACCGCCTTCATAAGAGTGTCCGCAACCTGGCTTGTAAGCCTCTCCTGAAGCTGAGGCCGCTTTGCATACATTTCAACCACTCTTGCAAGCTTGCTTAAACCAAGAAGTTTGTTTTTCTTGGGAATATACGCTATATGAGCTTTACCCAAAAAAGGCAAAAGATGATGTTCGCATACAGAGTAAAAAGGTATATCGCGAAGCATTATCATCTCTTCATGTTCTTCCGTCTCAAACAATTTAATAAAATCAGAGGGTTTCTGCTTAATGCCGGCAAATATTTCTTCATACATGGATGCAACTCTTTCGGGAGTCTCACGCAGCCCTTCGCGCTTTACATCCTCGCCTATTGCTTCAAGTATCATTTTTATTGCTTTTTTAATTTTTTTCTTGTCCATTCAGTTTTGTTCTGCCTTTTTTTTCATAGAATTCTTTATATAACCTCTCAAATTCCGAACCTTCTATGGTTTCTGCTGTTATCAAAGTTTTTGCAATATGATCAAGAAATTTTCTGTGCTTTTTAAGTATTTCACATGCTTTTTTATAACACCCGTTAATTATGGATTTAACTTCAGCATCTATCATTCTTGCGGTTTCTTCACTGTAATTTTTCTCTTTCATAAAATCCCTGCCCAAAAACACTTCCTGATTTGAGCCGCCCCAGTTGACAAGTCCAAGTTTTTCACTCATACCGTATTTGCAGACATATTCATGCGCCATTTGCGTGGCACTCATTATATCGCCTGCGGCTCCTGTATCAACAATTCCAAAAACAATAACATCTGCAGCCCTTCCGCCCATGGCACGTGTAATTGCATTAAGATATTCTTCCCTGGTCATATTGTATTTATCTTCGGTCGGCATCACCCATGTAACACCCAATGTTCTTCCGCGCTGCAGTATTGTTATTTTATGAACCGGATCTGTGCCTTTTAACATTTTATTGACTATTGCATGCCCGGCTTCATGATAAGCCACGCGAAGTTTGTCTTTATCCGAAAGAACCCTGCTCTTTTTTTCCGGCCCAGCCCAAACCCTGTCGCTTGCCTCTTCAAGCTCTTTCATTGTAACTTCACTCTTATTGCCTCTGGCCGCCAGCAATGCCGCTTCGTTAATAAGGTTGGCAAGATCAGCACCCGAAAAACCGATTGTTTTTCTTGCAATTAATGAAAGATCCACATCTTTTGAAAGAAGTATTTTTTTTGCATGTACTTTAAGTATTTCTTCGCGTCCTTTAAGATCCGGCTTATCAACCACTATCTGCCTGTCAAATCTTCCGGGCCTTAATAAAGCCGGATCAAGAACATCCGGTCTGTTTGTGGCCGCTATTATTATAACTCCGGAATTTGTTTCAAAACCATCCATTTCAACAAGAAGCGCATTCAATGTCTGCTCACGTTCATCATGCCCCCCGCCAAGTCCGGCTCCTCTGTGACGGCCCACGGCATCTATTTCATCTATAAATATTATGCACGGCGCATTCTTTTTACCCTGTTCAAATAAGTCTCTTACTCTGGCAGCGCCAACTCCCACAAACATTTCAACGAAATCGGAACCAGATATGCTGAAAAACGGAACTCCCGCTTCTCCCGCAACCGCTCTTGCCAATAAAGTTTTTCCTGTTCCCGGGGAACCGAGCAATAATACACCTTTGGGTATCTTTCCGCCAAGCTTTTGAAACTTTTTTGGATCTTTAAGAAAAGCTATAATTTCCTGTAATTCTTCCTTGGCTTCATTTACTCCCGCAACATCAGCAAAAGTAACTTTTCCGCCAACAGCGGCAAGTTTTGCGCGACTTTTGCCAAAAGTCATTGCGCCGCCGGCGCCGCCTTGAGATCTGTTCATAATAAACAGCCAGAAAACAATTAATAAAATAATCGGGCCAAAATACAATAAAAAAGAATTAAAAAAACGGCTGAAAGAGCTTCCCGGAAGCTTTGTTGATAATTTTACTTTTGCCTGATGAAGAGTTTTATATAAAGTTTCATCATACAAAGGAGCCTGTGTGATGAATTTATTTCCGTCTTTAAAAGTTCCCATTACATCATTTATCGTGTTATCCCGCAATTCAATAATTACTTCATTAACATTTCCAGCATTTACTTCATTAAGCATCTCGGAATATGTCAACTTTTTGGGGCCTGTTTTCTGTGCCGTACCATAATAATTAAAAGCAATAGCCAGCACGAACAGCGTAAATATCCAAAATGATAAAGATGAAAAATTGTCATTTTTTTTCAAGTTATTCCTCCTTGGAATAAATGCATTATTTAAATAAATAAATTAATTATATATTTTTATCTCTAAGGATTCAAGTTTTTTGTGCCTTATGGCACAATTGATATTATTTGGATAATTTAGAATTTAAAATCGAAAAATTGGATGCCTCATTTTTAACAAAATTATCCAAAACACCGTTGACAAAACTTCCTGATTTTTCATCCCCAAATTTTTTTGCCAATTCTATTGCTTCGTTAATTGTGACTTTATACGGTATATCTTCTTTATAGATTAATTCGGCAACACCCATTCTCAGTATATTTCTGTCAATAACAAGTATTCTGTCAAATTTCCAATTTTTAAGATATTTTGGTATGAGTTTGTCAATTTCTTCAATGTTTTTTGATATTATAGTACATATATCAAGCGCAAATTCTTTTGATTTATCAAGAAATTTTTCATCCGTTTTATCATCATCACTTACTTTGGACTTTGAATAATCATTAATAAATTCAAATATCTCCGTAATGGGTTTTTTAGCCATTTCCATCTGATACAGCGCCTGTAATGCGATTATCCTGCCAGACCTACGGATTCCCATATTTACCTCACAAAGAACATTTTATTTTAAATTTGTTCAAGAAGATTTATCATTTCAATAGTTGATTGTGCCGCATCCCAGCCTTTGTTGCCGCTTTTAACTCCGGCCCTGTCTTTTGCCTGTTCTGCGGTATCAGCCGTTATTACACCAAAAGCTATCGGTATACCCGATGATATGCTTATATTTGCTATGCCTTTTGAAACTTCAGCGGCAACATATTCAAAATGAGGAGTTTCTCCCCTTATTACACATCCGGTTGCAACTATGCCGTTATATTTTCCTTTTTTAACAAGCTGTGCCAATAAAACAGGTATTTCAAATGCACCCGGAGTCCATATAACATCGATTGAATCTTCGTCCACACCATGGCGTTTTAAACAGTCAACAGCGCCTTCAACAAGATTCTTAACAATAGCTTCGTTAAAGCGTGCGGCAACAACGGCTATTTTTTTGCCTTTGCCTATTAATGAGCCTTTTATGACTTTCATATTTCCTCCTTGGATATATGCATATATTGATATTAACGATTTTACTTCATAAAGTCAATGCCGGGTTTAATCATTCCTGTATTTAATCCACAAAAAAAGTATTGTGGAAGCACATACAAGCGAAAAACTGTTTGCGGCAATAAGCGGCATGTCTTTTATTATAATTCCATAAGTAAGCCACATGGACATTCCCGCAATTGTTATTACATATTGCCACAAAGATACGTCTTTCATTCTTTTGGTGCGTATACCTTTTATTATCTGCGGTACAAAACCAACCGAAGTAAGAACCCCGCCCACATATCCAAACCATTCAATTCCAATTGTCATTTTCAGCTCCTTAACAATATTTGTCTTTAAGTTCTTTTATTTTATTCAGCGCTTCAAGCGGTGTCATGTTATCAGTATCAAGATTCTCCAAATCAGAAAGAAAACTTTTATCGTACGCATAAGTAAAAAGGTCAGGTTCCGGTTCTTTTAAAGAGTCGGCTCCAATTCCAATTTTTGTTCTGCCGTCCTTTGTATAATTTGCATTTTCCAAATTTTTTAAGATTCTGTTTGCTCTTTTAATCACACTTTCCGGAATACCGGCAAGCTTTGCGACATGTATCCCATAACTTTTATCCGTGCTTCCCTCTTTAATTTTTCTCATAAAAACTATCTTATCGCCCCATTCTTTAACCTCAACAGAATAATTTTTTACACCTTTCATTATGTCTGCAATTTCCGTAAGTTCAAAATAATGTGTTGCAAAAAGTGTTTTTGCCTTTATTTTGTCATGTATATACTCTGTTATTGCCCATGCTATAGATATTCCGTCAAATGTTGATGTGCCTCTTCCGACTTCATCAAGCACAATAAGAGATTTTTCGGTTGCATTATTTAAAATATTTGCCGTTTCAATCATTTCCACCATAAAAGTTGATTGGCCTCGCGCAATATAATCCGAAGCTCCTATCCTTGTAAATATCCTGTCAACAAGCCCTATCTCCGCATATTCCGCAGGTACAAAACAGCCGCACTGCGCCATTATCACACATAAGCATACCTGGCGCATATATGTTGATTTGCCGGCCATATTTGGTCCTGTTATTATCATAACAGGTTCCGCGCCGCTAATAAAACAATCATTCGGGATAAAATCGCCGTTTAAAATATTTTTTTCAATAACAGGATGCCTTGAATTCACAAGTTTTAACGCATTTGATAAATTTATTTTTGGTTTAACATAATTATTTGAATATGAGCATTCCGCAAAAGAAAGAAGACAGTCAAGTTCGGCAATTTTTCGCGATAAATCCTGAAATATTCTTATATAAGGAATAAGTTTGTCTCTTACTTCACAAAAAATTTCATATTCAAGCTTAACAAGTCTTTCCTGGGCATTTAAAACCATACTTTCATAATCTTTTAACTGAGGGGTAATAAAACGTTCTGCGTTAACAAGTGTCTGCTTTCTTATATAATCATCAGGAACATTTTTAAGGTTTGCTTTGCTGACTTCTATATAATAACCAAAAACAGATGTATATCCCACCTTCAATGAGTTTATCCCCGTTCTTTTACGTTCTGTTTCCTGAAGATTTGCGATAAAATCTTTGCCGTTAACGGATAAATCCCGTATCTTTTTCAATTCTTCACTATAGTCGGTATTTATTATGCCCCCTTCTTTAATCGAAACAGGAGGTTCTTCAACTATCGCCGACTTTATAATTTGAATTGTTTGTTTTATTTCGGAAATATCGGTTCCAAGCGAGTGATTAAAACTTTTATGTTCCAAAAGAAGACCATCAAGTTTTATTGCTTTTTCAAGCGAAAATTTCAAAGAATTTAAATCTCTTGCATTTACGTTAAGGCTGCCAAGTTTTCCCGAAATTCTTTCAATATCGGCCATATCGGAAAGCAATGCTCCCAAATCATAAGCAAAATCTCTGTTATTGAACAAATACTCCACTTTATCAAGCCTTTCCTGAATCAGCTTTAAGTTAAAAAGCGGTGTCTTAAGCCATTTTCTTAACTCACGTCCGCCCATGGCGGTTTTCGTTGCATCAAGCACAGAGTACAAAGTTGAACCGGAACTGTCAGGAATATACGAATCCGTAATTTCCAAATTACGCAAAGCAACGGAGTCCATATACAATATTCCGTCCCCTGAAATATACCTGATTGAATTAATATGCTTTAGAATATTTTTCTGGGTGTCATAAAGATATCCAAGCAGCGCCCCGGAAGCTGATATTATCTCGGGCTTATTATCTATCCCAAAAGACTCAAGACTGTTAATCATAAAATGTTCCATAAGCTTCTGTCTGCACAAATTCAAATCAAAATTCCACGCCGGAATTTCATTAATAAAAACACCGGCCCTTCCGATTTTAATCTTATTAATTATATCCGCTATAACCTTATTTTCTTTCCACTCCGAAGGAATTATTAATTCGGAAGGTTTTATTAATTCCACTTCATCCGTCATTCTTTCAATCGAACCTGTTTTTTCAAAATCAAATTCCTTTACCAAAAATTCGCCTGTTGATACATCAATGGCACATAAGGCGGCCGAGTTTTTCCCGTAATATATTGATAAAATATAATTGTTTTCTTTTTTATCGAGCGCATTTTCATCAATAACGGTTCCTGGCGTTATGATCTTGACAATATCTCTCTTTACTATTCCTTTGGCTTCCTTGGGATCCTCTATCTGCTCACATATGGCAACCTTATATCCGCTGTTTATTAATTTAATAATATATCCGTTTGCTGCATGAAAAGGAACTCCGCACATGGGTATTTTATTTTGACGTTTATCGCCCGATCCTCTGGAAGTCAGCGCTATCTGCAATATTTTTGACGCTGTTACCGCATCGTCTCCGAACATTTCATAAAAATCGCCAAGCCTGAAAAAAAGAATACAATCCTTATTTTTTGATTTTATTTCAAAATACTGCTTCATCATTGGGGTTAAATCAGACATAATCACCGACACTTATTCAGCGGGCTTTTTTAAAAGTTCAGACATTTCTTTTGCTTTTTTTTCCGCAGGAACAGCCCATTGAGATTTGGGATATAACACCGAAAGACTTTCATAAGCTTCACGGGCAAGTGCATAATCTCCGGAAGCCGCATATGCGTTTCCAAGCCCAAAAAGCGCTTCTTCCATAAAATAATTTTTCTTTTCAAGTATTCTTTTAAACATTTCCTGCGCCATCTTATTGTCTTTCTTTTCCAATGTGGTTTGAGCAGCGTTTATTTTGGCCAATGTAACCATAAATTCATTATTTTGACTTACGGGAACTCTGTTATACCATTGAACAGCTTTATCATATTCTCCGCTGCCTCTGAAAATATGACCCCCATAAATTGCCGACCAACTTGCAAACCACAAATCGTCCGGATGATATTTAATAATATTGTCATATAAACTTAAAGCTTTGGAAAGTTCATTGTTTTCTTTATAAATACCCGCCATATTAAACAAAGCCGTGACTTTAAGCCTTCCCGAAGGATATTTATTTATATATTCAGAATAAGCTTTTATTGCGGCATTTTTATCATTTGTATCATATTTTATTCTGGCAATTGCAATCATTGCTTCTTCGGCATCCGCAGAAGACGGAAATTTTTTTGCAATATCACCGTATTCAAGAAGCGCCGAAGAATAATCCCGCTTTTTTTCATACATGCCCGCAAGCATCTTCGTCGCTTTAATTTCCCAATTGTTGCCTTTAAATTTATATTTTATGGATATCAGCTGTTTTTCCGCTTCATCGTATTTTTTTTCCGCAATCATTTTTGACGCGTCTTCAAGCGGATTCGAAATTGTTATTCCCGCCCCCAAAAAAATCAAGAAAAAAATTATAAGATTTTTTTTAATAACTTCCGACATGCTCGCCATAAACCTTGTTCTCAATTTCTTTATACTGTTTCAAAGCATTTATTCTTTCTTCGGCAAGTTTTACATAATTGTCATAATTGTAATATTCATACATTACTCTTCCGTATGCGTCTCTTGCATCTTTAATTTTTCCGGCAAGTTTATATGTGTCTCCTATATGCATTGCAGCTTTCGGAGCCCAATCAGTATTTTTAAATTTATATTTAATCAACTTATATTCGTTAATTGCATTTTTAAATCTGTGAGATTGTGCATAAAGCGAAGCCAATGAAAACCTTGCCTGTATTTCTTGCCCGGTGCCCGGATAATATTTTATTATATTTCTGTATACATTTTCAGCCCTTTTAAACCTGTCTTTTTTTATGTAAAGATTTGCCAAATTAAAATATGCCCTTATTGCATTATTGCCGCCTGGTTCTCTTAAAATAAGATCTCTGTATATTTCCATTGCAAACTGCCATTTTTCAAGCTTCAAATAACACCCGGCCAATCTGTACGACGCTTCAACGGCAAGCTGGTCTTTTGGTCTTTCACCTATTACCTTTTGATATTGAACTATTGCTTTGTCATATTGTTTGCTGAATTCATAAGCATTTGCTATTGAATAACGGATTTTAAAAAGTCCTTTTGCCGTGGGATAATTTACAAGAATCCTTTCCCATATTTCAGCGGCGCCTTCATAATCTTCAACATCATAATACTTTTTTCCTTCTTTAAAAAGTTCTTCAACATCTTTTTCAATTTGTTCACGGGTTAATTCTTTTTCTTTCATGACAATTTCGCTGTCTTTAAACATATTTTCTTTTTCGGAAACAGGTGTTGCCTCCGGTTCAATATTTTTGGCTTCAACGCCCTGCTTTTTTGCTTCTTCCGTAACTTCTCCCGGTTTTTTTGCTTCTGACATCGCATTTTGTATTTCGGCTGAATTTTCATTTTTTACAGATCCTTTTTCATCGGAAGGCAAATCAGGGTCATTAAGCAAATTCTGGGTTCCGTCGCTCATTGTATCAAGCGCCTTTTCGTTTTCAGCGGCTGAAATGTTTTCTTCCCCGGAATTTAAAGGACTGTTGGGATCTTCCATGTCATTCAGAAGATCATCAGCCGTTACGGTTGCTGAATTTTCCGAAAATGGGTCAGGCTCATTGGCCGCAAAAATATATACGGATATCAAAAAAAATGAAATTAAAAGAAAAAACTTTAACAGTTTTCCCATTAATATTCTCCTTAAAATAAATACAATATTTGATTATAAACCAGAATAACAAATGGCAGGATATTTGTCAACCTCACGCTGCAAACCAGAATGTTTCACATTCCAAAAAAATATTTCATGCTTTTTCCAGAATAACCATATATAGAAACTTAAATAATTATCTATTTAACAAATAAGAATTTACTCCTAATGCGGCTTTTCTTCCTTCCATAAAAGCCCATACAATAAGAGACGGGCCTCTTGACACATCGCCCGCCGCAAAAACTCCGGGTATTGATGTTTCTCCTGTTGCCATATCACGTATTACATTGCCTCTATCGTCAAGTTTTACACCGCTTTTATCAAGCAACCCTTCTTTCACAGGATTGGTAAAACCCATTGAAAGAAACACCAAATCCGCTTCTATTTCAAAATCCGAACCCATGCATTCAATCATTTCCGGCCTGCATCCCGGTTTTTTCACCCAATCAACTCTTGCAGCTTTAACTTTTTTCACACAACCATTTTCCCCCATAAATTCTTTTGTGGTTATGCACCATTTGCGCTCAACGCCTTCCTCGTGACTTGAACTTGTTTTATAAACAAAAGGGTACTTTGGCCATGGCTGATCAGCAGGTCTTTCTTTTGAAGGCATTGGAAGTATCTCAATCTGTATAACCTGTTTTGCCCCCTGTCTGTTTGCCGTTCCGACGCAGTCAGAACCGGTGTCTCCTCCGCCAATTACAAGAACATTTTTGCCCTTGGCATCAATTATTCTGTTTTCGGGAATTTTTTCCCCTGCAACTCTTCTGTTATTTTGTTCAAGATATTCTACCGCCTGATAAATTCCTTTGAGTTCTCTGCCTTTAACATTTATATCCCGCGGAACCCTGCATCCAATGGCTATTACAACAGCGTCAAAATCTTTTTTTAACTGTTCAAAAGAAATATCAATTCCGGCATTAATACCGGTATTAAAAATAATGCCTTCCTGTTCCCAAAGCTTAATACGTCTGTCAAGTACATCTTTTTTCAATTTAAAATCAGGTATACCATATCGCATAAAACCGCCTATTCTGTCGCTTTTTTCAAATACCGTAACCAGATGCCCCAATGAATTTAATTTTGATGCTGCCGCAAGTCCGGCCGGACCTCCCCCTATTACGGCAACTTTCCTGCCGGTTCTTTTAACGGGCGGCATCGGCTTAATAAATCCTTCTTTCCATGCTTTTTCTATTATAGACAGCTCATTGTCTCTTATTGTAACGGGATTATCATTAACGCCAAGAACACAAGCATATTCACAAGGCGAAGGACATACACGGCCGGTAACTTCCGGCATTGTCGCGGTTTCATTAAGCAGATTAAACGCTTCCTGCCATCTGCCTTTGTAAACCATATCGTTCCACTCAGGTATATAATTGCCAAGAGGACATCCCCAATTGCAGAAAGCCGTTCCGCAATCCATACAACGGCTTGCCTGTTCCCTTTGTTGTTCTTCCGTATGCATTACAGCAACTTCATTAAAATCTTTTACTCTTTCAGCAACCGGTCTGTAGCCGAACGCTTCCCTTTTTACTTTTAAAAATCCTCTTGGGTCGCCCATTTTATTTTTCCTCCGAAAGTCCGAGTTTTTTTTCCGCTTCTTTGCGTGATTCAATTATAGCCTTATATTCTTTTGGATAAACTTTTATAAATTTATTTATCTCTTGTGTTATATTTTCCATAACCTTTTCGGCTTTTTTGGAACCTGTATACTTAATGTGGTTTGAAAGCAGCTGCTTTATTGTCTGCGCATCCTCTTCTTCAACAGGGTCAAGATCAACCATATCCTTGTTGCAACGGCTTTCAAACTTTCCGTCTTCATCATAAACATAAGCAATTCCGCCGGACATACCTGCGGCAAAGTTTCTGCCCGTTGTGCCCAATATTACAACCTTTCCTCCCGTCATATATTCACAGCCGTGATCCCCTGTGCCTTCAACAACACCATATAACCCCGAGTTTCTTATGCAGAACCTTTCTCCGGCGCGCCCTCTGATATACGCTTCACCGCGTATGGCCCCGTAAAAAGTGGTGTTGCCTATAATAATATTGTCTTCCGCAATATATGTGGCTTTTTTTGAAGGATATACAATTATCTTTCCTCCGGAAATTCCCTTGCCCACATAATCATTGCAAAGCCCTTCCATTTCAAATGTAATGCCTTCCGCAAGCCATGCCCCAAAACTCTGCCCTGCATATCCCTTAAACTTCACGTGAATGGTGTCGTCATTTAAAGCTTCTTCACCGTAACGCATGCATACTTCGCCTGACAGCATGGCCCCAACCGTACGGTTTGTGTTGTTTATCAAAGTTTCTATCTTAACAGGGATTTGTTTTTCAAGAGCAGGCTTTGCTTCTTTTATAAGTTTCAAATCAAGCACATCATTTATTTCATGCTGCTGTTTTTTTATGCAATAAATATCAACGCCTTTTTTCGGCTCGGGTTTATAGAAAATTCTGCTGAAATCCAGATTTTTTGCCTTCCACGGAAGTATATCCGTATTCATCTCCAATAGATCCGTTCTGCCTATCAGCTCATTAATTGTTCTTACGCCAAGTTGTGCCATTATTTCACGCGCTTCTTCGGCCACAAATTTAAAGTAATTAACAAGATAGTCGGCCATACCCTGAAATCTTTTCTGCAAAAGATCATCCTGAGTTGCAACTCCAAGAGAACAATTATTAAGATGACAATGCCGCAGCATAACACATCCAAGCACAATAAGCGCGCCCGTTGCAAAGCCGTATTCTTCCGCGCCAAGCATTGAAGCAATAACTATATCCCTTCCGGTTCTCATCTGGCCGTCAGTTTGAAGCCTTACCCTGCTTCTTAAATCATTAAGAACAAGGGTTTGATGTGTTTCCGAAAGACCCAGTTCCCAGGGAAGCCCGGCATGCATTATCGATCCTTTTGGCGAGGCCCCGGTTCCTCCGTCAAATCCGGAAATAAGAATCATATCCGCAAATCCCTTTGCAACACCGGCCGCAATAGTGCCCACGCCCACTTCCGAAACCAGTTTCACGGATATTCTTGCTTTGGGGTTTGTATTCTTAAGATCAAATATCAATTGTTTTAAATCTTCTATTGAATAAATATCATGATGCGGAGGAGGTGATATCAAAGTTACCCCCGGTGTTGTATATCGGGTTTTGGCTATTATTTCACTTACTTTATGACCGGGAAGCTGTCCGCCTTCGCCCGGTTTTGCACCCTGTGCCATTTTAATCTGTATTTCATCGGCATTCACAAGATAATTTGTTGTTACGCCAAATCTGCCCGAAGCAACCTGTTTAATAGCTGACCGCGCCGAATCGCCGTTTGGAAAAGGTTTAAATCTTGCCGGATCTTCCCCGCCTTCTCCGGTGTTTGATTTGCCTTTTAAACGGTTCATGGCAATTGCCATGGCTTCATGCGCGCCCTTTGAAATGGAACCAAAACTCATTGCTCCTGTCACAAATCTTGTCACTATATTTTCCACAGGCTCAACTTCCGACAAAGGAACAGGATTTGTTTTCTTGAATTTCATTACGGAACGAAGAGTTGTGGGCTGATCATATTGTTCATTTACAAGTTTTGCAAAATCATTATATCTTTGCCTGTTATTATTTTTTGCGGCATCCTGCATTGCAGAAATAACTTCCGGATTCCAGCCGTGTTTTTCCCCGTCTTTTTTCCATTGATATAAACCGCCCGTTTTTAATATAAGCGAAGGCCTGCCGAATTCCGGATATGCTTCCCTGTGTCTCATTACGGTTTCTTTTTCAATTTCGGCAAATCCGATTCCGCCTATCCTGCTTACCGTGTTGGTAAAACAAAGATCAATAACTTCATCCCGTATGCCTATTGCCTCAAAAATCTGGGCTCCGCAGTAACTTTGTATTGTTGATATTCCCATTTTTGCTATTACTTTAAGAATTCCTTCATGCACGCCCTTTTTAAAATTCTTTACGGCCTCTTCAAATGTTTTATTTACTTCTCCCTGGGCTATAAGGTGATTTATTGCTTCATAAGCGCCGTAAGGGTTAAAAGCATCCGCGCCATATCCGGACAATACACAGAAATGATGAACTTCTCTTGGTTCGGCAGATTCAAGGACAATTGATATTTGAGTCCGCAAAGACCTTCTTACAAGCTCGTGATGAACCGCGCCAACCGCCAGCAGCGAAGGTATTGCCGCATTATCTTTATCTGTTCCGCGGTCACTTAAAATTATCATTGTATATCCTTGAGCCACGGCTTCAACAGCTTCTTTGGCAATTCTTAATATATTCTCCTTTAAAGAACCTTCTTTATTGGCATTAAAAAGTATTGATATTACTTTGGACCTGAAGCCTTTAACATTTATATTTTTTATTTTCAGCAGTTCTTCATCGGTTAAAAGCGGTGTTTTAAGCATTAATTTATGAGCATGTTCCGGAGTTTCTTCGAACATATTCATTGATTTTCCAAGATACATATAAAGACTCATTACACACTTTTCGCGGGTTGAATCAATGGGCGGATTTGTAACCTGGGCAAATAACTGTTTGAAATAAGTAAATAAAGGCTGATAATTTTTCGACAAAACAGAATGAGGCAAATCGTTTCCCATTGCACCCGTGGGATCATATCCTGTCTGGGCAAGCGGCAATAATATTTCTTTAAGGTCTTCCCTGGAATAGCCAAAAGATTTTAACCTTACAAGCGTATTTTCAGGTGAATAAGAACGGTCCACTTTCTCTTCCGGCAGCTGGTCAAGGGTAAGAAGCTGTTCCTTAAGCCATTTACCGTAAGGTTTACGCGAGGCAATTTCATGTTTAATTTCATCGTCATTTATTATACGTCCAAGTTTGGTGTCAATATATAATATTTTGCCGGGCTCAAGCCTTCCTGACAATTCAATATCTTCCGGTTTGTCGTCCAAAACCCCAACTTCCGACGCCATTACAACACAGCCGTCTTTTCTGACAAAATATTTCGCGGGCCTTAATCCGTTTCTGTCAAGGACAGCGCCTATTGATGTCCCGTCCGTAAAACAAAGCGCCGCCGGTCCGTCCCACGGCTCCATAAAACACGCATTATAATTATAAAAATCTTTTATTTCCTGAGAAAGCTGATTGTTATCTTCCCATGCACCGGGAACAAGCATTAATATGGTATGCGCAAGAGACCTTCCGCCAAGCGTCAAAACTTCAAAAGCATTGTCTGTTGTTGCCGAATCCGATTGTGTTTCATCGCGGATTACGGGTTTAATATCTTCAATGTCATCACCAAACAGGTCGCATTTAAACAAACCTTCTTTTGCTTTCATCCAATTGATATTTCCGCGCAAAGTGTTAATTTCACCGTTGTGCGCAAGATAACGGAACGGCTGAGCCAAATCCCAGGACGGGAATGTATTTGTTGAATACCTGCTGTGAACAAAACATATTGCCGATTTCATCAGCGGGTCTTTAAGGTCGGTGAAAAAATTTGCTATTTCACCAGGCATCATAAGCCCTTTATAATTCATTGTTCTTGTTGATATATTGGTGACATAAAAATATTCTTTCTGCTTCATTCCTTGCTTTTCACGGACTGTTTTTTCAACCTTTTTTCTTATTACATAAAGTTTTCTTTCAAACGCCAAATCATCCGAAGACACAATTCCTTTTTTTATAAAAATGTATTCAAATCTTGGTTCTTTTTCCCTTGCTATGTATCCAATACAAGAATTATCAACAGGAACCTTTTTCCATCCCAAAAGTTCCTGTCCTTTTTCTTTTGTAACGTTTTCAAAAGTTTCCTTGATAAATTTACAATCATCTTCATCCTGAGGAAGAAAAACCAGCCCCACACCGTAATCGCCCTGCTGCGGCAGATTGATGCCGACTTCTTTCGCGGTTTTTACCATAAATTCATGTGGCATTTGTATTATCATTCCGGCTCCGTCAGAAGTCTTGGGATCCGCTCCTGTTGCGCCTCTGTGAGTAAGACGTTCAAGAATATGCATGCCGTCCTGAATTATTTTATTTGATTTTTCACCTTTTACATTTACTATAAAACCCACACCGCATGCATCTTTCTCAAATTTCGGGTCGTATAAACCCTGTTTTTTTGGTAAAAATCCGCTCATGTGCTCTCCTTTTGCAAATACAAATATTATAAAAAAATAAATAATAACTTTTAGCTGATTTTGCGGCCGCATTGCCGCCCGGTATAGCCGAACAACATTGATAACCTGATCCTTGCGCAGCATTGCACAAGGGTTAATAGTTTTAAAAATATACAAAAATATCAAGCATAAGTCAATGTTTTTGGTCAGAAATTAATCAAAAAAGGCCGGGTTAAAAAACCCGGCCCTTTTTTAAAAAACTTTATTTTTTCTTTTTTTGTTTAACAATATTTTTTTTACCTTCGGCTTTCCACTTTCCATTAAGCACGGCCAAAGCTTCTTCACGATAAGAATCCATAACATATGGGATTCCTGTAACTTTGGCGCATTCTTCGGTAAGAGACATAAGCTCATTGCGGGTTATGGATGAGATATTAAAGCATCTAGCCCCCGCCATAAGCTGCTGAAGTCCCACTTTTATCTTATCGCTATAGCTGTAAATTCCTATTGCTCCAAGAGGAATATTCTTGATTTCCGATGAACCAACAAGTTTCTTTACAGCCTCGTAATTGACAAAAATTTCTTCCGGCGTTGAGCCGTATTCGGAAACGGTTTTTGGCAGGTCGTTTTCTTTCATCCATTTTTCAATGTTCTTTCCCACCATGCCCGGAATCATAAGAGCCCTTCCCATACATACGGCTTTTGTATAAGGAGCACCAAGAGCAAGCGCTTTAAACACTCCTGCTTCCTCGCTGAATCCGCCCGCAAAGGCAAGGTCAGGCGCTTTTATGCCTTTTTTACGTAAAATCTCGGCAAATTCATAAGCCGCAGAATGAAGATAAATGGTAGGCATACCCCATTCTTCCATCATTCTCCACGGGCTCATACCTGTACCGCCGGGAGACCCGTCAATGGTAAGAAGATCTATTTTGGCATCAGCTCCCCATCTCATTGCCATTGCAAGCTCACGCAGTCCGTAAGCGCCTGTTTTAAGGGTAATTCTTTTATATCCCAGTTTTCTTAAACGTGAAATTTCCGCATGGAAGGAATCCTCATCAATAAAACCAAGTCTGCTGTGTCTTTCAAATTCCTTAAGCGCCCCTGATTTAAATGCAGCCTGATTTACGGGGTCCGACGGATCAGGCGTTACAATATATCCTCTTTTCTGCAGTTCTATTGCACGTTCAAGAGATTTAACTTTTATTTCTCCGCCTATACATTTGGCTCCCTGACCCCATTTAAGTTCTATGGTGTCAAGACCGTGTTTGTCTATAAGGTATTCGGCAACACCCAATCTTGTATCTTCAACGTTCATTTGTACCAAAATTTCGCCCATACCGCTTACATGACGATATTTTTTATATGTATTTATTCTCCTGTCCATTTCAGGCGATTTGGTAACCTTTCCGTCTTTTCCTCTTTCAAGCCCCGGATCTATTCCGCAGACATTTTCTCCGCATACTATTGTGACACCTGATATTGCTGCTCCTACGGCAAAATGTTCCCAGTTTACCCTTGCAATTTCGGTGGAACCAAGCGCGCCCGTAAAAATAGGCACTGCCATCTGTTTTTTTATTGTATAACCATATTCTGTAACCGTGCTTACATTTGGGAATCTCGCATTGTCAGGATTGGCATCCATTCCTTTTGGCAGCCCTTTTGCACCCAGAGCATAACCGTGAATATTAAGATGCGAATAATCAACCGGATAATCCTTGTCTCCTCCGGCGGTTATTTCACCGAAAGGACCCGGATAAATCAATTCCCTTCCCCTGAATGTTGCCTTAAAAACTTCACAGTTTCCGCGGCAGCCGTCAACACATCTTGTACAAAGGCCGCTCATCGGCACAACACTTTTGGATCTGTTAAAACTCCTAGTGGCATCATTGCCATTAGGCATCTGCAGATTTGCCATTTCAAAACCTCTGCTTTGTCCCGTTTTTTGAAACATCATTGTTTCATTTTTTTCGCACGCCTTTGTGCGTATGGGCTCTGTTTTTCAAAAACAGCGCCTGTCCCGTTCGCCGTTGAACAAGACTTGTTATTTTATATCCATGGTTAAAAGTATCGCTTCGGCAATTTCTCTCATTGATTTTCTTGTATCCATGCTTTTTTTATGTATTGATTTATATGCTTCTTCCTCAGTTAAACCCAGTTTTTTCATAAGTATTCCTTTTGCCCTGTCTATTGTCTTTCTGGTTTCAAGCGCATCTCTTGCAACAAGAGCTTCTTCTTTCAAGTTCATATTTTCAATGCCTATGGCCGCCTGCCCTGCAATTGCCGATATAATTCTTATCTCTTCATCCGTAAATTTGTGTTTCTGAGCGGTATAAATGTTTATAACGCCTATTACCTTTTCTCCGATCATCATGGGAACGGCAAGCATGGATTTCAATCCTTCGGATTTTGCTATTTCTTTGTACATATAATCAGGATCGGAAACAACATCAATAACGCTTATGGGTTTTTTATTTAAAACGGCTTTCCCGCTTACGCTCTGCCCTACTTTAACCGGGGGCTTGTCTCTGTAAGCTTTACTTAAACTCTGTGTGGCTATTATCCTTAATTCTTGAAGCTTCTCATCATATATCATAATAGAACAAATCTTCGATCCTGTCATCTCGGCAGTCATTGTAGCCACAAGACTTAACACTTCATTCAGATATCTTCCTGACACTATGGTGCGGCTGATTTCCGTAAGCGTTTTAATTTCGGAATCTTTTTCTTTTATAATATTTTTTAATCTGATTATTTCATTTTTCAATTTATCTTCAATCGAAACATTTTTT
This sequence comes from uncultured Spirochaetia bacterium, assembly GCA_964417645.1. GTDB lineage: Bacteria > Oederibacteriota > PGYV01 > PGYV01 > PGYV01 > CAYQIS01. The sequence continues at coordinate 67,661 of CAYQIS010000004.1, forward strand.
CCCATTTAATCCTCTCGGATACTTGATTTATTTTAACAATTACAGTGGGAAATTATATAATAAACAGCCCGTCAAATAAAGGGCTTTATTTAACCGATAAGTGTTATATTTGATTGTTTTTTTTAAGGTATTCGGCAATTGCTTTTGCCGCCTTTTTCCCCGCCCCCATGGCAGCTATTACGGTAGACGAACCGGTTGAAATGTCTCCTCCCGCAAAGATACCCGGCAATGATGTTTCGCCTGTTTCAGGGTTTGTGTCAATATAGCCGGATTTATTCAATTTAAGTCCCGGAATATCCGATGTCATCAGTTTGTTTGCTTTTGTGCCAAGAGCCGGTATTACGGTATCAACTTCAATCTCAAATTCAGAATCTTTCACAGGAACAGGTTTTCTTCTGCCTGATTCATCAGGTTCTGTAAGTTCCATTCTTATACAGCGTATCGCCTTTACCCAGCCCTGCCCGTCAGAAATAATTTCCGTCGGATTTGTGAGCAGGCGAAATATTATACCTTCTTCTTTTGCGCGTTCAATTTCTTCTATTCTTGCAGGCATCTCCTCTTCGGATCTTCTGTATATAATATAAACTTCTTCAACTCGCGGAAGCCTTCTTGCCCAGCGCGCGGCATCCATGGCAACATTGCCCGCTCCGATTACCGCAACCTTTTTTCCGATTTTAACCGGTGTGTCATATTCAGGAAACTTGTATGCTTTCATGGCGTTTATCCTTGTTAAAAATTCATTTGCAGAATAAACACCTTTTAAATTTTCTCCGGGTATTCCAAGAAAAACCGGAGTTCCAGCGCCAACGCCTATAAACAATGCCTTATAACCAAGTTTGAATAAATCATCAACGGTATAAGATTTCCCTATTACAACATTCAGTTTAAATTCTGTTCCTATTGATTTAAGATATTCAACTTCTCTTTGAACTATTTTTTTTGGAAGCCTGAACTCCGGAATACCGTAAGTTAATACGCCCCCTGCCATGTGCATAGCTTCAAATATAACCGGTGTATATCCCATTTTTGCAAGTTCACCGGCAACCGTTAATCCCGCAGGACCGGCGCCCGCAATTGCAACCTTAATTAATTCCCCGTTTTTATCCCTGATTTTTTCAACAGATAACGCGGGTTCCTTGATGTTTTCCGCCTCCCAATCCGCGGCAAACCTTTCAAGAGCGCCTATATTTACAGGATTTTTTGTTTTCTGCATTACACATTTATGTTCGCATTGCTCTTCCTGAGGGCATACCCTTCCGCATACAGCCGGAAGACTTGAATCCTTTTTAATTGTGTCAATGGCGCCTTTAAAATCACGTTCAGATATTCTTCTTATGAATTCTTTAATATTAATATTTACAGGACACCCTTCAATGCATGAAGGATTCTTGCATTGAAGGCAACGGGAAGCTTCTTCAACGGCTTCTTCCTCGTTATAGCCATAAGGCACTTCGAAAAAATTTTTAATCCTTGTTCCAGGATCCTGCTGACGGACTTTTATTCTGGGTCTTTTGGCTTTGGGAATGTTATTTTCCTGCATCAAATGCCCCCTTTATCCCCGAATCAAGTTTACAATGATGATCCATTGATATTTTTTCCATATCCTTATAAGCAGACAATCTGTTCGTAAGCTGATCAAAGTCCACTTTATGTCCGTCAAAATCCGGCCCGTCAACGCACGCAAACTTGGTTTCACCGCCTATGCTTACCCTGCAGCCGCCGCACATCCCTGTTGCATCAACCATCATTGCATTAAGACTTACAATTGTCTTTATCCCGTAGTTTCGGGTAAGTTCCGACACCGCCTTCATCATAACCACGGGGCCAACCGCAACAACAATGTCGGGTTTTTTGGGGCTTTCTATAAGATTTTTTAAAACATCAGTCACAAGGCCTTTCTGACCGTGTGAACCGTCATTGGTTGCAACAATGACTTCATCTGAGACTGTTTTCATTTCTTCCTCAAGAACCACAAATTCTTTAGTCCGGTACCCGATTATTGAAGTCACATGATTGCCATCGTTTCGCAGCTGCCTTGCTATCGGATATATTGCGGGCACCCCCACTCCTCCCCCTATAACCGCCGCATTACCGTATTTTTCCGAATGAAAATGCCGCCCAAAAGGACCTGCCACAGCATAAACATAATCACCTTCATTCATCCTGCCAAGTTTGAACGTGGAAAGCCCTACTTCCTGAAAAACCATATAAAGAATACCTTTTTCCTTGTCCCAATCATATATGGTAAGAGGTATCCTTTCTCCTTTTTCATCCGGTATTATTACAAAAAAATTTCCGGCTTTTGCATTATAAACAACATCCGGCGCCTCAACACCAAGAAGTTTAATGTCTTTTGACAATACAGATTTTTTAACTATTTTATACATAAACGCCTCCAAAAAAACGTTCGTTTCAAAGAATATAAAATTATCAGTTAGAGGCTTCCCGAATTCCAGGATAATTTATTTCAAGAATTCATTTAATTCATTGCAAAGCCTGTATATTTCCTTAAGCATTGAAGTTTTTTTTAACAATGAAATTTGCACTATTTTTTCAATATGCTGCTTTGCGGGCGTATCTTTTAATTGTTCCGGAACTTTAAAAGCAGCCGATATCTTCATCATATTTGTTTCCCATTTTAATTGTTCTTCAGATTTATTTTCATCAGGTTCATCCTTGTGAATATTTTCGTTATATATAGTTAACCATGTTTGAAGGGTTTCATAAAGATCATTTACATCCACAATATCCTCCAAAATGCCTGATTTTAAAAATTTTAACATCCAAAAAGCTTTAATGTCAATCAAACACTTTTAAAGTATTGTCTTCTGCTTTTATTTGGAAAGAAATTGATTATATTCGAAGGCTTCTTTCAGCTTAAAAGGCTCCCCGTGACCCGGATAACAAACTATTTCAGGGTCAAGAGACTTAAATATTAAAAGACTTTCCTTTATTTGTTTCGTATCTCCGGAAGGCAAATCTGTCCTGCCTATTGTATCAAAAAACAGTGTATCACCCGTAAAAAGCATATTGTCAACAAGATAAACAACGCAGCCTTCGGTATGCCCTGGCGTGTGTATCGCTTTAAAGATTTTAATTTTAGCTTCTTTATTTTGAAAATAATTGATTTCTTCAACCGAAAGATTAATTCCTGCCCAAGCGGAAAGATTTAAATCCGGATTCGCCAAAATTTTTTTCTCCTTTTCATGAGCCCATACGATTGATTTCGGATAATTATTAACTTCACAAATATGATCAAAATGTCCGTGCGTTAAAAACACCCCTTTAAGGCCAAGAGATTCTTGTTCAATTATAAAGGAAATATCTCTATAGCAGCATCCCGGATCAATTATATAAGCATCATTGCCGGATTTTAAAAGATATGTGTTTTCCAAAAATTCATTTTTATTAAATATTCTTATATTCATATTACCTCACATCTATCGAATCAACATAAAAGTATCCCGTAAAATTAGCCGACCCTGTTCCTTGCCCTATTTTAAGGCCCCATTCCGCAACGTTCGAAGAATCCGCAGAAGTGATGGCGCTTCCGTCGTTTGCATAAACCATATCATCAACCTTTGCCGTAATAACGCACCAGACTCCGTTGGCAACATCACCTGCAAGTGTCAGATTAACCCATGGGCTTTGATACCATTTATATGTGTTGGTTTTTAAATAAAAATTGGCCCCATAAGCGTTCGCGGGCGTTGATACAAAAGACGCTTTGGGCACCCATACAGCCGCGGTTAATGTCTTGCCCGTAAGCGCTTCCGCTGTTCCCGTAAGCTTGATAATACCGCTTGCATATGGAGCAGCGCCCGTAAAAGTCCCAAACAGCATAAGCGACTTGGTTCCTTTATATGACCTGAAATCCGTTACGGTCATGCCGCTGAAAGAGTCATTATATCCGTCCTGATTCAATACAAACCCCTGGCTTGTATTATCCTCAAAGCTGTATCTTGCATTGTCATTTCCGCCGGCAGACAGTTCAAGTGTTGCCGTGGGTATTGTTTTTATCGGACCGCACGAAGATATCAAGACAGCCAAAGAAATGCAAACCAAAAACTTTTTCATTCGGCTCACCTCAATAACCTTTTTTATTAAGAATATTTGCATATTTTATAAATATATTAACATACTCGGTTTGCGAAGGTTTAACTTCAAAACCATCGCCATATTCGTAATCTTCATCAACATAAAACCAGTAATTTGCCCCGTTGCCGCCGTTTTTATAAAAGATATCGGTCATAAAATCAATCCAATCAGCTTTGTCGTAAATGTCGGATTTATTGGGGATTCCATATTCTTCCATTACAACCGGCTTTTTAATTGTATTGTGGGCTTCATATATAAATTTTTTAATCAGCCACTCCGTTGCGCTTTTACTGAAACTGTTATGCTCGTAAGAGGGATAAATATGGAAAGTGCAGAAATCAATATTTCTCACCTTATGATTTTCAATGAAATCAACCCCCGAATAATGTGTGCCGTCTTCTTTAAGAAAAAAAGCATCGGATCCCGTTGTTACCATATGATTTAAGTCTTTTGATTTAATATAAGAAGACATTTCATCAATCCACTTTGTCATTGTCTTTCCCGTCGGATCGGATTCATTCCTGGGTTCATTCATAAGGTCATAAGCAAAAATGGCCGGATCATTTTTATAAAGTTTTCCGTTTATTGTGTTTTTTCTGTCCACGAAAGCATCAACGGTCTGCTTGTATAATTTCTTGCATTCATTGTTTGTCCAAAATTCATTTTTACTTACACCGGCCCATGCCGCATATACTTTTACCCCTCCATAATATTCCCAATTGTCGGTAAAATGCAGTATAACTCTTATATTGTGCCTTGCGGCAGAATCAAGAACATAATCAATTTGTTTGTATGCATTCTCATTAAAATAATCCGGGCCTATCCTGAACCACCTGTCCTTATCTTTTTTGTCTATCTTATCCATGCTCTCCGCTTCTCCGTTGCTGCCAACCCTTACCACTTTAATGCCCGCTTCATAAAATTGCCTGAACATCGCATCAACAAAATCTTTTTCTCTCTGCCTGATATAATAATTGTTGGTTCCAAAATATTTATATTCCCTTTCTCCGTCCCAAAACTTTGCTTTTTCCGCTTTGATGAAATTACCGCTCATTTTAAACGGCAAAGCCTCAACTCTCTCAAGTTTCCCGGTTCTGAAACTGTAGCGCTTGCTCAAACCGCTTTTTTTACCTGACCACGCCCTGACAATATACATATATTCCGTGTCAGGTTTAAGCCCTTTAATATAAACCGTCCCCGAAACATTTATAGTCTGTCTTGGATAAACGTTTTTTAAAGGAAGACTTGTGCCGTATAATATTTCAATATTTGTGCTTTCGGGAAATTCAAACATAAATTGCGCCTTATCCGTATCGGTTAATACCACGGGCTGTTTAACGGGTATTGAAAAATTTGGGGATGAAGACGAGGCAAACGAAACGGCTTCTTTAATCTCTTTTATAATGTTTTCTTTGCTTATGTCTATTGCCCCGGGATACTTGGCATAATTGCTATCAGCCGCATAAGAGAACACGGCAATGTTTCCTCCGCGCGCAAAAAATTCCTTTGCCGCTTTTTTAAGAGATTCACGGCTGTTGGTTAAATCCGTGAATATCATCATGACCGGTTTGCCTGTCCTTGAAGAAAGCGCATTTAAATAATTGTCTATATAAGACACTGCTTTTGCCGCGGGAAGCCGCGCCGAGGCATTAAGGTAAAACACGGCCGCATCTATATCAGGATGCATATATATGTCATAACTGCCGGCGCCTTCTTTATTGTCAATGATTTTTTTTAAACTTATATAAACCTTCTTATCCGGAGTTTTGCCTTTTAAATATGAAGCCATTTCATTTACCCAGTTATACATAACCAAATTTGATGAATCACTCAAATTATCAGCTTCGGCGCATAAATCCCAGCCTTCAATTGTTATATCCTTGGAATATATTAATCCGTTAACTGTATTTTTCCTTGAAACAAGCATATCAATATATTTTTTAAAGTATTCCCTGCTTATAATATCCTTAAAGAAAACATCTTCGTTGTTGCCTCCGGTCCATATTTTATAAGTCTCTTTGCCTCCGTAAGTCGGGGAATTGTCCATAAGCGTTATAATAACCTTAAGCCCTTTTTCGGAAGCATAAGAATTTATAAGGTCAAGTTTTTTAAGCGCTTTTTCATTATAAATACCCAGGCTTGTCTGAAAAGCATAAGACCTGTTGCCGCAGTAAGATGCATACACTTTTATGGATTGCACCCCTGTTGCCGAACATTTGTTTATAATTTCCTTTATTTCATTTTCCCCGAGTGTTGCCAGGTAAGGCACATTAAGGGATACGCTCCCCGCCAAAATAATTGATGCAAAAAACTGAAAAATTATTGTCAAATGCAGTATTGTATTAAATATATTTTTCAGTTTCATCAGAACGTCCCCCTCAGCGACAGAGAAATTAAGTCAACGGTATCATCATTAAGGTCATCTTTCCAATATCCCGCAAACGGTTCCGCTCCATAACTAAGCGCCAGATTTAAAGTCCCGTAAAAATTCCCTGATAATTCGGAATAAAAGTTTGTGTGAATCCCGTCATAACGTGAAGACAGTTTATAATTGACCTTTAACTTTATGTCCGTTGTAAATTTATACGAAGCTTCCAGGCAAGCCGTTATTTTTTCCAGGCCGTCCTTCATAATAAATAAACCCTGGGCGCCGCTTTCAATTACAGATGAATATATCTCATAACGTCCGATTATGCCAAATGTCAGCTCCTTCAAAGGAGATATCTTGGTGTTAACATTAAACCTTACGGAAGGAACCCTTCCGTCTATTTCCTGCTTATTTGCAGGATCAATATTTTTGCCTTCATAATTATACCTCATATAAACTTCATAATTGCTTAAAGCAAGTGATTGGTCATTTTTAAGCGATATTGTTACCGTACGACGTTCATAAGTGTCAACCGATGACTGCATTGCATCATATTCCGCCATCAATTGAGTATAATTAACAAATTTTGCCCATTCTTCTGAATATGTCTTTAAAACCGAGAACGGCGGTATATTATCCACAATATAAACCGTGTTTATTATTTCGTTCTTCGTACCCAATTTATAATCCTGATTAATAAAAGAACCCAGAAATTTTTCATCAATCTGCCTGTAACTGACCTTAAGAACAAGATCTCCGGAGTTAATTTCACCAATTCCGTAAATTAAACTGCTCGGCGCCGAACTGTCGATTGTTTCGGATACATAGCTGACTCCGTTCAAATATACAGGCTGCGGTTCATCATATAAAGTTTTCAAATATTCGGCTTTAACCGAGATTCCCGAGCCCGCTATTTTCATTCCCGCAGACATATCCGCGCCATAAATGTGCGACGATTGCTCCACGGCTCCCGTAAACGGATTGGCACCTTCATCATATCCGCGCTTTTCAGAGAAATAAAGTCCGCCCAAATAATTATTTCCAAAAACATATTGTTTAATCCGGGTGCCGGCCAAATAAGTTGTGCCTGCCTTCCAGTTTTCTTTTGTCCAAAGATTTATACCTGCCGCCTTATATTCCGTGTTAGACCCTGAAATTGTCCCTGCAAGCGAAGCACCCATAATGCCCGAACTTAATGCTTCAGGGTCTATTACAGAGATCACATCATCAAATAATTTAACCTTTTTTCCTCCGAAAATATTCAATTCATTTCCAAAACCCCTCAGATAAACATCCAGGCTGTCAAAATAAAGGCTGACATTTTTATCCATATAGTAATCGGCATTCAGCCCGGCTTTTATGTCAAGAAAATCCGCTGGCATAAACATCAGGCTTATTTTATTTTCGGTATAAATTTCACCCGCCGCAAATGAAGACGCCTTCTCGCCCCAGCATATATTATCTATGTAATAAGCGGATTCATTCGCCCCCGAGAAAATAAGTATTATTTGTTTAATATTTATTTTGTTCGGTATGCCCGTTACATTCTCAAAGTAACTTGACGCGGTCTTCCACTTTTTATCGTCAAGCCTTATCCTTACATTTCTGTTCCATCCTGCATTTAATATTACTTCTTCCGATTCGGTCCAGTTATTGGACGCATCCTTAAACGCAACCGTAAATTTACCTTTTTTGGAGTTGTTATAAATATCAAGTTTAATGTATTTGTAATTACTTATGTTGATGTTGCCTGAACCTGCATTATAATAAACACCCACTTTTCTTCCGATATCTTTTCCTGTAAGCAGAAGGCTTTTGCCGCCTTCTGTCGCGTTTTTATTTGATTCGCTTATAACCGAAGCCCCCCAGCCGTTCTCAATATAAGCCGACCAGCCCGCTATTCCGTTTTCAAAACATCCCTGCGCCCATTTATTGTATTTTACGGCTTCAGCCTTGAATCCGCTGTTGGTTTCAACCGCTGCAGTTAAATATTTCCCGGTTTCTCCAAGATAACTCACGCTTGCTGTTTTAATATCAGTCATTTCCAAATGGCCCTCCATAGCCCGGCCCGGTTCAAAGGTGAGAATTATTTCCCTTGTGTCATCTTTGTGTTTGATATAACCGTTGTCAGCCCAGCCTGTTTCTTCTCTCTTAAAACCGGGTTTGGTAAAATCAACAAGAACATCCCTGTTCCACCCCGGAGAAAGCATGAATTGTTTTGTTTCCTGCCAAATGCTGCTTTCAGTTGCCTTTACCGCAAACGACATTTTTATGCCATTTTTATTCGGATTATAAATGTCAAACTTAATTCCGTCCGCAGTCCTTAAATCAATATCCCCCGAATAAGAAAATGCCGGCCTGATTTGGCTTCCCGATGTTATAAAGTTAAGCCTCATGCCTTTTTTGCCTGAACCGCCCACATTAAATGACGGTGAAGCAAGAACAGCACCCTGACCGGCTCCGCTCCAGCCCGATATTCCTTTTTCAAAACTGTTCCAAGGATAATAAGTGAACTTGGCGATATCAGATCCAAGTAAATTTGCAAGTTTTGATTTATCCGCGGTTTTTATTCTTATATTGTCAAATAAAACATATCCTTTCCCCATTTCCGAAGGAAAAACCACAAGCGATATTCTCTTTACATCATGAATATCCGCGGGAGTAACCGTTGAATTCCATTTTGAATTCTCATTTTTCCAGTAATTCTTTTTAAGCTTAAAAGTTATGTTCCTGTTCCAGCCTTTTTTTATCCTTTTGGCCGGTCCTTCCTGCCACGACCAATTGTCGCCTGTTGCAAACGCAACAGTCATGTTTGAAGGGAAATCAGCGGGATAATAAACATCCAGCGTTATTTCCACTGCGTCTTTCAGGTCAACCCCTTCTTCAATCGCAAATACCGCATTCTGCCCCGGTGTTTTCATGTCAAAAACAGCCCTCATGGAATTGCCGCCCATGTATTTAATTATATCGGTCTTAACCGCACAAGACCAGTCCGATGCAGCCGCCCACCTGTTTCTGCCGTTCTCAAAATCATCAATTACCACATTTTCGCCGTTTATGGCGTTTTCGTGTTTTTGAACAAGATTGTCTGTATTTGTTCCGTTAATTGTAATATTGTCAAGAAATATGATTCCGCTTCCTTTGGCCTCAGCATAAAACAGGAAACCAAACCTTCTTACATATTGCGGGTCTTTAATTAGATTTTCAAAAACACCGTCCCTGCCAAACTTTCCGCCTGCAATCTTAAATTTTATCCCTTTATTCCATCCCGGTTTTAACGAAAACGCCGGGCTTTCATGATAAATCCAGTTTTGACCTGTTTTTAGCATTAAAGAAACTTTCATTGGTATTAAAGATGAATTATAAATATCAATTGATACCTCATTTACCCCCGACATATCTCCCGGATCAAAAACCTGTATTATGCCGCTGCTTCCGGGCCCTTCAGATTTGAATTCCGCTTCAAGAGAACGCTTGCCTTCGGAAACATAATCAGAGGTAATCTTCGGCGTGCCAAACATAGTATTTTTCCAGTCCGCATTAGTCCAGGAAGAATCATCCTCAAATCCTTCCCACAATGCCGCAGCAGCAGCTGAAAACAGCACACCGGAAAATACAGACAGGAAAGCGTATATAACCGCGGCGAAAAACAGCCTTCGCATGATTACCTCCGGTATATTTTTATCAATAATACTTTTTAATAAGTTGCTTTATCCTTCTCACCGCGACGCCAAAATATTCAAGCTCATTTTTTGACTTTAAGGAATTATCCGCCTTTAAAAATTCCTGGCCTTCATATTCAACCGAAAGCCATCCTCTGTAATTGTTTGAACCAAGTATCTTAAAAACTTTTTCAAGGTCAAAATCCGATGTTTTTTTTCCGTCTTTTGAAATCGTATGCACCTTAACATGGCAGTATTCGGCATATTTTATTGTTCTTGAAAGCGCCGCATACATGTCTTTGTCGTGATAATTTCCAGTATCAAGATTTAATTTTACATTTGGATGCCCGGTGTCTTTTAAAAACTTTTCAGTTGATAATGAATCAGGCAGAAAACCGCCGCCGTTATGAGGTTCAACAACAAGAGTTATACCCTTTAACGCCGCATAATCCGCGGCCTTTTTCATGTATGTTACCGCAGTCATCCAAAGCTTATCGCGCATACCCTGCGGAGGCCACCCTGCAAAAACCCTTACCAAAGGCGCGCCAAGTATATAAGCTGTATCAATTGATTTTTTCACATAATCAAGATTAGCTTTATTGTCCCTGTCTTTTATATTTCCAAAGTTATTTCCCGGAGAAATGCATGATATTGCAAGCCCGTTTGCGGTTGCATGTTTTTTAAGCTTTAACAGGTGTTTTTCCTCAAAGCTTTTAATGTGCTCCATAATAAACTCTATTCCACCCAGTCCTTCTTTGGCGTATAAATCAATCAGCCCCATATCATCAAATTTGCCAATATCAAAGGAATAATGATGAGACCATGTAATAGCGCATAACTTATATGCCATGCTTCCCCCTTAAATTTTTATTTTTACGGGCTTGCCCGTTATTGCCGATTGTCTTGTTGCCAATACAACAGCCGTGGATTTCATACCCTCTTCACCGTCAACAATGCATTTTTTCTTCCCCAGAACACAGTCAACAAAATGAGCAACCGGGCCCCCATGTCTGCTTTTTTCCGGAACCTGCAGCTTGATTTCTTTAACTGTATTATACGGGTCTTTCATATCAACGGTCCACACGCGCAGACGCTGCGGATCATAGTTGCTCTGATTAACCATTGCCTTGCCTTTTGTGCCGTAAAGCTGTATAACAACTTCATACGGACTGTTTGTCCAGGATGCTTCATAAACACCAATTGTTCCGTCCGTAAACTTCAAAGCCGCTTCAACATTGTCTTCAAGTTTCATTGTTTTCTTTACAAGATTTGCCATAAAACCGGTAACTTCAGATATTTCTTTCCCGGTCACAAAACGAACGGCGTCAAGAATATGAATACCCACATCCATGGTCACGCCTCCGCCTGATTTTTTTATGTCAAAAAACCACGGCGAATCATCAGACCAAAATTCAGGCCCGGAATGCCCAAGTTTAGCCCTTACCGATACAACTTGTCCGATTATGCCTTTATCAACAACATCCTTTAATGCCTCATGTGCAGGATCAAACCTGTGAGGCTGTTCAACCATAAGCACTTTCTTTGCTTTCTTGGAAGCGGCTGTCATAGCTTTCATTTCCTTAAGATTCATTGCCATTGGTTTTTCAACCAGAACATGCATTCCGTTATTAAGGGCAAAAATTGATGCCGGCGCATGCAGATAATTCGGAAGGCATACCGATACGGCGTCAAGACTTTCTTCTTTCAGCATTTTTTTATAATCCGTATATACCCTGCCTATTTTAAACATTTCCGCCAGTCTTTCGGCTTTCTTTTTAACAATGTCGCATATGGCAACAATTTCAACATTTTTCAGCCCGCTGTACTGAGGGCAATGCAGCCTTTCCGCGATTTTACCGGCCCCGATAATTCCAACTCTTACTTTTGTCATTATTCCTCCTCTTTAAATTAATATATTATGATTATTTAAAAATTAACTTCGTCAATAAAGAATTGGCCTGTATAGGGTGTAGGCAAGCCGTTCCTTAAAACCTGAATGCCCACTTCGGTTACATTTGAAACTCCGGGTGTGCAGCTGTATTTTTTCCATCCCGCAGTATCAATTGTTCTCCATGCAGCTCCCCATGTTTTTCCGGGGCCTGTCTTATATGCTATCTGCATGCCGTATCCAACCATTTCAGCGGGCGCATAAAAAAGCACCGTTATTTCCCCTGTGGTCAGGTCAACGGGAGTTGCCAAAAGGTCCACTCCAATATATCCTTTTGCCGTTGCGCTTGAAAAATCCCCCGTGCATACAAGAGCCCCTGCACCTATTGAAACATTGGCGGGTACGGTCGTATGGGCTATGGCGGTTATGGCTGTATCCGTAACAGTGTCATTAAACCAGCCCATTGTTCCGGCATCAAAGTTATATCTGGCGGACACAACAACAGGTATATCCGTTACGGTTATATCGTCAATATATAATGGCCCTGTATAGCTTACGGAACTGCCGTTTCTGCTGAACTGGATTCCAAGCTCCCGTATATCCGCCCTGTTAACATCCCACACAAACTGCCTCCAGCCGGCCGCATCAAGGTTAAACCATTGTGCATTCCATGTCTTTGCTGCTCCGTATTTGGCCACAAGCTGTATTCCCCATCCCTGACCGACAATTGACGCAGGCACATTTATCCAGGCTGTCATTCTCTTGTTTGTCATATCAACAGGCGAGGCGCTCAGGTCAACAAAAACATAACCTTGTATTGCGGGCGATGCCGAAAAATTTGCCGTGCAGGCCAATGATGCATTGCCGGAATGGTAATCCGCAGTGCTTCTGGAAACAGCGGTTATTGCAACGTCCGTAATATTGTCAAATGTAAAACCCTGTGTGTCTGTTTCAAATGTATAAGGAGGCCCTGAAGTTGTACCCGTCGTTGCAGTTGGCGTTGCAGTGTTTGTAGGAACCGATGTATTTGTATATGTATACGTGGCGCCTGCGGGTGTGTTTGTTGCCGTATTTGTTTTTGTTGCGGTGGCTGTTGATGTGTATGTATTTGTCGGAACAGATGGTGTATTCGTGGATGTATTTGATACGCTTCCAAGTGGGACCGAAATATCATCTATCCACAGCTGCCCTGAAGCGGGCGGGGTTGAGCTTCCAATCCCTATCTTAAGTCCAATCTGCCTTACTTGATTTATATTGCCAACGGGCACAATGGCTCCGCTGCCGTTTAACTGCCCTCCGTCGGAAAGATTCCATACAAATTCCTGCCAGCCGGCTGTTCCGGTTATGTTGGTCCAAGGCTTGCTGTACCAGACCCACCCTGTACCTGTTTTAACATATATTTGGTAGCCCGCAGGATTGGTTGCATTTATAAGATTTGCAGGAACATATACCCAAAACCTTACAGTCTGACCGGTAAAATCAGTATCAGAAGAATACGTTTTAAATATTGTTCCCGCGTCATTCCCTGCCGCAAAATTATAATTAACCCTTAAAGAACCGTTTGCCGCATGGCCTACGGATGTATCATGAGTTTTACCGGTGAAGTAAGGCATTGTTGCTTCCACGGTGTCCCAATCACCGGTCTGATCTGTTGTAAAAGTATACGCTGCCGGCGTTGCGGAAATTGTTGCTGTTGCCGTACTTGCTGAACCGGGAATCGTATTGGTATAAGTTGCCGTATAAGTTCTGCTTGCTGTATTGGTTGCCACAGGTTCAGTGGGAAGCTCAATGCTTCTTTTTTTACTGCAAGATATGGACAAGAAATAAAAAATGGTTATCATTAACATTGCAAGAATAATCCCGCTTTTTTTCATTAATTACCTCCTTAGGCGAATTTTAGTTAATTTTAATTACGAAAACGCTTTTGTCAAGTAAAAAATAGGCCAAGAAAGCGCTTTCTTTTAATAATTTACCAAATTTGCTTAAAATTTTGATCTAATTTGGATAAAAATATATCCCCAAGCCCTTTTCCGTAAGATAATGTTGTCCCTGATATATAATACGCGCCATTATGTATAATTATACCCGAAGCCATATCATCCTTAATTGCCGATAAATATTTTTCATTAATGGTATTCCCGTATGCATCTGTTTTAATAACATATACTTCAGAATCACAAATTCCATAACATTTTTTTTGTCCTGCCGAATAAATATATTTTTCTTTTTCAAAGAAAACACAAGAAGGGTCAAATTCAGAAGCAGGAATAACGCGAGACCAAAGACTGTTTCCCTCAGAATCAGTTTTAATTATTACGGCGTCCCAGCCGAATCCTCTTGAAATATATGAAGTTGTTTTTCCCGCTATAACAAAACCTTTATCCCCGGATACAATAAGGGAGCAGCCAATATCCTGACGTATTCCTCCCAAATATTTTTCCCATTTTTTATTCCCTTTGAAATCTGTCTTAACAATATAAATATCAGTCTGTCCGCCGCCAAAAGAATCCGTATAGCCAAGAAATACCAGACCATCCTTTACCGCCTGAACAGAATAAAAAATATCCCATTTGTCTCCCCCATAAGTTTTATACCATTGAAGCTCGCCGTTTCTGTTTGTTTTTACCGCATACGCATCGGAATTTCCCTTGCTTCCAAATGAACTGGAATAACCGCAGAAAACATATCCGTCCTGAACTTCAGCGGCTCCGTAAAAATAATCAAAATTTTCGCCTCCTCTGGTAATTTCCCATATTTTATCTCCGTCACGGCTTATCTTAAGCGCATATCCGTCAGTTCCGCCGTTGCCAAAAGATTCCGTACCGCCGGCAAGAATATAACCATCCTGTGTTTTAAGAACTTTAATAAGACTTTCGTTTGCACTTCCGCCAAAAGTGCGGGAAAACTGAAGCGCTCCTTCATAATCGGTTTTAAGAAAATACATGTCATATCCGCCGGCCCCAAAAGATGCCGTGTCTCCATAAATGATAATTCCGTCTTCTGCGTCCAGCAGACCCCATGTCCTGTCGGCCTTATAGCCGCCATAAGTTTTATACTTTACATTTTCGGTGATTTTTGCTTTTTCAGGAGAAACTTTCGGTTTAGAAGTCAGTATAAAAAATAAAGCCACGGTAAATACCGCAAATGCAGCCAGCTTTACCGCGGCGGAAGCCTTTCCAACATTATCCCATGCCATTATTTTTCTCCTTTATTATTTATAATTATAAATGTGCCGGCGCCAAAATATCTTGCCTGCCAATATCCCGATGATATTTTTGCCCTTGTTATTACTTTGCCTATACCCGGGGCATGAATAAAATAACCGTTTCCTTCATAAATTCCCACATGTGTGGGGCCAAGACCAAGAGTGTTAAAAAAAACCAAATCGCCTTTTTTAATCATTTCGTACTTTACCGGAACACTTGCTTTAAACTGATTTACGGATTTTTTTGGTATTGCAATTCCCGCTTTCATATAACAATATTGAGTAAGTCCCGAGCAGTCAAATCCGTAATCATCCGAAGAGCCCGTGCCTCCCGGCCAATAATCCTGCCCTATAAGACTTTGAGCGGTCTGAACGATTTTTTCCCTTATAAGGATTTCCTTAACAAAAACTGTTTTGTCCGTCTTTGTATCAGCAAAAACGGCAACAAAAGACACGAACAAAAAAAACACAAAAAAAAATTTTTTATATTTCATCTGAAGAAGTTTCCCGCACCGTAAAAATTCTTTTTCCAATAACTGTTTTCCATATTATCCTTACGGATGTTTTTACCCTGCGAAGGAGCGTGTATAAATTCATTTTTACCGCAGTAAATACCCACATGGCTTGCTCCCGGTCCGTTCGTGGAAAAGAAAACAAGGTCTCCTTCATTAAGGTTTTCTCTGCTTATTTTTTTTGCGGCCTGATACTGTTCTTTTGCCGTTCTTGGTATTTTTATTCCTGCTTCAGAATATGCATATTGAGAAAGCCCCGAGCAGTCAAAACCTGTATGCCTGTCGGTTTCACCAAACCTGTATTTTTTTCCTATCATGTCCTTTGCCGCCCTTACAACAACTTTTCTGGCATCATTATCAGATATCTTAAAAGAAGCACACCCGCCTGCCAAAATTGATAAACTCAGGATAAAAAAGCCAAATTTTCTCAATTTAGACCCCTGTTAAATTTGAAGCTTTGAATATCTTCAGCCAAAATCGATATAATGTAGCCGTCAAGGTATACGCTTACTTCAGATGCATAATCCATGGGGGCAAAAGGAGGTGTTTCAAGAACTTCAAAACCCGCAATCAAAGAACTAAATTTATCAGGTGCGGAAATTGCATCAAGATAATTTTCATCAAGACTTGCCGAAAACCCTGTATATTTCAAAAGCCTGGCTTTAAACCAGGCGCTTACGGATACAAGAGCATCCAAAGGACAGTTGTCAACGGCATTCATTCCGTTTTTTAAAGTCATATATACTTCCTCGGACACTTCTTCGTTTTGCATAAATTTATCCGTAAGTTCCGCAAAAGTAAAAGCTGTCGCCATTCTGTTTATGTCCGATCTTATGCCTTTTCTTGATTCGATTAAACTTAAACCTGCAGCATTAAAATATCTGCTGTCCGGATTTTTTCTTAACAATCTCAATTTTGAAAGGCTGAAAACTTCAAGCGCAGAGCTTGCTTTTAAAGATGTTTTGCTTCCTCGTGCAATAACGGGTATTTTTCCTACATCAAGCGTAAATACCACGGCTATACTGTCTTTTTCACCTTTGTCAAATCTTTTCAGTGTAATGCCTTCGGTCTTTATTTCCATTTTTAATAATAGCTTTCCGTAAATCCGGCCGTATTTTCAGGCCCCGCCGAACCGATGATTAAGGCGATAAAAAATATAATTATCAATATTATCATGCCCGCAGCCGCCATCACATAGCAGTTTTTTCCGAATTTTTTTGCCCCTTCATATGGCTGGGACGAAAAAATCATTCCAATAATAAAACCCAAAACCGGATTTAAAGATATTAAGTAAGAAATATATCTTACCGCTCCAGCCGGTGCCAGAAACATTTCCTGTGGTTTCTCAGCTTCGGCCGGCTGCTCATTATTTTTAAATTTTCTTGTTTGTTTTATATGTTTTTTCAAGGCCATAGCGCATTCCTAAAATTTAACCTGAGGAACTTGCTTTGCCTGTTCTTCAGCCTTAAAATATGCTTCTTTCTTTGAAAAACCAAACATACCGGCTATGATATTCGTGGGAAAAGTTCTAACCATGGAATTATATGCCTGTACAACTTCATTATACTTTTTCCTCTCAACAGATATCCTGTTTTCCGTGCCCGCAAGCTCCGCCATTAAATTTTCAAAAGAAGTGTTCGCTTTAAGTTGCGGATAATTTTCGGCTATTGCCAAAAGTCTTGCCAGCGCAGAATCCATTGCCGTATTGGCCCTTACTTTTTCATCAATTGTTTTCGCGCCCATCATTGCAGCCCTGGCATTTGCAATATTCTCAAATATTTCTTTTTCATGTTTCGCATAACCTTTTACGGAGCTTACGAGATTCGGAATCAAATCATTCCTTCTTTGAAGCACATTCTCAACCTGTGACCATGCCGCATTTATTGCCTCATCAAGCCTCACAAGTCTGTTATATGCCGAAGCAAAAAAAGCGCCAATCAGCAATAAAACACCAAGTGCAATCAATAAAACTTTTGTTCCGGTTTTCATTTTAATCCTCCTATTTTTTGTCGATAAAATCCCTGAATTTTTCAATCACATACAAATATCCCGAAAAAACACTGTCAGCTTCGCTGTCTTTCACCGAATTTTTTCCTTCTTTAAGGGCCAATATAACAGAAAAAACATCCGTATTCAACTTCATTACAGACTGCATGGTCTTTATAAGTTCCGACTTAATAATTGGCACTTTTTTCCCTTTTAATCTTAAAATTGCCCTGAAAATAACCAGAAAAGTGCTTAAAGAATCCCTCATCAGCTCCTTAATTTTTCTTTTATCCGCGCAGTTTACAGCATAAGCCTTTCTTAATCTTAATAAATTTGCTTTCAGTTCCCTCTCTATCTCAAGCCTCAGATGTTCTCTCTTAACTTTAACTTTTTTAAAGCAATCTGTTCCTGCCAGCACTTTTCTGCTGTCTTTTATGTCCATAAATTCTATCGGGAATACATCCGAGGACGAAGAAAGCCTGCTTTGTGTAAATATCATGGGGGCAGGATGCCCGTTTAGGAACCATTTTTTTACCGGTTTTGAAATCTCACGAAGCGAAGCCGCATCAGCCTTTTCAAGCACAAGCAATGTGTTTATGTCCGAAGATTTATACTTATCACCGGCAGCTTCAGACCCATACACAACAAAAGATACAAAATTTTTACCGGCTTTTTCCTTAAGTTCCTCAACAAATTTTTCAATTTTATACATTTTTCACCTCGTATATTTTTACCATCCTCCGGACGCTCCTCCTCCGCCGGAACTGCCCCCTCCAAAACCTCCAAATCCTCCGCTTCCAAATCCGCCTCCCAGCCTGAAACTGTTTCTTCCGGAGCCCGCCATAACAAGAAGCAGCCATGGATTTTTTATAAGCAAAGGTATGAATATAAAAATAAAAATTAAAATTTGAATTTTTTCCAAAACCGTAAGTTTTTTCGCGGACGTTCGTACGGCATAATCAGAATTTTTTATATCAAATTCTTTACCCTCGGCTTTTGCAATAATTAAACCCGCTTGATAGACACCGTTATAAATTCCGGCCGCATATTCCTCGTTTTTAAAATAAGGCACCATAACATCTTTTATAATTCTATATGCCGTTGAATCCGGTATTATTCCTTCAATACCATATCCCGTTTCAATTCTTATTTTCTTTTCATACACGCTTATCAGAAACATCAAGCCGTTATCTTTGCCCTTTTTACCCAAACGCCACTTGTTAAAAAGCATGTTGGTAAAATCTTCAAGGCTTTCACCTTCAAGGGAACTTATTGTTACAACTGCAATCTGTGTGCCGGTTAATTCCTCAATTTTCTCGCATAATCTGCTCAGTTTTAATTTTTCGGCCTCATTTATGATTCCCGCAAAATCATTAACATATCCCGAATGATAAAAAGAATTTATGTCAGCGGTATATCCTACAAAAGGAAGGAATAAAAACAAAGTAATTTCAAATATACGCCTTAAATTTTCAGCTTTCATTTTAATGTTTGCCGTTTTTCCTGAACGATGCAAGGATTTTGCTTTCCAGGTCTTGTTCCGATTTAATGTTTTTCAACTCCGGTTTTAAAGTCATCATAGCCCGTATCATCGCTCTGATAATCTCGGTTTTGGCAAGCTTAAAACCGCCTTTACTTTTAATGTCAGACCCCAGCATTTCAAGATAATCATCAAGATTTTTTGGCAGAGTCAGCGAAACACGAAAATACCCAGCTTTGGAATCGGAATTTTTAATTTTTTTCTTTCCATATTTGACCGCCGGCAATTATTTAATACCTTTTAAATTATATACCCGCTTGCCTCTATGTCAAGATATTTGATTGGATGCATATTCATCCGGCAAATGCTGTCCAATCTATATCCGGGAAAATATTGTCTCTCAGTTCCAGCTGGGTTAAATAAATTTCATCAAAATTGTCTTTTTTTATCATCTCGTATAATTTAAGAAATCTGTTTGTATGGTTTTTTGTTCTCTTTACAGCATAATCAACCATTGTTTGAGTTCTCATTATAAATGCCCAATCAGAACTTTGAGCCAAAAGCACTTCCCTTGCCGCCTGCTTAAGAGCTCTCTCCTGTATTCGGGTTAAAGGCTTAAACATATAAATTTCTGCAAGTTCTCTCATTTTCTCATAAGCTCTGTGCAGATGTCTGTAAATCCAGTCGTTTTTGTCGTTAAGCCAGTATTCGGAATAACCCTTGTATCCCCAGCTTGAAAAAGCCGGAGTAACCACCTGGTTTTCCGGGAACATTTCAAGATATTCGGAAGGTGTAATCGTCTTAATTGTATTCTGATCATAAAAGATTTTTCTCAATAAAAAATCTATAAAATCCGGGCCTTCATACCACCAATGGCCGAATAATTCCGCATCATATGGAGCAACTATAACCGGCTTTCTTCTCATAATTCCCGCAAGATGCTCAACCTGCTTTTCTCTGTTAAACATAAAATTTCCCGCATGTATTGCCGCGGTTTCAAGCGCTTTTTTATGGTCATAAAGCTCTTTTTCCGACAAATCCACATGACCAGTTATTCTGTGATATTTTATCCCTGTATTTATTCTTATGCCGCTTTCGTGAATATAAGGTTTTATGTATTCGTATTCAAGATCAAACCCTATATCCCTGTAAAACTCCCTGTAATTTGGATCTCCCGGATATCCTTCCTTCGCGCTCCAAACCTGCCTTGAGGATTCAAGGTCCCTGCCAAAAGCCGCAACTCCGGAGCGGCAATAAACCGGAGCAAATACCCCGTATTTAGGTCTTGGAGTTCCAAAAAGTATGCCGTGGGTATCAACAATAAAATATCTTATGCCGTGTTTCTTTAAGTATTCATCATCACCGGGAGTATAACCGCATTCGGGCAGCCAAATACCCTTGGGGCGTCTTCCAAAATTTGCATAATAATGATCAACGGCTATTTTTACCTGGGCATTAAGCGCCACTTTATCCACATCCAGCGGAAAAAAACCGTGGGTGGCGCCGCACGTGATAATTTCAAGAACTCCTTTATCCTGAAGACTTTTAAAGCCGGTAACAAGATTCCTTTTATAAACATGTTCAAAAGTATTTCTTGCGTTATAAAACTTGTCTCTGTACATTATCGCAGTTTCATTCAATGCAGGATTATATTTTGTTCTTATTACTTCCTTTTCAATAAGTTCGATAAGTTTTTCTATGTGGTCCGTATACCGTCTTTGTAAAAGAGGATCTGTCAGCATGGAAACCAGCGGAGGGGTCATTGACATTGTAATTCTAAAATCCACACCGTCATTTACAAGTCTGTTAAAAATTAAAAGTAAAGGAATATAAGTTTCCGTAATGGCTTCATAAAGCCAATATTCTTCCATCGGATCCTTAAATTCAGGATGTCTTACAAAGGGGAGATGTGCGTGAAGTATTAAGGCCAGATAACCTTTCGGTTCTTTAGCCATATGCTATTTTGATTGTCTCTCAACCGTAAATTTAAGGGTTATTTTATCAACACCGTCGTTTGACACGGCTTCAACAGGCAAATGCATTACCCCGTCCGGAAGATGGAATCTTAAAGAAAAAGAACCGTCCGCTTCAAGCTTAACAGGCTCGCCTTTTACGCGAACTTTTGCGTCCCTCTCCGTGGCGCCATAAAGAATCAGTTCGGTATCCGCAACAAGCCAGAAGCCCCTTTTCTTGCCGGCTTGCTGACCGCCTGATTCAGTCGCCCCCTGCAGTGAAGCGCTTCCAAAACTCGAAACAGAAAATGAGGAAAGATGTTCTTCAAGCGACAGCGGGAACCTTTCGGAACCCGAAGCCGGCTTTGTACCCCCTCCTGACATTCTGAAAATTTCATCAAAATCCTCATCTACGGTCATCCACTCTTCGTCTATTACATTTGATACGGTGTCTTTTGGTGTTGTAACCGGATTTGACCTTTTAATGACAACGAAGGTGCCGTCATATTTTTTATATCCAAGATCCAGCACATATTTTCTTCCTGCTTCCCACACATTTATGTACCAATTATTTGCTTCGCCTGAAACCGTTATATCAACAAATTTCAACGCGTTTTTTCCGTCAAAATTAATCCCGGTAATATCATATACACGAAGTGTCAATATGGCTCCGGATCCTCCGGCTTCATTATGCGCTTTTTCCATTAATTCAGGAGAAATATCCCAATACGCATAGCACCAATACGGATCCCTGGCCATCAATACAAGTTTATTGTCAAAATATCTTTCAGGTAATTCTCCCTCATTCATTGCATCACTGCTTACTTGGACTTTTTTTTGAGCGGCCTTTGAAATTGCAGGTGTATAGAATTTTGCGGCTTCAATCATCAATTCATCTATCTCAATTTCTTTGATTTCTATATTGTGATTTTGAGCGGCATTTATTACTTTATCATTTACAGCATTTATATTTTCAACTTTTTCATTTTTTATATCTTGTTGTATATCCTGTTTTTTCTTTAAAGCAGTTTTTTTTGGAGCGGTTTTCCTTACCGCTGATTTTGTGACTTTTTTATTTTCATCAGTTTCTTTTTTTATTAAAGATTTTTTTGGTTTGGCTGCAGATTTTACGGCTGTTTTTTTATTTTCATCGTCGTTACTTTTGGATATAGTCTTTGATTTTTCAGCAGTGCTTTCTTTGGCTTGTTTTTTTATAATTTTTTTTGCCGAAATCTCTTCTTTATCAACTTTTTTAACGTTTCTTTTTGCCGCCACTGCTTTTCTCCTTAATTAATTTACGGTCTTGCAGGAGTATAAATTTAGTTGGTTAATAAATCAGGTATTTAATGTAAACATAATATTAATTTATTCCGATGCAGGGGCTGTTCCCATTAAAACTTCATTAAGTTCCTTCCCCGGTTTAAATTTAACCACTTTTTTTGCAGGAACTTCAACTTTTTCACCTGTTTTTGGATTTCTGGCAAGCCTGGCTTTTCTTTCTTTTATTGAAAAAGAACCAAGTCCTGTTACAGAAACCTTTTTTCCTTCTTTAAGGGCATCTTGCGATATTTTAACAAACTGATCCAGCACTTTTTCGATGTCCTTCTTAGGAAGGGCAACATTTTCACCAATTTTATCAACTATTTCAATTTTAGTCATAAAAACCCTCCTTAAAATATTATTTTTTAAATTTTATCAGAAAAAAGCCTTATAAGTCAATGCTTTTTATAATGTTTTATTATATGAAAAAGTTTTGTTATATACTTTATTCAAGGCAATGGCTGCCGCCTTGGGTACAAATTTTATTGTGTTACCGCCGTGCATGGCAATTTCTTTTACCGCCGAAGATGAAACATAAAGATACTTTTCATCGGTCATTAAGTATACCATTTCCAAATTTTTTACCATTTTTTTATTTAACAGCGCCAGCTGAAATTCATATTCAAAATCAGATAAAGCTCTTAAACCTCTTATTACTATTCTTTTTTTATTTTTTTTCATATAATTAACCAAAAGTCCGTTAAAACTGTCCACTTTTACATTTTTCAAACCTTTCACCGCTTCTTCAACAAGCTTAATTCTTGTTTCTGCGTCAAAAAGAAGTTTTTTGTGATAACTGGCTGAAACAGCAACAGTAACTTCATCATACATAAGAGCCGCTCTTTTTATAATATCAACATGCCCCAGTGTGATCGGATCAAAAGTACCCGGATAAACAGCTTTATTTTTCATTTTTTGTCCTTTTTTGAAGAAAATATGCCTGAAGAGTGTTTTTCATAAGCATTGCCCTTGTCATTGGTCCCACTCCTCCCGGCACAGGAGTAATATACCCCGCTTTTTGTGAAACAGGCACAAAATCAACATCACCTGTCAATTTTCCGTCACTGCCTTTATTTATTCCGACATCTATTACCATTGCCCCTTCTTTTACCATATCCGCCTTTACAAATCCGGCCCTTCCTATTGCCGCAATAAGTATGTCCGCTTTGGAACATATTTCCTTTAAATTTGTGGTTTTTGAATGGCATATTGTTACGGTGGCATTTTCCCTTAGCAGCAATACAGCCATGGGCTTTCCGACAATATTACTGCGGCCAATTACCACCGCATTTTTACCTTTTATTTCATATCCTGTTGATTTAATCATTTCAATGCATCCAGAAGGAGTGCATGCAACAAGCCCGTTTGCTCCGGTAAAAAGTCTTCCGGCGCTTTCGTAAGTGAATCCGTCAACATCTTTCAAAGGAGATACCCTGTTTGTAATTAAATCTTCATCCAAATGTTCCGGAATCGGCAGCTGAACCAATATGCCGTTTATTTTGGGTTCCAAATTCAGCCTGTCAATAAGTGCAATTACTTCCTCTTGTCTTGCCGTGTTTGGAAGTCTGTGAACTTCGGAGTATATACCCGAATCCGTGCAATCCTTGGCTTTATTGTTTACATAAACAGAAGATGCAGGATCATCTCCGACAAGTATAACCGCAAGACCCGGTCTGTCGCCTTTTAATTCGGAAATCTTCGCGCGAACTTCATCTTTAATTTTACCGGCAAGAGCTTTCCCGTCTATGATTATGGCAGACATTAAATCCTCCTGGACTTTTTTAATATAATAAAATAAAAAAATATCTTATTCAAGTTATGTATAAAAAAAAACTGCCGCCATAAGGCGGCAGTTTTTTGGCTGCCGGGGCTGGACTCGAACCAACAACACTCTGCTCCAGAGGCAGATGTCCTACCAATTAGACGACCCGGCAATAATTATTTTATTTTGGCAAGATGAAATATAGCATTAACGGCAACACCAGTCAAGGCATAATATCCTATTATTTGACTTTTTATTTGTCTGTTGATATATTAGCTTTAATATAAAAAAAGGAGGATTCTATTTTATGAAAAAAACTCTTGTTCTGTTTTTTCTGCTCTTTTTGGTTTCTGTACCGTCTTATGCTCTTTTACATGTGGGAGTAAATGCAGGCTATGCTTACGCCAATATGGATCAGCTTAACAATGCCTGGGAAGACGCAAAAAAAGAAGCTCAAGAAAACAGCGGTTCCGCAAAAATTTCAGATTTTGGCAATTCGGTTTATGTTAATGCGGATTTAGGCCTCGGGCTGCTGCCTTTTATAAATGTGGGGCCAAGGGCCGGAATACAATACGTTTTCCCCTCCACAATTGATTATGATGCAGGAGGGTTTAAATATAAAGAAACAATAACTTCTTTATTGGTTCCTGCGGAACTTGGTATTTCCACAAATATAGCAATACCGCTTACTCCATTCTCCGTTACCGCCGGTATATACGGAGGTTATGGTTTTGCTTTTGCCACAAAACAAATAAGCACCAATATGGATTTTGCGGGAGGAACTCTTCCTTATGAATTTTCCGTAACCCAGCCTTTCAACGGCGGCGGTTTTATGGCTGATGCTTCGGCTGCCCTTGAGATAAACATACTGCCTTTAATCAACCTCAGTATTAATGCGGGTTACCGCTACTGCCTGATTGAAAACATAAATACAACAAAGGAAATACGCGATCCAATAAGCGGAAATGTTCTTGTATCCGCCGGCCAGCTTGAACTTTATCCCGGAAGCGATGAAAAATTAAAAGTGAATTTTTCGGGTTTTCAGATTGGCGCCGGTTTAAATATAAGATTCTGATTTTTATTTTTTCAAAAGGGCGCGGAAAAAACCGCGCCCTTTTTAATTTATGCTATAATTAATAAATAAAAATAATAAGAGGCGTATGATGAAAAATTTTATCTTAATATTTTTTTTGTTATTATTGGCGTGTTTTTCTTTTGGCGCCGAAACTCTTCCGGTTGACGAAGACATTAAAAAAGGCCGTGTTTCTGAGAAAGATTTTATTTTAACCGAATCTGAAAATGAATTAAACGAAACGCCGGAAGAACTGGATATAAAAGATGCGGATGAAAACGAATCTTCTCCTTCAATGCCGGAAGAAGCCGATAAATCGATTTATTTCGGCGATGTAAGGATTATTATTCAATATACATCGCTTTCAATGAAGGATTTCAACAATTTGGCCGGTTCAAAAATAAAACATATCAGCAACGGACTGGATTTGGGGCTTGCTCTTGGAATTAAAATCAATTCATATTTTTCACCTTTTTTCAGATTCGACATAATAACTTCTCTTACAGAACCCGGAAATTTTGATTTTGTGATGTATACAAATGCCGTTCCGATTGATGCCGGTCTGGAATACAGTTTTTATATACCCGAATCCCCCCTGAGAATTACTCTTTCATCCTGCGGCGGACTTACAATTGCTTACGGAAAATATGATTCGATAGATCACGAAAAAATACCATATGAAGAAATACGCACTTTCGGAACAGGTTTCAATATAATTACCGATATCAGCATTCAATATCATTTAAGCTCCGCCCTGTCTGCCGGTTTTACCGCCGGCTACCGATTTATGCCAGTTTCAAAAATGACAATAATCGACGGAAATAATATTGAAGGCACAAAAACCGGTCAAGTTTTAAAAGCGGAGGGCAAAGATATTATTTTTGATTACTCCGGATTAACTGCCGGTTTAAGTATTGAAATGAATTATTAAACAAAGGGGCTTAAAATGTCGCTTTTTAAATCAGACGAAGAAAAAAAACAGGAGTATCTAAAAAAAGGCCTTGATTATGAAAATAAAAACGAGAACGAAAAAGCAATAAAAGAATTCCAAAACATTCTTAAATTGGACCCCAATGACGAAGATGCGCTTTTTAATCTCGGATTTATATATTCAGATATGAAAGAGTATCACAAATCATACGAATATTTTAAGAAACTGATCAATAACAATCCCAAGCACATTGAAGCATTTAACAATCTAGGGCTTCTGTTTGCCAGACAGGGAAAATATTCCGATGCTTTGCTTGTGTATGACAAAGGCATAGAATTTAACCCGGAAGCCGCTGTTCTTTATAACAACAAAGGAAACGTGCTTTACGATATGGGCAGATATGAAGAGGCTCTTAAAAACTTCAAAAAAGCCGGAGAGCTTGATCCTGTTTTTAATGAAAGATTATATCATTTGGGTATTGATAGTTTTATAAAAGGCGGAGGCATTGATGACGCAATAAAAAAACTTGAAGAATCAGCACAAAAAAACATCAATCATGCCAAAACTTCCCACGATCTTGGTGTGGCATACCTTGAAAAACATATGTATGACAAAGCCATTTCCGCTTTTAATCGTGCCCTTTCCATAGACCCAAATTATCTAAGCGCTTATATAAACATGGCTTATGCTTACCAGCATAAAGAAGATTATATAAATGCAATAAAGTGCCTTGAAAGAGCTGTTATATTAAACCCCAAAAGCGCCAAATTATATAACACAATGGGGCTCTTATACGACAAACTTGACAAACCCGAAATTGCCGTAAAAGCATATAAAAAAGCCGTTGCTCTTGACCCTGCTTATGCCAACTCTCATTATATGCTTGGGCAATTATATCAAAACAGAGGCAACTTAGAAAAAGCTGCGTCCGAGTTTGCGAAGCATATAAAGATACACGAAAAAGGGCCTTTGGTTGAAGATGCAATGCACAGAATTGCGGAGATTAAATCAATAAGTTTTGAAGAAGTAAAATCAATTTTCGCCGAACACATTTCTCAAGATACGGAAATTAAAAAACCAAATTCAACTCAATCCGCGCCAATTCCAACCGAAAAACGCGATACCGCCGATTATATGAAATCAATAAAAGAAAAAATGTCCGCGGCGCAGTCTGCCGCCTCGGCTAATACTTCAGTTTCGACGCCATCTTCAAAAGTTCCAAAAGAAACCAAAGCAATGGACGCGGAAGAATACATGAAAAAGCTTAAAGACAAAATAAAAAATAAAAATTCTTTATCTCTGCCGGACACAATAAATTTACAAAAAACGCCCGATATATCTCCCGATCCTTCAATAATTTCCGTGGACACGGTAACTTCTCAATCCGCAGGCACAATTGATCTTCCTTCTTTTTCCGAAAGTGTTTCTGAAAGTCCCGCTTTTTCCCTGCCGGATGACATACCTGTTGTAAATCTGGACGAAATGCCGTTGCCTAATAATAATTCATCAAATTACTCACAAGAAAATATAACAAAACCATCGGACTTTATCGGATCCGTTTCTTCCGGCGCATCAGAATACAACCAGATAAAATTTGGTGAAGATTTTTCTTACAAAAACGAACAAAATAAAATAAACAATGATAAAAATTCAGATAAAACTTCGGGTCCGTCCTTTAAAATCAAAAGAAATTTTTATTAGTTGAAGATATAAAATATTATTGTATAATTTTAAAAATTTGGAGGAACCATGGGAGTTGCAGACTTTTTATTAAGCGCAAAAGGTTTTAAGGAACTTACACAATCCGACACGGATGCAATTTCAGCCGTTGCCGAAGAAATAACCGTAAAATCGGGCGAATTTATATTTCACGAAGAAGGTCCCGGTGATGCAATGTATATAATTAAATCCGGTTCGGTTAAAATAACCAAGAAAGTCAAAGACCAGGAAAATACTATTGCTTTATTAAATCCCGGGGAATTTTTCGGAGAAATGGCTTTATTGGACGGTTTACCGCGATCGGCTTCGGCTAAAGCCGCTTCAGATGTAATAATATTAAAAATCACCAGAAATAATTATATGCTTTTAAGACAGCAGC
This sequence comes from uncultured Spirochaetia bacterium, assembly GCA_964417645.1. Lineage (GTDB taxonomy): Bacteria > Oederibacteriota > PGYV01 > PGYV01 > PGYV01 > CAYQIS01. Next base: position 95,995 of record CAYQIS010000004.1, read on the forward strand.
ACCCGCAGACAGCACTTAAAATAATAGATATACTTATTAAAGTTCTTTCAAACAGGTTAAGACAGGCCAACAAAAATCTTGAGGTTATAAGCTTTTGGATTGAATAAAAATTAAACATAAAATACAAAAAAACATAGAGGGGCGGCATTATTAATGCCGTATGGTGACTTATTATGTTAAGCAAGGTCAAATCAGCCGCAATACTGGGTATTGACGCATATGAAGTTGAGGTGGAAACAGATACATCTCTGGGGCTTCCAACTTTTTCAACAGTGGGACTGCCTGATGCATCCGTAAAAGAAAGTAAAGACAGGGTCAAATCAGCCATAAAAAATTCCGGTTTTGAATATCCACCAAACAAAAAAATAACTGTAAATCTTTCTCCGGCGGATAAGAAAAAAGAAGGCCCCAGTTTTGACCTCCCTATTGCCTGCGGCATTCTTGCCGCGGAGCGTATTATTTCATCAGACAAACTGAAAGATTATATGATTGCAGGCGAGCTTTCTCTTGACGGAGGAATCAATTCAATAAAAGGCGCTCTTTCAATGGCAATTCTTGCATCAAAAATCGGATATAAAGGTTTTATATTGCCGGAGGCAAACGCCGATGAGGCTGCGGTTGTTTCCGGAATAGATATTCTTCCCGTTTGTAATTTTAAGCAGGTGGCTGAATTTCTCGACGGAACAGGTTCAATAATGCCCAAAAAAATTGATGTTGCACAAATTTTCGCCGCCGCATCCTTATATAATCATGATTTTTCCGAAGTTAAAGGACAACAGCATGCCAAAAGAGCGCTTGAAATAGCAGCTGCCGGCGGACACAATATCGTTATGATTGGCCCTCCCGGCTCCGGAAAAACAATGCTTGCCAGACGTTTTCCGACAATACTTCCAGATATGAGTTTTGAAGAAGCTGTTGAAACAACAAAGATTCACAGTATATCCGGCTATATCAAAGACAAATCTTCCCTTATGGCAATAAGACCTTTCAGATCTCCCCATCATACAATCTCAGACGCGGGAATGATAGGCGGAGGCACAGTGCCCCGTCCGGGCGAAGTTTCATTATCTCATAATGGCGTTTTATTTCTCGACGAACTTCCTGAATTTAACCGAAATGTGCTTGAAGTTCTAAGACAGCCGTTAGAGGACGGAAACGTTACAATATCAAGAGCCGCGTTATCAATAACTTACCCTTCAAGGTTTACCTTGCTGGCAGCAATGAATCCCTGCCCCTGCGGATATGCAACACATCCCACAAAAGCATGTACATGCACCATAAATCAAAGGGAAAAATATATGGGTAAAATTTCCGGACCCTTGCTGGACAGAATAGATCTGCACATTGAAGTGCCTGTTGTCCAATACAATGACCTCGCATCCTCAAAAGAAGCCGAAGATTCAAAAACAATAAGAACCAGGGTAAATACCGCACGTTTGATACAGTACGAAAGATTTAAAGCAGATCGTATTTTTTGTAATGCTCATATGGGCGCCAAACACCTGAAGAAATACTGCAGGCTTGACGGGGAATCCCAAAATCTGCTCAAAAATGCCATAGAAAATCTTGGCTTTTCCGCAAGAGCTTTTGACAGAGTTTTAAAAGTCAGCCGAACAATAGCAGACCTCGAAAAAAGCATTGAAATAAAAACCGAGCATATAGCGGAGGCCATACAATATCGCAGTCTGGACAAAGATTACAGGAAATCATTAATATAAAAAAATCTATTTTATTTGCCTGTACTTTGCAATAAGCGCATTTGTTGATGCATCAAAAGTTAAATTGCTTTCTTTATTTTCAAGAGAAGGTGTAATTTTTTCCGCAAGAACCTTTCCAAGCTGAACACCCCATTGATCAAAAGCATTTATATCCCATATGGCAGCCTGCGTAAACACACAGTGCTCATAAAGAGCTATAAGTTTTCCCAAAGCTTCCGGAGTTAACTTTTCCATAATTATCGTTGTTGAAGGTCTGTTGCCTTCAAAAACTTTATGATTTACAAGGTTTTCGGGAGTTTTTTCCGCAATTACCTCTTCTGCCGTCTTGCCAAAAGCCAAAGCCGCAGATTGGGCAAATACATTTGCAATCAAAAGATCGTGATGCCTTCCTGTGGGATTTAAAGATTTGCCAAAAGCTATAAATTCACATGGTATAAGTTTGGTCCCCTGATGTATAAGCTGATAAAATGAATGCTGTCCGTTTGTGCCGGGTTCGCCCCAATAAATCGCGCCTGTTTGATAATTTACCTTTTTACCGCCTTTTGTGACACTTTTCCCGTTGCTTTCCATTGTCATCTGTTGCAAATAAGCCGGGAATCTTTTCAAATATTGTTCATAAGGAAGAACCGCTATTGTTTCCGCACCAAAAAAATCCGCATACCATATTCCCAGAAGGGCCATAATAACAGGCATATTTTTTTCAAAAGGCGCTGTACGGAAATGCATATCCATTTTGCGAAAACCTTTTAATAATTCCATATAATTATCCGGACCAAGGGCTATCATATTTGATAAACCAATGGCGGAAGTCATTGAATACCTTCCTCCAACCCAGTCCCAAAATTCAAACATATTATCCGTATCTATGCCAAACTTTGCAACTTCTTCGGCATTTGTTGAAAGCGCAACAAAATGTTTTGCCACGGCGGCATTATCTTTAAGTTTATCAAGCAGCCACTTTCTTGCGGTATGAGCGTTTGTCATTGTTTCAAGCGTTGTAAATGTTTTTGAAGCCACAATAAACAGCGTCTCCGCCGGATCAAGATCAAATGTATTTTCGGCAAAATCGGTATCATCAATATTCGAAACAAATCTGAAAACAAGTTTTCTGTCCGTGTATTTCTTAAGGGCCTCATATGCCATAACCGGTCCAAGATCAGATCCTCCAATGCCTATGTTGACTATATTTTTGATTGGTTTTCCCGTAAATCCTTTCAATTCGCCTTTACGAATTTTATTCGCAAAAGAAACCATTTTTTCAAGCACTTTATGAACATCAGGAATAACATCTTTCCCGTCCACAAAAATTTTTTCATCTTTAGGGGCTCTTAAAGCTATATGCAGTACCGCTCTGTTTTCCGTATTATTTATTTTTTTCCCGGCGAACATTTCTTCAATTTTGTCTTTAAGTCCAATTTCACCGGCAAGCTCAACAAGAATTTGCAGGGTTTCAACATCCAATCTGTGTTTGGAAAAATCAAAATATATTTCTTCGGCTTCAATTGTCATTTTTTTTGCCCTGTCGGGATCCAATTTAAAAAATTCTCTTAAATGAACCTGATTAATTTCTTTAAATTTCACTTCCAATTTTTGCCATGCTTTTGTCTTCTTTAGCTCCATTCTCAATATCTCCTTTTGATTTATATTATAATTTTTCAGCCGCTTTCAAGGCAGCCTGACAAACCGAATCAAAATTTACTCCGTATTTCAAGATTGCATTCTTACAGTCTTCATATTCAGGCTTCCATCTGATTTTACCGTCAGGCAGAATAATTTTTTTAACTCTTATTAAACCATATTCCGTATCAACATTTATAATTTCTCTTTTAAGTATATTTCTTGAAAGATTTTGTTTTCTGTATCCGGATGAAGTTGTATGTTTAAAAATAATATCGGCAATAACCGATTCACAATCAGGTTTAATAATTACGGATAACATATAAGCCGGTCTGTTTTTTTTCATATATATAGGGGTAAAAAAAACATCCAGCGCTCCGTTTTCAAAAAGTTTTTCCATTGCAAAAGCCATTGCTTCAGGCGACATATCATCAATATTCGCCTCAATCAAAAAGGAATCAGTATCATTTATTTCCGAACAGCTTTCACCCAAAACCACGCGTAATGCATTAATGCCGCCGGTATCTTTTTTTCCAAAACCCCATCCTGTTGCCAATACTTTCATTGCAGGCATTCTTCCAAAGTTCGAAGACAAAACTTTAATTATTGCCATTCCGGTAGGTGTAACAAGTTCGGTTAAAATATCCTTCTGTATCAAAGGTATTTGGCTGCCCTTTAACATCTGCATTACAGCAGGCACGGGAACCGGAAGAATTCCGTGCGCGCATTCAACCGTGCCCCTGCCGTCATACAGTTCGGAAGAATATATTTTTTCTACCCCAAGAAGCTCTATACATATTGCGGCGCCTACAATATCGGCAATGGAATCAACCGCGCCCACTTCATGAAAGTGAACTTCGGAAATATCGGTTCCGTGCACTTTTGCTTCCGCTTCCGCAATTTCTTTAAATATTTCAACACTTATTTTTTTCGCTTTAACTCCTATAGAGCTGTTATTTATAATATTAATAATGTCTTCAAGATGTCTGTGACCATGATTGTAAGTGCCGTTTTCCTTAACATAAAAACTTGTTCCGCAAATGCCTTTCAATTTCTTTTTTTCAACGGAAACATTTAAATCTTTTATATTAAGTTTTTTTATTTCGCCCAGAAACTTATCAAAATCTATACCAAGATCCAGCAAAGCACCAACAGTCATATCGCCGCTGATTCCCGAATAGCATTCAAAATATAATGTTTTCATGTATTGGCCATCTTATTGATTATTGCCGCCATATATCCGGCTCCAAAGCCATTATCAATATTTACAACAGCAGTCCCGCTGGAACAGCTGTTAAGCATGGCAAGAAGAGCGGACAGACCTTTAAAATTTGCGCCATATCCTATACTTGTCGGGACTGCAATAACGGGTTTGTCAACCAATCCGCCGACAACACCGGCAAGAGCCCCTTCCATTCCGGCCGCCACAACAATCACATTTGCTTTCATGATATCATCAATATTTGAAAATAACCTGTGAATTCCGGCAACACCAACATCGTAAAACCTCTTTACATTATTTCCCATTTTCTCCGCCGTAAAAGCCGCTTCTTCGGCAACCGGCATATCAGAAGTGCCCGCGCTGACCACGGCTATATATCCTTTATTCATTTTCACTTTTTTGATGTCATAATAAATAATTCCAGCCGTCATGTTATATTTAATATTTTTAATGCGTTTCGAAAGAAAATTATATGTGGATTTTTTCGCCCTTGTTGCAATAATATTTGAGCCCGTGCCAATCAGCTCCTTAAAAATCATAAATATCTGTAAATCTGTTTTTCCCGGACAAAAAATCACTTCAGGGTATCCTGTTCTTATTTCCCTGTGATGGTCAACTTTTGCAAAACTTAAATCTTTAAACGGAAGTTTCCTCAGTTCTTCACATGCTTGATCAACACTGATTTTTCCTTTTTTAACTTTTTGCAACAAAGAATAAATTGCATCCTTATTCATACTACATCATACTCTGCCTTTTTAATTATTTTTTCATTCATGCTTCCGACTCTGTAGCCGCCCAAATCAAGTGTCACATATCTAAATCCCAATTTCTTTATTTTATTGTTAACAAGCTTTATTATTTTGGCTTTAAAAAATTTATATATTTCATCTTTACCAATTTCTATCCTCGCAATATCATCATGCCATCTTACTCTGAACTGCTTGTATCCCATTCTCTTCAAATAATTTTCCGCCTTCTTAACCGCCATAAGCCTTTCTTTTGTTATTTCCGTGCCATAAGGAAATCTTGTAGCAAGACATGCGGTTGACGGTTTATTCCATGTATCAAGACCCGCTTTTTTTGAAAGCATCCTTATCTCTTCTTTTGTCAATCCAGCCTTTTTCATGGGGCTAATGATTCCAAGTTCGGCAATCGCCTTATTTCCCGGCCTAAAATCATAAACGTCATCAGCATTGCTTCCTTCGGCTGTATATTTTATTCCCAATTTCAAGCTATTTCTTTTTATCATTGTAAAAATTATTTTCTTACAATGATAACATCTGTCAGGATAATTTTTTATTACATTTTTTATATTGCTTAAATTAACCGGAACCGTTAAATGCTTTATTCCATATTTTAATGTAAACTTTTTACATATTTCCAATTCGTCTTTCGTAATAAAATCCGTCATTGCCGTTATGGCAATTGCTTTCTTTCCAAGCAGTTCGGAAGCTTTGTAAAGCAAAAAACCGCTGTCAACGCCTCCGGAAAATCCAACCGTCAAACCGTCTGTATCCTTTATTATTTTTTCAAGCAGTTTAACTTTTTTTTGTATGGTCATTATTAATCCCGAAAATTTTTTTAATTATACCACAACGTCGAGATAATATTACCCGCAAATATTCAAGATAACTTGCGCACCGGCTATTACATCAAGAGTTTCCGAAGTAACCAAGTTCTGTCTCTCGCTGTTATATGACAAAATAAGCATTTCTCTTAAATCATCAATGTTTTTTTCCGCCGTTTGTAAAGCTATCATTCTGGCTTGATTTTCAGTTATTAAAGAAGAAAGAAACGCCATATAAATCAAAGAATGTATATATTGCCTCGCTATCCCATTTCTTAATTCATCAGATGAAAGATAATGAAATTTTTTTACTTTATCGATATGTTTTATCAAAGGTCTTAATTCAATCAAACAAGGATTATATGAGGTTAAAGTTGTAAGTTTGTTATATAGAATTTTTATGGAATCAAGTTCTTTTTGCATTACCAATTTATCAATAACCACAATCAAATCATCTATCATTTCAAAAATATTTTTAAACAGCGATTTTGGATATTCAAACAGCTTGTCAACCTTACCCCCGTTATCCCTTATTAAAGAGGCCGCTTTTTCGCCTGCGACTATAAGATATGAGTCTTTTTCCGGCAGATTTCTGAAATAATCGTATAAAATCTCGTTAAACTTTCCGCATATTCCCATGTCAGAACCTATCAACAAATATCCTGTTTTTAAATTTCTCCGCTCTTTCTGCAAAGAAATACCCGCAAAAAAAGACGCTTTTTGAATAATCTCAAAGTGTTCAAGCATTGCTTTATATTTTTTTTCATACTGTCTTATGTTAACAGCCGAAAGTATCTTCATCGTTTTGACCATCTTTTTTATTTCTTCGGCGTTCAAAATTCTTTTTTTTAATTCTTCAATATCAGCCATTACGCGTCACCTTTTATCCGTCTTATTATCTCAGCATAATCATTGATTTTTTCTTTTTCATTAATTTCATATATTATTTCTTTGAATTTATATAATTTTTCTTTATCCATTTCATCAAGCAACCCTTCGTTCACGGCATTCAAAATGGATATTTGAGCAAAAACAGACAGGGGCTTGTATCGGGATTGTTTTAACATCTCTTTTATGATATTGCCTCTATCAATAATTTTCCTTGTTTTATCATCCAATTTCATTCCAAATCTGGAGAATGACTCAAGTTCTTCATATTGCGAATATGACAGCTTTAGATTTCCCGCAGCTGCATGATATTCTTTTATCTGAGCATTTCCGCCGACCCTGGATACAGATTTGCTTATATCAATAGCCGGCAGAAATCCGGAGCTAAACAATTTGGGAGAAAGATATATTTGGCCGTCAGTTATGGAAACCAGATTTGTGGGTATATATGCCGAAAGATTCTGCGCTTCTGTTTCAACTATAGGCAACGCGGTAATTGACCCTCCGCCATATTCTTTCTTTAATCTTGTTGCTCTTTCAAGAAGCCTGGAATGAATAAAGAAAATATCCCCGGGATATGCTTCTCTGGCCGGAGGTCTTCTCAAAAGCAAAGACAGTTCACGATAGGATTTTGCATGTGAAGTAAGATCATCATATATCAGCAAAACATCTCTTCCGTTTTCCATAAACCACTCGGCAATCGATGTTGCCGCATAAGGAGCCGCGAAATTCATATATGCGCTGTCCGTTCCAAAAGCACATATACATATTGTGTTATTAAAGTTTCCAAATTTTTTTATATCGGCAATTGTTTTTACAACGGAATCCGCGGGTCTTCCAATAAAACAGTATATTGATATAACATCCGTATTTTTTTGATTTATTAAAGTATCAACGGCAATCGCGGTTTTGCCGGTCTGCCTGTCTCCAATTATTAACTCTCTCTGGCCTCTTCCTATGGGTATAAGAGAATCAATAATTAATATTCCGGTCTGCAAAGGAACTTTAACCGGCTCTCTTTTAAATATTTCCGGCGCTTTTCTTTCAATAAAATAATAATTGTCGGCTTCAATTTTTCCAAGTCCGTCAAGCGGCCTCCCTATGGCATCGATGACTCTTCCAAGCAGCCGGCTGCCAACAGGTACCGATAACAGAGTTCCGGTATCAAAAGCTTTCATGCCCGAACTTATACCGTTTGCGCCGTCAAGAATGGCCGCATATATTTCGTTATTTTCAAGATTCATTGCAACACCAAGTTTGCCATTCTCAAATTTTATAATGCTTTCAACAGAGATATTTTTTAATCCTTTCAACACGGCAATACCTCCGCTTATCTTGAAAACAACACCTATTTCATCCATTTCAGGGCCCGGGTTAAAACTAACAAGGGATGCTTTTTCCGATGTTTTCGAAATAATACTTTCAATTGACATATTTTTCATCTTTTATTGCCTGCTCAATTTTTGTCAAATAATTTTTCAGATATGACTTGATTGTCCATGATATTCTATAACCTCCGCCCGTCATTTCAATTCCGCATATCAAATTTTTATCAACATAAAAACTTATATTGATATCAAATCCCGCTTTTTTTGCGAAGGCATTTAAAATAGTTTTTCTGGATAGTTCATTCAATTCAACAGCACTTATAACTTCAACCTTTGAATCCGACATAAGCATTTTCATCTTTTCATCATATTCATCCGAAGCAATTATCTCAGACAATCTTAATATCGCAATATAATGTATATCCCGCCCCGAAAGCCATTCAACTGCCATCGAAGCTGTTCTTGATACTTCTTTTATAAAGATTTCTCTTATTTTTTCTTCTTTGTTATTAATTTCTTCCAGCGCCTGTTCCGTCCACTTGGACTTCAATGTTTCAACTTCATTTCTGGCCTCTAATATAAGTTTTTCTTTTAATCTTTCAGCTTCACAAGCCGCTTTATGCAAAACAGATTCTGCAAATTCGCTTAATTCCTTTTCTTTTTTATCAATCACAGCTTGTCTTTCATCAAGAGATCTCACCAAAGCCGCGTTTTTTTCAGAAATTTCTTTAATTCTTTTGTTTCTTTGATCAACGGCATCCCTTATTTTCGAAACAAAAAACTTTTTAATTACAATCATAAGTACCGTCAGATTGATTATCTGACAAAAAACCGTAAATATATCAATATTCATTATTTTATACCCGTTTTAACAATATATTCCCAATATGGATTTGTAAATATAAGTATTATTGTTATTACAAGGCAATAAATGGCCAAAGATTCTATCATCGCCATTCCAACAAATAAATTTCTGGTAAAAGTATTTGCCTCATCCGGTTGCCTTGCTATTGAATCCAGCGCTTTCATTATCGAAAACATTTGTGCAATCGCGGGGGTAATTGTTCCCAAAGTTATAACAGAGCCTGCGGTAATAATCGAAACACTTGCAATAATTGTGACATTATCCATGTTTTTCCTCCTTTCAATGGTTTTCAGCGCTTATGGCAGCGCCAATATATACAGCCGACAAGACAAAAAAAATATATGCCTGTACGGCGCCTATTAAAATTTCAAACATTTGCATTACAACAGGCACAAAAAGCGGTACAACAATGAATAAAATCGATATTACCAATGTTCCGCTCATTGTGTTCCCAAAAAGCCTTAATGCAAGCGCAAGAGTTCTTGTAAACTCGCTTATCAGATGAAACGGCGTCATTACAGGGTTGGGGTAAACGTAATGTTTTAAATATCCGATAATTCCTCTTTTTCTGACACCGAAGAAAAAAACCGCAAAAAAAACATACAGTGCAAGAGCCGAAGTGGTTGATAACGAACTTGTCGGCGGATGATATAGAGGAATTACATTTAAAACAGCTGATATTATAATAAAAATAAAAATAGTGCCCAAAAAAGGAATATATTCTTCGGCATCATTGCCAATTATCTGTTTAAGTTGGTTTTTTATAAATTCATAAATAAATTCCAAAACAGCCTGCATCCTTCCGGGATTATCACCGGAAGTTATTTTTTTGCCGGCAAAATATGAAATCACCGAAATTATCAGAATAACAAACCAAGTATAAACCAAAGTCAGATTTATCTTAAAATATCCGGTTTCAAAAATAATGATTTTATCAATATTTATTTCCATTTCTTTCTCCCATTTTTTTCTTAAGCCATAACCATGCATTATATGTCCCTATTACTGCTCCCGCAAATAAAAACATCAACGTAAAAGAAAATCTTGACGGCCATCTTTCATCTATATATTTACCCAGAAATACGCCGGCCATAATAGGTGTTATAACAGTCCATCCTATCGCTCCAAAAGCCGAAATTAAATCATTAATATTCAAATTTTTTCCGGCTCTTTTGTTAAATGATTTTCTGTAATCTTTTACAGCCTTAAATAATCTGTCATTTTTAAATTCCATTCGCTTTACCCTTGCCTGTTTTTAAAATCAATTCATCAAGCGCCTTTCTTGCCGCCCTTTCCGACTCCGACAGACTGTCCAAGTAATTTTTTACAGCTTGCTCAAGATTTTCGGCGGAACTTCCCATAACAACCCTTCGAACCGCGACACTAAGAAAACTTTTTTCTTTAATTAACGCGCCTTCATCACAGGCAAAAAATTGCACTTCCCTATTTTTTAATGTAATCTCAATAACGCATGGCGCAATTAACGCAACCAAATCAATATGTCTGTCAAGTATTTCGAAATTTCCGTCATATGTGGAAGCTTTAAATTTTAAAGCTTCCAACTCTTTTATTTCCCCTTCCATACTTACAATCTTAACTTTCATAATATAACCTCATCCAAACTTCCTATCATGTAAAGCCGGCTCTCGGGTATGTCCGCAAATTCATCATTTAAAATTCTTTCACAGCCTTTAAGTCCGTCGGAAAGATTTACAAACTTACCTTCTTTGCCCGTGAATTTTTCGGTTGTATAAAACGGCTGAGTCAAAAATCTTTCAATTCTCCTTGCCCTGTGAACTGTTTTTCTGTCTTCTCTTGATAATTCATCCATTCCCAGCATTGCAATTATGTCTTTTAATTCATAATATTTTTCAAGGGTTGATTTTACATTTTTTGAAATTTCATAATGCTTTTCTCCCAAAATTTGAGGTGTCATCATTTTCGACCTGCTTTCCAAAGGGTCAACTGCAGGATAAAAACCTTGTGCGGCTCTTTGCCTTGACAAAACAATAGAAGATGAAATATGTGAAAAAGTATGCGTTGTTGCCGGGTCGGTAAAATCGTCAGCCGGAACATAAACCGCCTGCACCGAAGTGACTGATGCATTTTTCGTGCTGCAAATCCTTTCTTCAAGTTCAGCCAATTCACTGGCCAGCGTCGGCTGATACCCGGACTTTGAAGGAATATTTCCCGCAAGTCCGGATACTTCCGCACCGGCCTGAATAAATCTGAATATGTTATCAACCAAAAATAAAACATCTTTATTTTTAATATCCCTAAAATATTCCGCAATTGTAACAGCTGTGTGCCCCGCTCTGAAACGCGCCCCGGGCTGTTCGTCCATTTGTCCGAATACCATCACAGTTTTATCAAGAACACCCGATTCTTTAATCTGTCTGTACAATTCTTCGGCTTCTCTGTTTCTTTCTCCGATACCACAAAATACGCTTATACCGTTATATCCTACCGCCATATTGTGTATCATTTCCGTTATCAATACTGTTTTTCCGACTCCGGCGCCTCCAAAAAGACCTGTTTTCCCGCCTTTCTCTATGGGCGAAAGAATATCTATTATTTTAATGCCTGTAACATATATCTCCGAGTTTGCGGGGCGATTTTTTATATCAGGCGGACCGGAATAGATACTTTTTTCGTTTATTTCGTCAATTTCACCAAGATTATCCACAGGTTCCCCAAATACATTAAATACTCTGCCCATAATTTTATCTCCCAATTTAATCATTATGGGTTTTCCCGTAGACTTAACAGGTGATCCTCTGGCTAAACCTGCGGTTGAAGTCATACATACCGCTCTTGCTGAATTAACGCCAATATGAGATATAACTTCGGCGGCTATATTAAAATTTGCCCCACATTTAATAATTGTTCCTGTTTCCGGAAGCTCACAATCAAATTTAACATCTATTACGCTTCCTCTGACAGCCTCAACTGTTCCAGGGATTTTATCATTATCAGCCATTTTACCCCCTTACATCCCATAGACATTTTCGGCTTTTATTTAAAAAACTTAACAAAAAAAAGGTGCGGCAATCTTATCGAATGCCGCACCTGAATTTATAAAAATTTATGACTATTTTTTCTTGCTTTTTTTAACTTTAACCTCTTTGTCTTTTAAAGCCGCCTGTGCCGCAGCAAGCCTTGCAATCGGAACCCTGTAAGGCGAGCAAGAAACATAACTCAAACCTATCTTGTGACAGAATTCAACCGAAGCCGGATCTCCGCCATGTTCACCGCATATGCCAAGCTTAATATCTTTTCTCACTGATTTGCCTTTTTCAACGGCAATTTTCATAAGTTTTCCAACCCCATCCTGATCGAGGGTTTGGAAAGGATCTTTTTCAAAAAGATTTAACTCCTGATAAGCTTTTATAAACTTTCCTGCATCATCACGGCTGAACCCAAGTGTTGTCTGAGTCAAGTCGTTGGTTCCAAAGCTGAAGAACTCGGCTTCCTGAGCAATCTCGTCTGCCGTTACAGCCGCTCTCGGAACTTCTATCATCGTGCCAAGCATATAGTTAATCTTAACATTCTTTTCCTTCATAACTTTTTCAGCCATTGCTTTAACTATATTGGTTTGATGCTTAAGTTCCTTTACGTTTCCAACAAGCGGTATCATTATTTCCGGAACAATCTTTTTCCCGGACTTTATAAGCTCTGCAGCCGCTTCAAAAACAGCGCGTGCTTGCATTTCGGTTATTTCCGGATATGTGATACCAAGACGGCATCCTCTGTGTCCAAGCATAGGATTAAATTCATGAAGTTCTTCAACTCTGGCAAGCAGTTTCTTGGCCTTTTCAAGATCTGAACCGTTTTCTTTGATAAGAGCAAGAGCTTTTTGTATTGTTTCGTTGTCTGTAAATGCCTTTCCTGACGCTTCCATTTTTGCTATTTCCACCATAAGTTCTTCACGTTTTGGAAGGAATTCATGAAGGGGCGGATCAAGGAAGCGTATTGTGACTCCATACCCTTCCATGGACTCAAAGAGTCCCTTAAAGTCGCTTCTTTGCATCGGAAGAAGTTTTTCAAGAGCCGCACGCCTTCCTGCTTCATCCGTGGCAAGAATCATAGCCTGCATATGAGGCAGCCTGTCGTGTTCAAAGAACATATGTTCCGTACGGCAAAGCCCTATGCCTTCCGCTCCAAAATCTCTTGCTATCTTTGCATCTCTTGGTATGTCGGCATTGGCTCTCACTTTTAACTTTCTGAAACTGTCAGCCCATTTCATAAATTCGCCAAACTCACCTTCAAGTTTTGGTTCAACGGTGGGCACCTTTCCTTTAATTACTTGTCCGGTGGAACCGTCTATTGAAAGCCAATCGCCTTCCTTAAGCTCCATACCTTTAACAATTATTTTTTTACCGTGTTCGTCAACTTTTATTTCTTCACAACCCGCAACGCATACCTTACCCATTGAACGTGCTACAACAGCTGCGTGCGATGTCATTCCGCCGCGGGCGGTTAAAATACCCGCAGAAGCATCCATTCCGGCAATATCATCCGGACATGTTTCAAGCCTTACAAGAATAACCTTTTCTCCCTTTGCCGCCCATTCCACGGCATCATTTGCAGTAAATACAATCCTGCCTGTTGCGGCTCCCGGTGATGCCGGAAGTCCTTTTGCTATTACCTGCTTCTCGGCCTTTGTGTCAAATACGGGGTGAAGAAGCTGGTCAAGAGTTGCAGGCGCAACCCTGCTTACCGCCATTTCTTTTGTTATTAATTTTTCCTTTACCATCTCCACCGCTATGCGAATTGCGGCTTTTGCCGTTCTCTTACCCGAACGTGTTTGAAGCATGTATAAACGGCCTTTTTCAATGGTAAATTCAAAGTCCTGAACATCTTTATAATATTTTTCAAGCTTGCTGGTTATCTGCCTTAACTGCTTATAAACTTCCGGCATTTCTTTTTCAAGTGTTGCAATAGGCTGGGGGGTTCTTACGCCGGCAACAACGTCTTCTCCCTGTGCATTGATAAGGTATTCACCATAGAATACATTTTCACCTGTTGACGGATTCCTGGTGAAACCTACGCCTGTTCCGGAGTCATTTCCCATATTACCAAATACCATTGCCTGAACGTTAACTGCGGTTCCAAGATTATGCGGTATATCATTCATCTTTCTGTAAGTTATTGCCCTTTCATTCATCCACGAACGAAATACGGCATCACGCGCGGCCTTAAGCTGCTCAACAGGATCCTGCGGGAAGTCTTCGCCTTTTTCTTTCTTATAGAGAGCTTTGAAAATATCAACAAGTTCGCGAAGATCCGAAGCTGTAAGTTCTGTGTCAAATTTATAACCTTTCTTTTCTTTCATTTCTTCAAGTTTATGCTCAAATTTATTTTTGCTTATATCCATAACAACATCACTGAACATCATAATAAACCTTCTGTATGAATCCCAGGCAAATCTTTCATTTTTAGTCTGCTTAATAAGCGCAAGAACCGTTTTATCATTAAGACCAAGATTAAGTATGGTATCCATCATGCCGGGCATGGAGAATTTTGCACCTGAACGGACAGATACAAGCAGAGGGTTGTCTCCGCCAAACTGTTTGCCGGTTGATTTTTCAATCTTTTTTACATACTCCATCATTTCCTCATCAAGCCCCGGAGGAACTTTTTTTCCAAGCTCATAATACATATTGCAAACCTGTGTTGTAATTGTAAAACCAGGGGGAACAGGTACGCCTGCGCATGTCATTTCCGCAAGTCCGGCGCCTTTGCCTCCCAAAAGATCCTTCATTGTACCATTGCCGTCCGCTTTACCGTCGCCAAAGTAATAAACCATTTTTACTTTTGGCTTGGCTGCTTTTTTTGCCGATTTCTTTGCTGCCATAAAACTTTCCTCCTTGGTATTTACTCTTATACAACGGAATTAACCGCGTTAAGAGTGATTGAATTGTAATATTAAACAGTAAAAATTTTAACACAAGGACTTTATTGTTTCAACTGGTTTTAAAATTAAATAAACGTTAATTTTCAACAAAAAAGGGCCGCGAATTTATATCGCGGCCCTTTTTGTTATCTTTGTCTCAGCCTTTTTTTATTCTTTCCGTAAGAGCCGGAACTATCTGAAAAATATCTCCAACAACTCCCACTTTTGCAACAGAGAATATGGGGGCTTCGGGATCTTTATTAATGGCAACAATAACATCCGAGCTTTGCATTCCCGCAAGGTGCTGCACCGCTCCGGAAATGCCAAGAGCCATATAAAGTTTCGGAGACACTGTTTTTCCTGTCTGCCCAACCTGATGGCTGTATGGTATCCAGCCGCTGTCAACCGCGGCGCGCGAAGCGCCGACAGCCGCGCCAAGCGCGGATGCCATTTCTTTAACAATGGCAAAATTTTCCCCGCTGCCGATGCCTCGCCCTCCGGAAACGATAACATCCGCTTCCGCAATATTAATTGTTGTTTCAACTTCAGGTATAAACTCAATAAATTGTGATTTTACATTTATTGCGTCAACATTTACGCCCGCATCAACTATTTCACCTTTTCTGGTTTCATCTTTCGGAAGCGCCTTAAAAACCTTATATCTTGCGGTTGACATTTGAGGCCTTTTTTCAGGTGTTATAATCTTTGCCATTAAACTTCCGCCAAAAGCAGGCCTTATCTGCAGAAGATTCCTTCCTTCCATATCAAGTTCAAAATCGGTACAATCCGCGGTTAAACCCGCGTCAAGTTTTATGGAAACCCTCGGGAAAAAAGCCCTTCCAATCGCGGTTGCTCCGGTTATAATTATTTCCGGTTTATGTTTTTTAGCCAATTCCACAACAACTTCCGTATAAAGTTCATCATTAAAATGCGCAAGCTTCGGATTATCAGCACAATAAACAGTATCAGCTCCGTAAGCCACAAGTTCTTTTGCCATTTCCGCCAAATCTTTACCCATCAAAACAGCAGAAAGCTTCACCCCAAGCTTATCGGCAAGTTCGCGTCCTTTTCCAAGAAGTTCAAAACTTACCTTATGAAGCTGGCCGTTGCGCTGCTCCGCAACAATCCATACTCCCCTGAATTCATCTTTATTAACAGCCATGATATAGCGCCTCCTTATTTGATAAATCCAAGCTGTTTCAATTTGCCATACAGCTTGTCAGCAATTTCGGCAGCGTCAGCGCCGGTAATCATTTCAGCTTTGCCAACTTCTCTTACAGGCGACCACGATTTATTAACGCGTGTCGGTGAATTTTTTACGCCAACCATTCCCGGATCCCCGTTAATATCTGCAAGAGTCCATACTGCCGGTTCATACTTTTTGGCCCTCATTTTGCCTTTTAATGATTCAAGTCTTGGTTCATTAATTTCCTTTACAACAGTCAACGCAACAGGGATAGAAGCTTTAACAACATCAACACCGTCTTCCATCATTCTTTCCGCAATAATTTCCTTGTCTGATATTTCCCTGATCTTCTTGACCCATGTTATCTGCGGTATATTAAGATAAGCGGCAACTGACGGACCAACCTGTGCCGTATCTCCGTCAACAGCCTGCTTGCCGAATAAAATAACATCATAACCCAATTTTTCGCAGACTTTGGAGAGCGCATATGATGTTGCCCATGTATCTGAACCGGCCAAGAGTTTATCGGACAATAAAACCGCTTCGTCCGCTCCCATGCCTATTGCTATTTTAAGTATTTCTTTTGCCATGGGAGGTCCCATAGTTACAACCGTACATGTACCTCCAAGCTTTTCTTTAAGTCTGATCCCCTCTTCAACCGCATACAAATCAAAGGGATTCATTATTGCACCTGCAGTTTCTCTTTTAAGTGTTCCTGTTTCAGGATCAACCTTTATATTAGTTGTGTCAGGAACCTGCTTAACGCATACAACTATTTTCATTTATACCTCCTGTTTATTTTCCACAAATGAAAAAGGGATGCTTTTTCCCGAATTTCATTTTACAGTTTTATTTTTTCTTCATTGCCTGTTCTTTGATAAGCTTTGCGGCTATTTCATTAAGCTGTATCTGACTTGTACCTTCATATATTTGTGTTATTTTGGCGTCTCTCATCATTTTTTCAACAGGATATTCTTTCATGTATCCGTATCCGCCAAATATCTGAACCGCGTTTGTTGTGACTCTCATTGCAACTTCGGAAGCATAATACTTTGCCATTGCCGATTCTTTTGCAAAATCAGTTTCTCCCGCATCAATCATTCTTGCACATTGATATAACAATGATCTTGCCGCTTCAACTTCAACGGCCATATTGGCAAGCATGTGCTGCACGGCCTGGAAAGAACTTATTTTTACGCCAAATTGTTCTCTTTGCCTTGTGTATGCCAAAGCTTCATCAAGAGCGCCCGCAGCTATGCCAAGAGCCTGAGCCGCAACACCAGGTCTTGAATGATTAAGTGTTCCGACCGCATGTATAAAACCGTATCCTTCCTTGCCGCCCAAAAGATTCGCTGCAGGGACTTCACAATCCTGGAAAATGAGCTCTGTTGTTGCGGAAGCTCTTATGCCCATTTTATTTTCCTTTTTTCCAAAAGTAAAACCCGGTGTTCCTTTTTCCACTATAAAACAGCTGCATCCTCTTGTTCCTTTCGATTTGTCCGTCATGGCAAAAACCGTGTAAGTCTCAGCTTCGCTTCCGTTAGTAATCCACTGTTTTGTACCGTTTAATATGTATTTGTCGCCTTTTTTCACAGCGGTGGTTCTCATTGAGCCGGCATCTGATCCTGCGTTTGCTTCGGTAAGTCCGAATGCCGCAAGTTTTTTGCCTGAAGCTATATCAGGGAGATATTTTTGTTTCTGCTCTTCCGTGCCTCCGATAATTATAGGCAGAGTGCCAAGAGCGGTTGCGGCCATCGCAAGCGATATGCCCCCGCAAACTTTTGACAATTCTTCAACCGCAAGAACAAGCTGCATTATACCTTTGGAGCCTTCGGGCGCCATTCCGCCGTATTTTTGATCAATATAAAGCCCGCAAAGCCCAAGATCCGCCATTTCTTTCACTATGTCCCACGGGAAAATTCCTTCTTCGTCATAATGTTCTCTTACAGGTTTAATCTTTTTTTGAGCAAGTTCTTTACATGTTTCCACAATCATTTTTTCTTCATCGTTTAAAAAATAGTTCACCTTGCTTCCTCCTTAAATTTTGGAGACTTGAGAGCTTTCTTTGCGGCAAGCTGCTCAGCTTCCTTTATTGTTTTTCCTTTGCCTTTTCCTATTACAAGACCTTTATATTTAACTTCAACATAAAATGTTTTCGCATGTTCCGCTCCTTCGGCTTTTGCCACCCTGTATTCAGGCAGCCTTCCCGAAGCCGCAAGCGCTTTAATCTGAAACTCGGATTTATAATCACCAAAATCTTTTTTTGTTTTTAACTTTAAAAATTCATTCTTATATATCAAATTCACAAACTCTTTGGCGCCTTTAAAACCCAATTCAAGATAAACAGCGCCTATAATCGACTCTACAACATCGCTTATTATCTTTTTGTTATTCTTAATGTCCTGTTTTTTAAGCGTGCTTCCAACTTCTATTTTTTTTATTATTTCGTTTTTTTCGCCTATACGAAAAAGTACATCCTTGCTTACAAGATAACTTTTTAATCTTGAAAATTCCCCAACTTCTTTATTTCCGTATTTCTCAAAAATAAAATCAGCCACGCATAACCCGAGGACGGAATCGCCCAAAAATTCAAGGCGCTCATAATCATTTCCGCCCGCGGATTTATGCGTAAAAGCTTCTTTTATCAGCCTGCTTTCAAGAAGGCCTTTCTTTTTAAGAAAACCATCTATCGGTTTTAAAAAGAACATACGTGCCTTATTCTTTATATTTCTTAATCACTATGGTCGCATTATGCCCGCCAAAACCAAGAGAATTGCTGGCCGCATAGTTAACAACCGCCTGTCTTTTTACATTCGGAACGTAATCAAGATCGCATTCAGGATCTTTTGTAAACTGATTGATTGTGGGATGTACCATGTCATACTTGCATGAAAGCGCACAAACAACAGCTTCAACAGCTCCGGTGGCTCCGAGCATATGCCCTGTCATTGATTTTGTGGAACTTATCATAACTTTTTGCGCATGACTTCCGAAAACTTCCTTGATTACCTTTGTTTCCGTTTTATCATTAAGAATCGTGGACGTTCCGTGAGCATTTATATAATCAACCTGCTCCGGTTTAATACCAGCGTCATTCAATGCATTTTTCATGCAAAGAATTCCGCCGGAACCGTCCTCCGGAGGCGCCGTCATATGAAAAGCGTCGTCAGAGGCTCCGTATCCGGCATATTCCGCTATAACTTTTGCACCGCGAGCTTTTGCATGTTCAAGAGACTCAAGCACAATAACACCCGCCCCATCCGACATAACAAAGCCGTCTCTGTCTTTATCAAAAGGCCTTGATGCAAGTTCGGGAGCATCATTTCGCTCGGAAAGTGATCTGGCCGCACAAAATCCCGCAAGACCAAGCGGTCCAAGCGCGCTTTCAACTCCGCCGACAATTGCAACATCGCAATCTCCGCGTTGTATCATCTTTGCGCCCTCTCCAAAACTGTGAGTGCCGGTGGCACAGGCTGTTACTATACTGAAATTAGGCCCCCTGAAGCCGTAGCGCATTGAAATGTATGCGCCGGCCATATTAATAATCATCATGGGTATAAAAAACGGAGATATTCTGGAAACGCCTTTTTCAAGCAGAACTTTATATTGCTCTTCCATAACGGAAATTCCGCCGATACCGGAACTTACCAACACGGCAACCCTGTCTTTATTAATGGAAGATTTTTCAAGTTCCGCTTCTTCAATAGCTTCCTTTGCGGCTTTTAAAGCGTATTGAATAAAGCCGGGCGTCCTTTTAATCTCTTTCTTTTCCAAGACTTCGGTTGGGTCAAAATTCTTTATTTCTCCGCCAATCTTTGTGGGAAATGTGGAAACATCAAACCTGGTTATTGAAGTTATGCCGCTTTTTCCGGCAAGCAATGCTTCCCAAGTGTCTTTAACATTGTTTCCCACGGGGGTCATTACGCCCATACCCGTAATAACAACTCGTTTTTTTTCCATCATCTACCTCTTTCGCTTTTGTTCTTAACCCAGCTTCGCCTTTATATGCTCTATTGTTTCGCCCACTGTTTTGATTTTTTCGGCATCTTCATCCGGTATTTCAATGCCGAATTCTTCTTCAAGAGCCATAACAAGCTCAACTGTGTCAAGCGAGTCCGCGCCAAGATCGTCAATAAAAGATGCCTCCGGTTTTACTTCAGCCGCATCCACTCCAAGCTGTGCAACCACCACGTCCTTTACACGTTCTTCCACTGATTTTTCATCTGCCATTTTCTTTCCTCCTAAAAAGTTTTTTATTTAATTACTTACATATAAATTTTACTTTTATTTACATTGCCATTCCGCCGTCAACCCTTATAGTCTCACCTGTGATATAAGAAGAAAGATCCGAAGAAAGGAACAATACCGCATTTGCAACATCCTGAGGTAATCCCATCTTTTTTGCCGGTATTAATTCAATCATCTTATCTTTTACTTCCTGAGAAAGTTTGTCCGTCATTGCAGTCTGTATATAACCCGGACAAACCGCATTAACTCTGACGTTGCGCGATCCAAGTTCTTTTGCAACACTTTTGGTTATTCCTATTACGCCGGCTTTGGTTGCGGCATAATTGGTCTGGCCCGCATTACCCATAAGGCCTATAACCGAACTTATATTTATTATGCTGCCGGTTCTTGCCTTCATCATTATTTTGCTGACGGTTTTTGTAAAATTAAACGTTCCTTTTAAATTAATCGCTATTACAAGATCCCATTCCTGTTCCGTCATCCTCAGCAAAAGATTATCTCTTGTAATGCCTGCATTGTTGACAAGTATATCTATTTTTTTAAATTTTTCCACTATTAAATCAGTCACTTTTTCAACTTCGGCAAGATTTGAAACATCCGTCTTATATGCTTCCGTCATAACACCATAAGAAGCGTTTAATCTGCGGGCTGTATCCTGGGCTTTTTCCAAATTAACATCAATAATTGCCACAGCTGCCCCTTCTCTTGCAAGAGTTTCGGCTATTGCCTCGCCGATGCCCTGAGCGCCGCCGGTTACAACAGCTGTTTTTTCATTTAAAAGTCCCATCCATTTCCTCCTTTAAAATATTAATTGCAAAAAAAATAGCCCGATTAGATATTATTTAGTTTGTCTAAATCTTCGGGCTTTTCTATATTAATAGTTTTTAAATTCTTGTCAATCTTTTTTATAAGTCCGGACAAAACCGCACCCGGACCCGCTTCTATAAAAGTATCAACTCCGTTATTTTTCATATATTCAATCGATTCAATCCAACGAACAGGCGACACTATTTGTTTAACAAGCAGTTCGCTGATTTCATCCGCACGCGATACCGCAGAAGCCGTAACATTCGAAATTACAGGAACGTTTGCGTCTTTTATTTCAAATGTCTTTATCCGGGCCGCCATTCCTTCCGCGGCACTTTGCATTAATTTGGAATGAAAAGCCCCTGAAACGGGAAGCTTTATATATCTTTTTGCTCCAAGCTCTTTTGCCGCAGCTTCAGCCGCATCAATTGCGTCAATACCCCCTGATACAACAATTTGTCCGGGGCAATTTATGTTGGCCAGCGCCAGATAACCCGTACCGGAGACGTTTTCACAGAGTTCTTTTATTTTATCTGTATCAAGACCAAGAACCGCGGCCATTCCGCTTTTTACCCTTGCCGAAGCCTCCTGCATTAAAGTTCCTCTTAATTTAACCATCTTAACCGCTGTTTCGAAATTCATGGATCCTGCGGCGCAAAGGGCGCTGTATTCTCCAAGGCTGTGCCCGGCAAAAAAAGCGGGTCTAATCTTTTCCTTTATTGTTTCAAAAACAGCCATACTCATTGTAAGTATGGCAGGCTGTGTAAAATCGGTTTTTTTCAATGTTTCTTCAGGCCCCTCAAACATCACATCAAGCAGTTCTTTTCCGCATATCTGCTTGGCCTGTTCAAATACAGCCCTTGCTTTTTCGTTGTTTTGACTTATTGCAAGGCCCATACCCACATATTGGGATCCTTGTCCGGGAAAAACCACAGCTACTGACATTCGCTTTCCTCCGATTGCATTTTAATTTTTATGCCATTTAATTAAAGCCTTACAACAGCTCCGCCCCATGTAAATCCTGCTCCCAAAGCCGAAAATCCGAGGAGATTTCCTTTTTTTATCCTGCCTTCCATGATTGCTTCCGAAAGAGCTATTGGAATTGTTGCCGCCGAAGTATTGGCGTACTTCTGTATGTTAACTATCATTTTACTTTCGGGCTGGCCAAACCTTTCCGCAATCGCATCTATAATTCTTTTATTGGCCTGATGAAAAATAAAATAATCAACTTCATCAGCGGTAACACCGGCAATACGCATAGCATTTTCAAGGGCTTCAGGCATTTTTATGACAGCATTTTTAAATACATCCTTGCCGTCCATTTTTGTATATTGAAGCCTTTTTTCAATTGTTTCAGCATTTATAGGATGCACAACCCCGCCCCCCGGTTGTAAAAGAGACAAAGCTTTTGAACCGTCAGAAGCCAGCCATGTTGAAATAATGCCCTGACCTTCATTTTCCGCTTCGCCCACAACAACCGCACCTGCTCCGTCTCCAAATAAAACACATGTATTTCTGTCGGTCCAATCAACAATTTTAGTGAACTCTTCGGCGCCGATCAAAAGCACTTTTTTATAAAGTCCGGCTTCAACAAAAGACCTTGCAACGGTTAATCCATATACAAAACCGGAACAAGCTGCCGAAATATCCAAAGAAGGAATTCCGTTCAAACCAAGTCTGTCAACAACAATATTGGCCGTTGCAGGCCATATATAATCACCCGTAACGGTTGCAACAAGCACAAAATCAATGTCTTTTATCTGTAAACCGGCGTTTTCTATTGCCATTAAACCCGCTCTGTAAGCAAGGTCCGATGTCGGCTGATCCGGCGCTGACGCCCGGCGTTCAACCATACCGGTCATTTTTCTCATCCATTCATCAGTTGTGTTTACAATTTTCTCCAGGTCAAAATTTGTAATAACTTTTTCCGGAGCATAATGCCCTGCGCCCAATATTGCCGCTCTTTTACTCACTTTTCGTCTCCACTTTCTTTATTTCAGCTTCTATTTCTTCGTTTATATGCTCCGAAATCCACTTGGACGCAACATTTATCGCGTTTTTGATTCCTTCACTTGATACGCTTCCGTGGCTTATTATTACAGGTTTTTTTATTCCAAGAAGCGGAGCCCCGCCATAGGTGTTTGGATCTGTCTTCTTTTTTATCATTTTAATTGCTCCGCTCATAAGCAATGCCCCGACAAAAGCAACCGGACCTCCGCTCTTGACCGCAGATTTAATAAGCCCAAGTATAAAAGAACCTGCACCTTCCGCGGTTTTTAATATTACATTGCCCACAAAACCGTCGCAAACAATTACATCCGTCGAACCGTTAAACACATCCCTGCCCTCAATATTTCCTATTGTATTTAATCCAAGTTTATCGGTTATTTCCCTGGTGGCAAAAACAAGTTCATTCCCCTTCTCGTCCTCTTCGCCTACGCTCATTATTCCTATTCTTGGATTCTCAATTTTGAAAATATGTTTGGCGTAAAGGTCTCCCATAATTGCAAATTGAGCAAGATGAGCGGGTTTGCAGTCCACATTGGCGCCCGCGTCAACAAGACAAGTTACGCCTTTTGGGCAATTGCTTGGTATCGGGGAAAGTATTGCCGGACGCTGTACCCCCGGTATTCTTCCTATGCCAAAAAGAGAGGCAACAAGCACAGCCCCGGTATTACCGGCGGATACAAGAGCATCGCCTTTTCCTTCCTTTACATAACGGGCCGCAACCGCAAGAGATGAATCAGTTTTCTGCTTCCATGCTTTTGCCGGTTCATCAGACATAGTTACAACTTCGGTTGCATTTACAATTTCTATCCTTGATAATATATCAGCGGAAGCCTTTTCCTCTGCAAGTATCTTTTCTATTTCCTGTTTTATTCCCACAAGAATAACGGTTATATCCTTAAAGGATTTCACGGCGGAAATTGCGCCCTTTACCTCCGCTTTCGGCGCATTGTCTCCGCCCATTGCGTCAAGGACAATCCTCAAATTTTCACCTCGCCAAAAATTTTAGATTTATTCCTTGTCCAATGCCAGAACATCCCTGCCATTATAATAACCGCAATTTTTGCATACCCTGTGCGGAAGTTTTTTGCTGTGGCACTTTGGACAATCCACCGCATTAACATTTTTAATTTTCATGTTAGCGGCTTTTCTCATTCTTGTTTTCGATTTTGATGTTTTTCTTGTTAAATTTGCCACTTTATCATTCCTCCTTTTTGCTTCTTTTAAATTTTTCGGGATCAAGCCCCGAAAAAGGATTTATTTTTAAATCTATTTTATGCCCGCATTCCTCTTCATTTAAATTTTTTCCGCATACAGGACAAAGCCCCTTGCAGTTTTCGCCGCAAACCAATTTCATGGGCGTTGCAAGAAGCACGGCTTCATTTAAAGCTTCACCAATATCTATTTCATTATCCTGATAAGGGAAAACATCGCTTTCAACATCATCATTATCCATCATATCTTTTCTTTTATAAATAACAGTAAAAGAATTATCCAATATTGTTTTAACCTGCTTTAAACACCTTGCGCAGCTTCCTGTCATTACGCCGGATATATGCGCCTGAACAATAACGCTAAAAGGCGTATCTTTTGTAAGCATAAGTTTTAAAATTATTTCATCTTCGATTTGCATTTCATTATCGAAGGAAATATCCGATTTCTTAATTTTAATCTCTGTATCAAGTACGCTTTCAAAAGAAGCAAGGTTAAACTTAAACATAAACTATCGCCTTTCATGGCAAAAATAAAAACAAAATATCCTCTGTGTATCTTTCAGGAAAATCATCAATACACAAAAAAATCACTTTTTTATCTGTATAAAATAAAAGGACGCGTTATTATATATTGGCAGTATGTGCTTGTCAACTTAAAACAAAAAATATTTTGCCCGGCAAACAAGATTTCCCAAGGGTTTCACAATCCGATAAAAATTATCCTTTCATATGCTCCACAAAAACCTTTATTCCAATAATTACCAAAACTATACCCCCTGCCAGCTCCGCTTTTTTTCCTATCATTTCACCCGCCTTTCTTCCAAGATATCCCCCGATTAATGTAAAAATAAACGAAGCTGAACCTATTAATAAAGAAGGCGCCATAATTCCTGTTTTTAAAGTTGAAAAACTTATGCCAACAGCAAAAGAATCTATACTTGTGGCAACAGACAGCATAAGCAAAGTTCCTGTATTGTCATAATTTTTTATTTTTGATACCCCGCAATCACAATCATCATTTTTTTCAAAGAATTCCAGAATCATTTTTCCGCCAACAAACAAAAGCAATATAAGGGCAATCCAATGATCAAAAGCTTCAACATAAACCCTGAATGAATCCAAACCCAAATATCCGGCAATAAACATAAAAGACTGAAAAAGGCCAAATAAAGCGGCCAGCTTAAAAACGGTTTTAAATACTTTATCAGGACTTAATATAATTCCTGCGCTTACGGAAACACAAAAACAGTCCATGGCTAGGCTTATTGCAATTGCCGTTATCTCTGTTATTCCCATTAAAACCTCCGTATTTTTACTTGTAATAAAAATTAAACAATTATATCATATATAAATTACCGGTTTACAGGAGCTGAAATTAAATTGAAGGACTTAACCAAAGGCAACCTTTTTAATAACCTTATTTTATATGCAATGCCGATACTACTTGGCGACCTTTTGCAGTCATTATATTCAACCGTTGACGCATTGTGGGTCGGCAGACTTATAGGGCCGGACGCCCTTGCAGCTGTTTCGGCTTCAATGCCTGTAATGTTCCTTCTTGTTTCCATCATGATCGGGATTGCTGTTTCAACCGTCATTCTTTGCGGTCAGGCCTACGGAGCAAAAAACTTTATAAAACTTCAGGTTATTATAGAAAATTCCTTTATACTGCTTTCAATAATGGCCGTGGTCATATCCGCAACAGGAATAATTTTCAGCGGCAATCTTCTTAAAATGCTTAATACTCCCCCTCCAATTTTCAAAAAAGCTCATATTTTCCTTGTAATAATGCTTACAGGACAAATTTTCATGTTTTTTTACAATTGGCTTTCCGGAATTTTAAGGGGATTGGGCGATTCAAAAACCCCTCTTAAACTCCTTGCTTTTTCGATAGTTTTAAATATCATCCTTGCTCCCGTTTTGATAAAAGGCATATGGATTATACCTGAACTTGATATAGCCGGCTCTGCTCTTGCAACCGTAATTTCCCAGTTTCTTACGGCCGTTGTTGCCGTTTTTGTAATAATCAGAAAATATGAATTTTTCGACATAAGAAAATGGAAATTTAAATTTGAACCCGAGATAATAAAACAAATGTTCTTTATAGGCATACCCGTTTCTCTTCAGATGATAATTACTTCTTTAAGCGGCGTTGTCATAATATCAATAGTAAACCGTTTCGGGCCCGATGTTACGGCCGGTTTTGGAATAGGAATGCGTATCGATCAATTTTCTTTTCTTCCGGCAATGTCAATCGGCATGGCGGTTTCCGCTTTTACCGCACAGTTTCTCGGCTCCGGCCAATACGAAGGAATTAACAAAATTATCGGATATGCTTTAATTTTATCCTGTTTAATTTCCGCAGTTTGTTTCATCGCCGTAAATACCGCAGGAAATAATATAGCCAAAATATTCACAAGCAAACCCGAAGTAATATCGCATACATTAATTTATTTTAAATATGTTTCATGGACATATATTATTTTCTCTGTATATTTTATTTTTCTTGGAACCATAAGAGGTTCCGGCGATACACTGCCTTCAACAGTAATTTCTTTTATAAGTCTTCTTGTAATAAGATCCACGACCGCCCATTATCTTTCTGAAAGCATGGGAGAAAAAGGAATATGGGCCGCAATGATAATAAGCGTATTTGCGGCCCTTACTTTAACATTTTTATATTTTTTAAGCGGCAGATGGATAAAAGTTTATCAAAAATACAGGCACAGGTCCCTAAAAAAACATACGCCGGAAACAATTGAACTGCAGCAAATTTAAGCCGCATTTTCAATTATTTGTTTTGCTTTTTTCAAAACCTCTTCAGCATGCCCCAGCGGCTTAACTTCGCGCCACAAAGATGCAACTTGACCTTCCGGATTTATCAGAAAAGTGGACCTGTGAACTTTTCTTCCGTCCCATGCTCCATACTTTCGCAGTATGGCATGATCTTCATCGCTTAAAAGATCAAGTTTAATAAAATGCTTATTGCAGAAATCAACATGGCTTTCCGGGGTGTCCGGACTTATGCCTATAACAGATATACCCAATTTCTCAAATTTAGGCAGTCTCTCCGAGAACTCTTTGGCTTCAATAGTGCAGCCCGGAGTGTCATCTTTTGGATAAAAATATAAAACAACATATTTGCCTGCAAAATCATCAAAACATTCAAAACTTCCTCTTGAAAGCGAGTTGCCTTTAAGACAAAACTTTGGAGCTTGTTCCCCTATTTTCGG
This sequence comes from uncultured Spirochaetia bacterium, assembly GCA_964417645.1. Lineage (GTDB taxonomy): Bacteria > Oederibacteriota > PGYV01 > PGYV01 > PGYV01 > CAYQIS01. The sequence goes on from CAYQIS010000004.1 coordinate 123,791, forward strand.
ATATTTCATAATTGCCTGCATATTAATCACTCCTTTCTTTTAATTTAATTCCTTGTGTCTGTCTAATAGCATAAAAATTTAACGCTGTCAAATATATCACTATTTTTATAATAAATTAAAGGCTTTTTCGTGCTTTACGAAAACTTCCATAAAATTTAAAAGTTTTTATTCTTGGCTGGCGGGAACAGATGAATTTTCCTGTTTTAATGTTATTTTTATTTTCTCTATTTTTCTTGCATCTGATTTAAGTATTTCAAAATCAATATTTCCAAAACTTATTATTTCGCCTTTTTTGGGGACCCTGCCGGATAATGCCAATATAAAACCGCCTATTGTATTTACGTCTTCTTCCCTTGGTATGTCAATTTTTAATGTCTCATTTAATTTATCAACCTCTAGAATCCCGTCAACTTCATATATGTTATCCGAAATCTTTCTGCAGGATGATTCATCAATGTCATATTCATCCTTTATTTCTCCGACTATTTCCTCCAGTATATCTTCAAGCGTGACTATACCTGAAGTTCCGCCAAATTCATCAACAACTATTGCCATGTGTATATTGCCCTTTTTGAATTCCTTTAAAAGCTCCCTTACGTTTTTTGTTTCCGGAACAAAATATGGAACCCTTATAAGATCATGAAAAATTATGAGTCCTCTGTTTTTTATCATGCTCAACATATCTTTGGTATAAATTATTCCTATTATATTGTCGTAATTCTCTTTATAAACAGGCATTCTGCTGTATCCGTCTTCAATTATCATATCTATAATTTTGTCAATATCCCAATTTATATCGATTCCAACCATTGAAGTTCTTGGAACCATAACCTGTTTTACCTGAAGTTCTTTTAATTCAAGAATACTGGACATCATTGATTTTTCCTGTTCTCCTATAAGGCCTTCTTCCATGCTTACGTCAATTACGGTTGAAATGTCTTTTGCGGACACCACAGGGATTCCTTCGGTAGGCGTTCCTCCAAAAAGTTTAATTGTAAAATTGCTGATTTTTACAAAAAGCTCAGTAACAGGCTTCATAACAATATAAAGATAAACAACCGGAGCTATAAAAGTAAGCCCTAATTTTTCGGTGTTATGAATCGCAAATATTTTAGGCGATATTTCACCGAATATTATAAGTATAACGGTGATTATTGCGGCCATAACAGTTGCCACCAAAGATTCTTCCATGCCGGTAAACCGGGCAATTTCCAGCGAAAGAAAAGCGGCAACCGTTGAAGTGGCAATTGCAACAGCATTAACACAAACAGAAAGCGTTGCAAGAAGTTTGTTCGGCTCTTTCATCCACACCTTAAGATATTTTGCCTTTGGATGATTATTTCTGATATGCGCAATCACTTTTATTCTGCTCATTCCTATTATCGACGTTTCCGCAACGGATAAAAGAGCGGCAAATATAAAAAGCAGAAAAATAGTGTAAATTTCAATTTGTGTTATTAAGCTCATATAATAAGTGTACCATACTCCTGTGATTTTAAATATTTTTCTTCCGCGGATTTCATAATCATTCTGTCTTTTTTCCCTTTATGCGTATAGCCGCATATGTGTAAACATCCATGCACAACAAGTCTTAATATTTCTTCCTTTATTGTTATCCCAAGCTCTTTGGCATCAGACTTCGCCCTGCATTTCGATATATAAATATCGCCTCCCGCAGGTTCATCATTAACAAAAGTAATTACGTCAGTGTCTCCTTTTTTATGCCTGTATTTCATGTTTAATTCGGAAATAAATTTACCGTCTTTTAAAATTATATTTATTGTCATACCGCTTTTTTTTTCTCCATCCAATATTTCTTCAACCGTTTTCTTTATAATTCTTACAGGCAACAATACACCGATATCATATATAAAAATTTTATTTTTTTTCATATTTTTCATATGCTTCAAGTATGTGTTTTACTATCTCGGCCCTTGACACATCATTGGAATCAAAATAACAAAATTTTATTGCATCCATGTCTTTAAAAACTTCCATGGCATGTATTAAACCTGATTTTTTCCCCGCCGGCAGATCTATTTGTGTAATATCGCCCGTAATAACAAGTTTGGTGTCATTGCCTGTCCTGGTTAAAAACATTTTCATTTGATCTATTGTTGTGTTCTGAGCTTCATCAAGTATTACAAATGCCTTATTAAGAGTCCTGCCCCTCATATAAGCAAGTGGGGCAACTTCAATCACTTCATTTTCCACCAATTCGTGAAATATACTTGGCTCTATCATGTCATATATCGCATCAAACAAAGGCCTTAAATATGGATCTATTTTTTCTTTAAGATCCCCGGGCAGAAATCCAAGATTTTCTCCGGCCTCAACAACGGGCCTTACAAGTATTATTCTTTCAACAAGTTTTTCGCGCAAATAATAAAGAGCAGCCGCGGTTGCAAGATATGTCTTTCCCGTGCCTGCGGGGCCTATGCCAAATACAATCTGATTTTCAAAAATTGTATCTATATAATTCTGCTGATTATATGTTTTGGCTTTTATGGTATCGCGTCTTGATGAAACAAGCAGTTCTCTCTTTTTTTCCAAATCACCAGAACGCTCTTTTGTGCCCGCCGCATCAATTATTGCTTCTTCAAGTATGGGCATTGAAATCTGTTTTCCCGAAACCGCATGCTTAATTAAAGTTTTAAAGGCAAAAAGCGCAAATTTTACATCTCGCTTTTTGCCTTTAATATCAATATATTCGTTTCGTCCTGACAATTCAACATTAAGCGCTTTTTCCAAAAATTTCAGGTTACTGTCCGCAATACCGTAAAGATTTATTACTTGATTTCTGTCAAGTTTATGAATTATTCTTTCTTCTGCCATCAGTACTTTAACGGTAATTTCTTTCTTGGAGCCGTATGCGGCCTGTATTTGGGTGTGTCCATTGCCTTCTGGCGCGCATCCTTAATTTCATCGCTTGAAAAATCTTTCTTAATTACAAACTCTTGTCCTATTTCAATAATGTCAGGATCTTCAATTTCATCCCTGTTTGCCCTGAAAATAAGAGGCCACATGAAAGGATCACTGTAAATATTTCCCATTTTCGAGATATCCCACAAAGTATCTCCTTTTTGAACTATGTATTTCATGGGTTCCGGAGCCGAAGCAACCTGTTCTTCTTCCTGTACCGGAGGCGGAGTTTCTTCCTCAGGCGGAAGATCTATCGACATACCCGAAGTATCTTCTTCCGGTACGGCTGTTTTCTTCAAATCACCGCGCCTTGCACAACCTGTTGCAAGAATAAGAAAAATAACCGTTAAAACCGCTATTAACCTTGCCGTTTTCATCAGCCTGTACCCCCGTTTTTTTAATACTTAAGCGGCATAGAACCCTTTGCTCTTTTAGGTCTGTATGGAGGAGTGTTCTTTGCCTGTTCTCTTGCGGCAGATATTTCATCGGCGGAAAAATCTTTTTTTATATCAAACTGCTGGCCGATTTCTATTATATCCGGATCCTGTATCTGGTCTCTGTTTGCCTTGTAAAGAAGCGGCCAAAGAAAAGGATCTTTATAAGCTTTGCTTGTTTTTGATATATCCCAAAGTGTATCACCTTTTTTTACTGTATACTTTACCGATTTTGCGGCTACAGTTTTTGTTGGTTCAACTGTTGCTTCAGGAGCGGCTTCAGCCTTATCCTGAACTTTTGGAACTGTCTGACAGCCCGTAAAAAACAATGCAAAAACTATAAAAACAGATGCAATTGATAAAACTTTTTTCATAGCTTTTTCCTCCTTAAAATATTTTAAAAATTTGTTTTTACTACCAATCCCGAATATGCCGGGGCAATTTCCAATTCATATAATGTCTGTGAATTCATTTTTTTATTTGAAGCCTGATAAACTGCATGCCAAATTCCCGCCGCAAATCCGCAGAAACCGCCAATCATTGCCCCAAGTCCCGTACCTGCTCCGAATACGGCCGGATTCTTTCCGCTGCTGTAAGGACCAAGTGCCGTCAATGCCCCGACTGCCGCCCCGGACGATAATCCTATTGCAGTATCCGTAAATACGGTGTTTGAAATATCGCCTGCAATTAAAAAAGACGAAAAAACCAAAGAAAATAAAACCATAAAAACTTTTCGCATCAGTAACTCACCGCGTAAACAAGTTTATATTCATTATTTAAAGGTGTTATAAAAGCCCTCCCCGATCCGATTCTGCCTCTTAATTCAGAAGGAACAAAAAATTCAACAGTTGCAAAAACCATTCCGATAAATGCTCCTCCCGCAATGCCATAGCCCGTATTTTCCGTAATAACTTCTGTTTTCTTTAAAGAACTGTATGTAAAATATCCTGTTGCCGCACCTGCCGCGGCGCCTGCCGTGACCCATTGAATCAGATTAATACCGTAATCGTCCGAAGAATAATATTTCTCTGTATTTGCCTGAACTATAGAAAGCACGGAAGCCAATAATGCGCCCGAAACAGTGCCTGCAACAGCTCCGTTTATAAGCGGATTAATATCCCTGTTGCCTGTTTGAGCATAACCTATAAGCCCGCAGCCCGCACCAATTATACCGCCTTCAAATATACCGCCGGTTATATTTGTCATTGCAAGTTCTTTCATATTAAACTGCTTCTGTGAATCAATAACGGAAACTTGGCTGGAAACAGCCGAGCCTTTTTTCATTGGCAGCTCTTTAACATTTGGCAAAGAACTTCCGGACTTTTTAATAACTTCCATCTTTTCACGGACCAACCTGTTGATTTCATCAACAGTTCCGCCTGATTCCGCAAACAATGATAATACCCAGAAAATCGCAATAACAATAATAAAAAGCTTTTTTTTCATCGAATGAAACTCACCTAATCCCATATTTAGAACATTTATAAGTTATATGTTAACACACAAAATATGCTTGTCAAGAAAACAAATTTATAGAGTTTAATCGTTTAATCAGGATTCAATCCTTATATGAAGTTCCTTCAGCTGCTTTATATCCACCTCTGAAGGAGCATCCATCATAAGGCATGTGGCTTTTTGGGTTTTAGGGAATGCAATTACATCCCTTATTGACTGGCTGCCCGTAAGTATCATTATCAGCCTGTCCAAACCCAACGCAAGCCCCCCGTGAGGCGGAGCCCCAAATTCAAGAGCTTCCAAAAGAAAGCCAAACTTTGCCTTTGCTTCTTCTTCGCCAATGCGCATCATATTAAATATTTTGTTTTGAAGGTCTCTTCTGTGAATTCTTATGCTGCCTCCGCCTATTTCTGTTCCGTTTAATATCAGGTCATATGCTTTTGCCCTTGCCTTTATCGGCTCTGTGTCAAGAAGCCCTGCATCCTCATCCTTCACCGTTGTAAAAGGATGGTGGTTTGCCTCAAGCCTCTTTTCATCTTCGTTCCAGGCAAACATCGGGAAGTCGGTCACCCACAGAAAATTAAATTTATTTTCATCAATTAATCCGTATGTCTTGCCAATATGAAGCCTTACCCTGCTTAAAATTTCATTTGCCTGCGAAGGTTTGTCGGCTATGAAAAAAGTTATATCTCCTTTTTCAACGCCCATAACTTCTTTAATTTTATCAACTCTTTCGTCGCCCAAAAATTTAACTATCGGAGATTCTGCCTTGTCCGAGAATCTTATCCATGCCATGCCCGAGGCGCCGTTTTTCTGCGCAAATCCAACCAGGTCATCAATTTCCTTCCTGGAAAGTTTCTCGCCGGCACCCTTGAAATTAATTGATTTAACAATACCGCCGCCCGCCACAACCTGGGCAAAAACCTTGAAATCACATCCTTCAAATATTTTGCTTACATCCTTCAGCTTCATTTCAAACCTTGTATCGGGCTTGTCATTTCCATATTCAGCCATTGCCTGTTCGTACTTCATTCTGGGGAAATCTCCGTCAAATTTTACGCCTCTTGTTTCAAAAAATATTTTTTTAACAAGCGATTCCGTTATATTCATTACGTCTTCCTCGTCAACAAAAGACATCTCAAGGTCTATCTGGGTGAATTCAGGCTGTCTGTCCGCTCTTAAATCTTCATCTCTAAAACATCTGGCTATTTGATAATATCTGTCAATACCCGCAACCATCAATATTTGTTTTAATGTCTGCGGAGACTGAGGCAATGCAAAAAATTTGCCTTCGTTTACTCTGCTGGGAACAAGATAGTCTCTTGCCCCTTCAGGCGTGCTTTTTATCAAAAAAGGCGTTTCAACTTCGGTAAAGCCGTTGCTCGCAAGAAAATTTCTTGTAATGTTGCAGACTTCATGCCTTAAAAAAAGATTTTTTTGAATCTTCGGCCGTCTTAAATCCAAATATCTGTATTGAAGCCTGATTTCCTCCGAAACTTCAACATCGTCTTCTATCATAAAAGGCGTGGTCTTTGCTTCATTTAATATTTCAAGATTTCTTGCCAAAATCTCTATCTTTCCGGTTTTTAACTTTGGATTTATGGTCCCTTCCGGTCTTAATCTTACATCGCCCGAAACCGCAATTACATATTCATTCCTGAGTCTGTGAGCTTTTTCGTGAAGTACAGAATCAACTGCGGGGTCAAAAACAACCTGTACTATTCCGGTTTTGTCCCTGACATCAAGAAATATTACTCCTCCATGGTCTCTTCTTGTTGCAAGCCAACCGTTTATTGACACCGATTTTCCGGTATATTCCTCCGTAACATCACCGCACATAACATTTCTTTTAATCATGTTTTTACCTCTTTAAATAATTATAGAGACGCGCACAATCGGCAGCGTCTCTATAAGAATATTTTCAATTATTAAAAATTATAAGTCATCATAAGACCCGGAGCGTAAGATTCCTCAAGTATCCTGAACTGAAGCCCGTGTTCTTTATTATACTGCTGAGCCGCTTTGCCTGCCAGCATTACATCCGCAAGATAAGATGCCATAAACATTACAAATCCAAATCCAAATGTAAGAGCGCCGGCCCTTCTGTTTTCATCAAGATTGCCTCCGTAAATTCTGAAAAGATAGGGATCAGTATTCTGAATATAACCAAACGCCATAAGTCCTATGGACAAAATTTCCGTTCCGGCCAGTGTAAGCCCCATTTTATAATCTTCGGCATAAAAATGTCCCCAGCCGTGAACAAAAAAACCAGGCCCCAAAGCAAGTACTGTTCCTAAAATTGGATCCTTGGGTTCAAGCACCACTTCGTCTATGACATACTCAGGCTGAGCCATCAGCTGAACAGGAACAATAAGAATGGAAAATATCGTAATAAAAATTATTGTCTTTTTAAACATTTTTTCCTCCGTTTATTTATCCGTGGAACCAAAATTATACATTACCTTTGCCGGTGTTATATTGTCTTTGGTTGAATCCGAATCTTTTACTTCGGACTGTGCAACATAAAGAAAACCAGGTTCATATTCCTCAACTATTCTTACCGTCAATGTTTTTGTTGTATATGCTGTGGACTTATAAATCTCCGCGTATATTTTGTCTTTAAAATCTCCAAGATTATAAGTTTCTCCTTTATTCCAGCCGGGCGCAGGCGTCCATGCCGTTGTGCCTTCAATAACGGTTCCATACCACTGTTCATCGGTTATTATTTCAAGTTTAACGTTCCTTTTCCCTTTGCAGCCAACAAAAATAACGGCAATAGCAATTAAGAAAACAAACAATGCCAATTTTGAAGCTTTTTTCATGAAATCCTCCTGAAATTAATAAAACCTTTAATAATTTAACACATTTTCAGCATTTACGTCAATTATATTTACCGCAAAAACCCGGGTTCATGATATGAAAATCACACGTTAAATTTAAAGTTAACTATATCCCCGTCCTGCATTATATAGTCTCTTCCTTCCGAGCGCATAAGCCCCGCCTCTTTAACTTTGATTTCGCTTCCAATCCTTTTAAAATCATCAAATTTCATTATTTCCGCCCTAATAAAACCTCTTTCTATATCAGAATGTATCTTGCCGGCCGCTTTTTCCGCCGTTGTGCCTCTTTTTATCGGCCATGCTCTTACTTCTTTGTCTCCCGCAGTAAGAAAAGATATAAGGTCAAGAAGTTTATATGATTTTTGTATAAATTCATCAAAACCAAGATATTCAAACCCAAGTTCTTTCAGAAAATCTTTTTTTTCGTTGTCCGACAGTTCGGCCATTTCCGATTCTATTTTTGCGGATATCGCTATATATTCCGCGTTAAGCGATTTTACATAATCAATAAGTTCCGGATTTTTTGCATCAAAATCCTTTATCCTGTCCTCATCCGCATTGAAAACATAAAGTACAGGTTTTAAAGTAAGCAGGTTATATTCTTTTATCTGCGCAAGTTCATCAGAGGACAATCCTATTGTGTTTGCTGTTTTTCCCGCGTCCAAACCCGATTTCACTTTTTTCATTATTTCAAACTTTGCCATTGCTTCTTTGTCACGGCCGCGTACTTTTTTATCCAGTTTTTCAATTGCATTATCAACGGCTTCCATATCGCACAGCATAAGTTCGGTATTAATGGTTTCAATGTCATTTATAGGATTGATTGCCCCGCTGCTTCTTGCCACATTTTCGTCTGTGAATACACGCACCACCTGTGCGATTGCGTCCACATCGCGGATATGCGAAAGAAACTTATTGCCAAGCCCCTCTCCTTTGCTTGCGCCTTTAACAAGGCCGGCAATATCAACAAACCTAATCGTGGCGGGCGTATATTTTGTGGAGCCGTTATTAAACACCGACATTAAAAAGTCAAGGCGCGAGTCAGGCACAGTTACAACACCGACATTTGGTTCAATTGTGCAGAACTCATAATTGGCCACTTCCGCCCCTTTTGTTTTTGTCAGCACATTAAATGTGGTTGATTTACCCACATTCGGAAGCCCCACTATTCCTATTTCCATCTTAATCCTCCGTTAAATTAATAAGGGGACGGCTTGCTGCCGTCCCCTTATTGTTATTCAATCACTTATTTCTTTTTTGATTCTTTTTCTTTTGCAGCGGCAACTTTAGCGGCAACTTCGGCTGCTATTTTCTCGGTTGTTGCATCAACACGTTTGCTGTACATAAGACCCCATGCAACCACGCCAAGAGCCACAACAACCGTGACTATTACAGGGAAGCTGTAGCTGTTTGCGCCTGTAAATTCAGGGGCAACAATGATCGGAGCAATAAGGAGCGCAACAAGGTTCATAACCTTGATGAGCGGGTTTAATGCAGGACCCGCAGTGTCTTTGAACGGGTCACCGACCGTGTCGCCGATAACCGCGGCTTTATGCCTGTCAGTTCCCTTAAGGCCCATCTGTTCAATTGATTTCTTTGCATTATCCCATGCGCCGCCTGTGTTGGAAAGATATACAGCCATAAGCTGTCCTACAAGGATTACGCCGGCAAGATATCCGCCAAGTCCTTCTGCCTTAAACAGAAAGCCGATTGCAACAGGCATAAGGACCGCAAGAAGCGCCGGTGAAACAAGTTCCTTAAGAGCCGCGCTTGTGCATATATCAACAACTTTGGCAGACTCCGGTTTCCCTTTGCCTGTCATAAGTCCTTTTATTTCCCTGAACTGTCTTCTTACTTCTTCAACAACAAGGAATGCAGCCCTTCCCACAGCCCTGATAAGAAGAGAGCTGAAAAGTAAAGGAACAGCGCCTCCGATTAAAAGACCGATGAATACCATCGGATTTGAAACGTCAATTACATTAGCGCCGGTAACTTCTTTATAAGAAGCAAACAGCGATACCGCGGCAATAACAGCGGTTGCAATCGCAAATCCTTTTGTGATTGCTTTTGTTGAGTTGCCGACAGCATCAAGCTCATCAAGAACTTTTTTACCCTTTTCAGGAAGTTTTGCCATTTCGCCGACACCCTGCGCATTGTCTGATACAGGCCCGAATGTGTCTTCTGACACAATGATACCTGTTACAGTCAACATGCCAAGACCGACAAGCGCTATTCCGTAAAGCGTCTGCGCAACAACTTCAGTTCCAACCGGAGCTATTGAGAAAGTAAGAATTGAAGCCGCAAGAGATACTGCAATTGCAATTATTGACCATACAGAACTTTCCATACCTTCGGCTGTACCGGAAAGAATTACGGTTGCCGGACCGGTAATGGTGGAATTTGCTATTTCCTGTACGGGTTTTGTTTCTGTTGAAGTGAAGTATTCTGTAAGCTGTGATATGAAGAAAGAAAGCAATATACCAACCGTTGTTATGCCAAAAAGCTTCCATCCAAGAACTGTTGCGGCAGCTTTGGCATCAGTTACTCCCGCAAACTTGGCCGGATTTTCAGTAATCCATGTTTGAAGAGCCGGAACAAGATAAAGAATTGTTGTAATAATAAAACCCACAACAGATAACACGGACGCAACCATAAAGCCGTTCTGTATGGGTTTCATTGCATGTTCGCTTTCGTCTTTTGCCCTAACAGCGTATGTGCCGATTATCGAAGCAAACACACCGATAGCGCGCACAAAAAGCGGGAATATTACACCAAGATTTCCAAAAACAGTCGCGCCAAGAATCATGGCTGCAACAAGTGTAACTTCGTATGATTCAAAAATATCCGCCGCCATACCCGCGCAGTCGCCTACGTTATCTCCAACGTTGTCAGCGATTGTAGCAGCATTGCGGGGGTCATCTTCCGGAATTCCTTTTTCCACTTTACCAACAAGGTCAGCTCCAACGTCTGCAGCCTTCGTATATATGCCGCCGCCAACCCTCATGAACAGGGCAAGCAAGCATCCGCCGAAACCAAAACCTACAAGAACGTCAGAAATGGCGCTTGGGATATCCTGGAAAATAAGGAATATTGAAGTTGCGCCTAAAAGTCCAAGTCCGATTGTGAACATACCCGCAATTGTTCCGGTGCGGAACGCAACTGTTAAAGCTTCTTTCTTGCCTTTATCAGCGGCTGCTGCGGCAACACGTACATTTCCTTCAACCGCAAGGAGCATACCGCCAAGACCTGTTAAAGCCGAAGCAAGCGCACCAAGGAAGAAAGCTATAGGCCTGCCCCACTTTACCATTGCCGCCTGCTGGGCCGTAAGCCCGAGCGCAGGGTCAATTTTTGTGGTGAGATAAAGAACAACCATTATAACTATTACGAGAAAAGCTATTGTTTTAAACTGTCTTGCAAGATAAGCCTGGGCGCCTTTTTTGATCTCTGCGTTGATTTCGATCATTTTGGCTGTTCCCTTAGACTTGCTTAATGTTTCCATCATAAGGTAGAATCCGTAAAGAATTGCCACCCATGACGATGCCCATACTGACCAGAGCGCGGTCTTTTCAAAGCCGGAAAGCGCCGCGAGCTTAATATGCTCGCCGCCATGCTTTACAACTTCGGCCGCGACAGCTGCAGTCTGGGTTAAAGCCTGTGCCACTGCTACATCTGCCATTCTAGTTCCTCCTTGAATTAAATTAGTATTATTAAAATGCTTATAGTGTAAGCATAAAAATACTTAGAGACAATTTTACTATAAAATTTTCTTTTGTAAAGGAATTTTTGGATTTTTGGAGGTTTACCCGTAAAAAAAATTTTTACGGGAGAATCGGGAGGAGGCAGATATTTCGGGGCTAAAAAGCCCGCCCCGCCTGGTTCTTCCGTAAAAATCCGCCTTTGACAGCTTTAAATCCGCTGTCTTTGGCAATTCTTCCCTGCCGGCCGTTCCCGCTCCTTAACCCGTATCGTGAGTTAATTCGCGCGCTAAACGGCTGTTGCAGGGCCTTGCAAAACACTGTCTCTTTCTGAATCAACCTGCCTTTAACGTCTTCCTACCTGTTATATAGCCCCTAAATTATAAAATGTCAATAGCAGCAAAAATTTTGGTTTTATCTGATATGCTGCTGTTCCGCCGGAAGAAACCTCATTGGCATTTGAATTATCAAAATTTTTATTTTATAATCCTGACATAACCGTATATTAACGGAGGCAAAAAATGAAAATAGAATGGAGCGATTCCCTTTCAACCGGACATTCAATAATTGACAGCCAACACAAAGAATTAATAAACAGAGTAAACATGCTATTACGCGCCATGAGCGTGGGAAAAGGCAGATCTGAACTGGATAATACCGTAAAGTTCATAGAAGAATATGTTGCGGAGCATTTTTCCACGGAAGAAAAACTGATGGACGCTTACGGTTATAAGGATTCCCCTTCACATAAAGCCGAGCATAAAAAACTTGTGGATGATTTTACAGCACAAAAAGAAAAATTTTCAACGGAAGGCACAAACAGCCTGGAAGTCATTAAAACTTATAACCGGCTTACCGAATGGGTGAAAAATCATATCATGACAACAGACATGAAACTGGCTGAATTTCTCAAAAAAAAGCAGTCATTCATACCTTAGCGCGTCAATTGGGTCAAGTTTTGCAGCCTTTCGGGCAGGCATAATTCCAAAAATAAGGCCCACGGCAGCGGAAAAAACAACGGAAATAATTACGGAAAAAGGTGTTATTACTGCCGCCCATTTTGCAAAAGAACTCAGTACAAAGGCAGCCGCAGAACCAATGATTATGCCAAGCAGCCCTCCTATCATAGTAAGCATCACGGATTCTATTATAAACTGATTCATGATGTCCAAAGACGAGGCGCCTATTGCCTTTCTTAAGCCGATTTCACGCGTGCGTTCCGTAACCGACACAAGCATTATATTCATTATTCCTATACCGCCGACAACAAGCGAAATGGCGCCGATAAAACCAAGAAAAAGGCTTAAAGCCTGTGTGGTCTGTGCCATTGTTTTTTGTATTTCCGTCATATTCATTACCGTAAACCCCGCGGTTTCCCCCTGACGTACGTTATATTTTTTTCTGAGCATATTTTCAAGCGCCGATTGAGCTTCTTCCATTTTATTAAAATCACTGACTTTGACGTCTATTGAATCAACATACTGTTTGCCAAGAAGTCTGTACATTGCTGTTGAAAGCGGAACAAAGACAATGTCATCATTGTCGCGAAATCCCATTCCGCCCTGCTGCGGCATTACTCCGATTACAGTAAAGTTTTTCTTATTGATTTTTATCTGCTTCCCCACGGGATTGGCATCCCCAAACAGCTCATTTGCAACGGTTAATCCTATAACCGCAACCATCGCACGGGACCGCTCCTCGGATTCCGTGAAGAACCTTCCGTAAGAAGGCAGCGAAGATCTCACGACAGCATAATCACTTCCTGTTCCCTGTACCATTGAATTCCAATTTTTTCCGCCAAAAACAATCTGTGCCCTGCCATTGACATTTGCATAGGCGTTTTGCACAAGAGGAAGTTTTTTTGCCAAAACCGCGTCAGATACGGTTAATCTTGTGACAGAACCAGCCTGCATCTGCACAGGGCCCTGCCGCATTGCACCTGGCATTATCATCAGCAGGTTGCTGCCCAGCGACGAAAGACTTTTCTTGATTGTGCTGCTTGCGCCTTCGCCAAGAGCAAGCATTGCTATGACCGCCGCAACCCCTATAGTTATTCCCAGCATGGAAAGGGCTGAGCGCATCTTGTTTCCCATTATTGAAGCCAAAGCCTGGGAAACGAAATCAACGGCTTCCATTGTTTTTTTGTTTTTACCGTCTTGTTCTTGCCATTTAACGGGTTTAATTCGGGGTTCTTTTTTCATGCGTTTGTCAGAAACAATTTGCCCGTCTCTTATTTTAATAATGCGCCTGGCATAGGAAGCAACTTCTTCTTCATGGGTTATTATTACAACAGTCCTGCCTTCTTCATTCAGCCTTAAAAGTATCCTCATTATTTCTTCCTGGCTTTTACTGTCAAGGTTGCCTGTCGGTTCATCAGCCAGAATAATCTCGGGATTATTTATCAAAGACCTTGCAATTGCAACCCTCTGCCGCTCGCCGCCGGATAACTGTGCAGGCAAATTCTTTAATTTGGATGAAAGCCCGACTTTTTCAAGAAGTTCGGCCGCTCTTTCGGTAAATTCCCTTTTACCGGAATAGATCAAAGGCAAAGAAACATTGTCGGCAACACTCATTCTTGGAAGCAGGTGAAACTGCTGAAAAACAAAACCTATTTTTTCGCTTCTTAAACGGGCAAGTTCCTTTTCCTTAAGCCCTGATGTTAATACGGAATCAAGTTCATAAATACCGTTATCCGGTGTGTCCAAAAGACCCATTAAATGCAAAAGTGTTGACTTGCCGGAACCTGAAGGGCCCATTATGGCCACAAGCTCGCCTTTTTTTATTTCAAGGGACACGTTTTTCAGGGCTTTAAAAGCGCTTTCCCCTGTTCCGTAAGTTTTTGAGATCCCTTTAAGTTTAATCAACGCTTATTCCCCCTCATGTTGGGTCTTTTGGGCATGAAAGGGCTGGTTGCCTCTTCTTTCTTTCCTTTTGCGACATAGCTCTTTGCGCTGACCATGACTTCGGTTTCATAATTAATTCCTGAAATAATTTCCGTCCTTCCATTTTCCATTATTCCTGTTTCAACATATACTTTTTCCGGAATCTTGCCTTTGCCTTTAACATTTACATATGATGCGCCTTTCTCGTCAATGCTTACAGCTTCCGAAGGCAGCAGCATAACTCCGGTCTTTTTCTCGACAATAATATCAACATTCGCGCTCATACCGCTGCGGAAAAATCCCGGTATTTCCGAAGGAAGAATGTCAACCTTATAGGTTGTTACATTGTTTACGCTTGATGATTCGTAAGAAATATGGTTTACAGTGCCTGATATGCGCACATCAGGGTAGGCATCCAGGCTTATTTCCGTTTCCTGACCCTTTTTTATTTTTCCTATATCAGTTTCATCAACTGACGCCCTTATAATAAGCCTGTCCGACAGCACTATGACAGTATCAGACTGGTTTACAGATTGGCCCGGTTCTATCGCGCGCACTATTACGTTTCCTGACAAAGGTGCAATTAATGGTATTGGTTTGTAAATTTCCTCCCATTTGGCCGCTTCTTCGCCTCCGCCCGATTTGGCCGCATCAAGAAGCGCGGCCCGTTCAAGAGAACTCATCTCCGCAACTTTTTGCCCTGCTTTGACATAATCGCCCTCATTGACAAGCACTTTGTCAATTCTTCCCGCAACAGAAGGTTTTATTTGTATCCGGTTTTGGGGCATAACGGATCCCGTAACCGAAACTTTAACCATTATATTGCCGCTTAACGGTTTTATCTGCTGCACTTCCTGTTTTTTTGAAGAACATCCAAAAATCAGAAGGGCCGCCACAGCGGCATAAATAATTTTACTTTTCATCAAGCACCTTCCCTCTTGCCTTATCAAGGCTGGCTTTTGCCGTAAAATAAGCGGCTTTTGCCTGTATGTTATTTTTTCTTGCATTCATAAGACTGTCTTGTATAACGCTCCACGTATCATAATCCATTAACCCGTTGCTGTACTGCGAATCAGCAATCATGGCCCTGGTTTCCGCGGCTTCAAGAGTCTTTGCCATTGCTTTGGCTGCTGCAAATGCGTCTTTTAATGAATTATTAGCGGATTCCAAAAGTGAAACCGCATCATCATATGCCTGCCTTTCATCAGCTTTGGCTGCTTCCATTGAATCGCCTGCCGCCTGAATTTTTGCAATATTTTCCCCTCCTTTAAAAACATCAAAAGACAAAGACAAACCAAGCGTCCAGCTGCGGCTGTAATCCGGCGGCCATGAATTTCCTGACCTGCCGGCAGATGCATTAAGCGACACATCCGGCGAGAAAACCCCGAGCGTAGCCCTGTACAATGCCTCGGTCGCCTTTCTTCTGCAGGATGCGGCAAGATATGAGTTTGAAACAAAAGCTTCCCTTTTAGGGTCTGCTTCAGGCGGTTTATCATCATCGATTTCAAGACTGCCGATAATTTCAGAGTAAGATACCGCGCTTATTCCGCTGCTTCTTTTTAATTCATTAAATGCAAAATCAAGACCCCTTATAGCAGAGTCCGCTTCCATAACAGCGCGTTCATAGTCAGCTTCCGCCGATTTCACGGAACCAAGATTTTCCCTTCCTCCCTGATATCTTAATTTTACCTGTTCCATCTGTATTTTTCTTCTCTCGGTTATCCCCGATGTCACCTTAACCAGTTCCGCGGCTTTTAATAAATTTATATAATCCGAGAAAACCTTATATCGGACCGCGGCTGACTTTTCATTAAAAGAATATGCAGCGGCATTGGCATTTTCAAAAGAAGCTATAATATTGTTCGGCGTTTTCAAGCCGTCAAATATAATTATGCCGGCCCTGACAGAAACAGAATAGTTTTCAGAATTAGACACAACCGGCAAGTCTGTGCCACTTTTATTTCCTGACGCGGATAAAGAAACGTTAGGCAGAACGGAAGCAATGCTGCCTCTTGCATTTGCCTGCGAGGCATAAAGACTGTGCCTTGCAGATTCAAGGGCATTGTTATTTTTAACGGCGGAAGAAGCTATATCTTCCCATGTCAAAGGAAAAATCTGATACGGTAATGCAACAAGAAACAGCAAAATATATTTTATTTTCATGTTTACCTCCAATACTTAGACGGAGCTAACAAATTAATGGTTGCCTTTACCTGAAACTTTTTTTGCCTTTTCAAGTTCCTTAAGTGTATTTACAGCCCTGAATTGCGTGCCCCCAAGATATTCCACAGTCATAAGATGCAGGTGTGTGGGTGACCTTTTTTTTGCGGCTTCAACGCCGGTTCTTCCCACATGCCCAAGAAAATCACCTTCATGAACAAACTGCCCCGGCTTTACTTCCACTTCTTCAAGATGCGCGTAATAATAAAGGCGCCTGTCATCGCCGTTATAAATCCAGACATAATTTCCGCCTCTAAGCAATGATCCTTCCTCCCAGCCTGTATTGACAGAGGCAACTATTCCCGCTGATGCCGCAATTACCGGAACTTTCTTTCCCGTATCATCGTCGGCAAGGTCATGATTATTATCCTTTATGAAAATGTCATATGCAGGGTGTGTCTTTTTTGTATTCTTATTATAAAAATCAAAATGCCTTGCAAAATATGCGCCCGTGCCTATATCACGATTGCCGTATCCTTTTACCGGAAACACAAGAATTCCTGAACCATGCCACTTCCCGCCGGTTGCTTTAAAGTAAGCCATATTTAATTCTTCCATTGCCTGAGGGACGCATTTTTCCGCTTCTTCCCTGCTTATTGTTTTGTCTCTTATCTGTTTTTCCAGGGTTTCAAAAGCGTATAAAGTTTCCTCTGCACGGGACGATCCAGTAAAAAGCAAAGAAATTATTACCAAAAAATAAACAATACGCATTATCCCTCACTTAAGTTTTTTACGGATTATATCACAAAAACAAAAAAGGCGCGGGCATATCCCGCGCCGTTTTTTAAGGTTAATTTTATTTTAATATGATTAATTTGCCCACTTTGCCTCTTGCTTCATTGCCCTTATCGTCTTTTAAAATTACAAGGTAATAGTATGCGCCGTTGGACAATGTTTTCAAGTCTTTTGCCGCCATACCAATATATCCTTCTCCTGCCGCAAAATCGCCCTTAAATGCGGCCTCCCTGATAAGCCTTAAGGCAGAAGTATAAATCAGCAGGCGCTCTTCTTTAAAATTACGGGTTGCCGTAAACTTCACAATGATAGCAGAATCTTTTTCCGGATTTAAGGGATTCGGATATGCCATCTGATTGATTATCTCAAGTTTCTCTTTTGTTGCAACCGGAGTTGGTGTGAATGTAAGTATAATTGTCGGCGTCTGTGTAAATGTGTATGTATAAGTATTTTCAGGGGTAAATGTGTGTGTGGCGGTGTAAGAAACCGTCACGGTATAAGTGTTTGTGAAAGTGGTTGAAGGTGTTGATGTGGCAGTGCTTGTATACGTAAATGTGGGGACAAAAACTGTCGCGGTGTATGTATAAGTGAAAGTTGCTGTTTCCGGAATTGCGGTTTGCGTGTCAGTGGGCGTTTGCAAGACAGTTGTTTCCGTGGATGTTGCGGTGATTTGCTGCGTGGCGGTTGAAGTGTAAGTGGCTGTCGGAGTTTGCGTAAAAGTGTCTGTTGCTGTATAAGTTGGCGTTGCAGTATTGCAGGCATCCGGGCATATTTCAATATTAAAAGCCCAGTTCGAAGAATCGTAAGTGTACGGCCAAGGAAGCACTCCGGGGAAATCTCCAAATGAAAGCTTGTGAACCATACAGTCCATCGCGGCGCCGGAATCCCTTGTAAGCGTAAGCCCCGCGCTTTGAATTATTGATATCCAGTAAACCGTGCCTGACGTAAGATGTATTGACGGGAATGGAATACTATTCCAGCCCATAACGACGTTCTGCGGGCCTGATTGCGCAAGCAGAACAGAAGGCATATTGTTTCCGGTTGAATTGTCGTTTGAGTAAACGGCAACATTAACCTGGCCGGAACCCGCATATACATAAACATTTGCCCCTGTTGCAATACCGGTATTATCCGGAGTATATGCATTTGACACCATCCAGCCCGTTAAATCCAGACCTGTTGCGGCTGGCACGTACTTTAATCCCATGCGTTCGGAACACATGCATGGAAGAACAGGCGTGGGAGTTGCAGTCGGAGTATCACATGAAGACGGACACGAATTTGCGGTTAAGGCATACACACCGCTGCTTACGCTTACGCCGGTTGTGGGAAAATCATCCGGCATTGGCGCAGTTACCGGAATATAGCCGGTATAAATTTCAGAATTGCTCATTCCGTTAACTCCGCTTACAGTAATTCCGGGAGCTGTATTTATCGCTATCCAATAATACCCCGCCGGAACAAATGTATCCGGTATATCTATTACGTTCCAGCCAGTTGTTGAAGGGACTTCAGCCGAAGACACAATAAGGGCTCCCGGTCCAAAACCCTCATTTGTATAAAGCGCCATTTTTATACTGCCGCCCGAACTTGCCACAACATGAACTCCAAGACTTTCTATGTTTGTGCTTTCCGCAATATGTATGGGATTGGCCGTGATTGAATTATATATGGATACGCCGGACATTCCCGTAATATTATTTTTGCCGTATGTCACCCCGCAGGCGCAAGGCACGGGCGTGCTTGTTGCCGTATGGGTATAAGTGAATGTAAATGTCGGGCCCCCTGCCGTTACGGTATCCGAAGGTGTATAAGTTTCGGTGTATGTGTTTGTAAAAGTCCTTGTGCTTGTTGCTGTGGATGTATATGTATTGGTCCTTGTCGGCGTGTTGGTTGGAATATCAGTGTTTGTGTTTGTGGGCAGCGCAGTGTTTGTACTGCTGTTCGTATAAGTAAAAGTTGCCGTTGAAACCGCGGTATTTGTTGATGTGCTTGTATATGTGCCTGTTGCAGTTGATGTGGCGCTGTAAGTTGAAGTTGATGTGTTTGCAGCCGTGGGGGTTCTTGTATATGTTGATGTTGCGGTATATGTATATGTGCTTGTGGCCGCAGATGCGCCTTCAAAACGTATGTTGTCAACAGCTATTGTATAATCTGACGTGGAATTGTTAATAAGCGTAAGATAATATACCGCCGTATGAGTGCTTGAAAGAACATCCGCAATCGGGATGCTTACGGTTTTCCATGTGCTTGTTATGCCTCCGCCTCCCACAACATAAGGATCTATAAGAAAATGACCGTATTCCCAGCCGATTGTAAATCTGAGCGCGCTTACCGTTCCTGCTGTTGCTTTGATATTAAAAACAAGATTTGTGTTTCCCGCCATCGCGGTATTTGCCGGAGGGAAATCCCACTGGCCCTGCTGCCAATATGCCGGCGAAGAATACGCAAGTATCATGGCGTTTCCTGTAACTCCGCCAGTGCCTTCCGTAAGAGATGCCGTCCCTGATGTTGAAGGCGTGCCGTCAGACAGCCTGTATCCCGCGGTATCTCCGTCGTATATCAGTTTGAAAGCATTTGTGGGTGTGGCTGTTGCCGTATATGTTGGCGTGCTTGTAAATGTTAATGTGGGGCCTCCCGGCGTAATTGTATATGTGTTTGTAAAAGTCGGCGTCGGTGTTCCCTCAGGTTCGCCGTAAACTATCCCTCGGCCTTCGGCCGACACATAGCATCTGCCGTATACGCGGGGGTCTCCTATAATTTGATGCACGTATCCGTATTGATGTGTGTCGTCATTAATGCGCGTCCATGTAGCACCCTGATCTGTTGACATAAAGAAACCTGTTGTACCGCTTACTATTCCGTGAAGGAATATTGTCGGGTATGTTGTAAGCGCCTTGCCAAAACCAACCCTGTATGCGGCGGTAACCGAACTTACCTTTGTTGCGGTAGCGCCCGAATCGGTTGAACGATATAACCCGCCCGCTTCCGTCGTGATAAATAAATGGCCTTCATTACCGGGCACTGCCGCGCAGCTGCCGTCAGCAGGCGCCCAGCTTGGCACTGTCGGAAGCCCTGTTGCCCCCTGGGCAAATGTTGCGCCTCCGTTTGTAGATACCCACATACGGCCGTTAACGCCGTCATAAATGTAAAATTTATTTGAATTAACCCTGTCCGCAACAGGCGAAAACCCCGAAGGCGGGCTTCCACCGCACGCTGTCCAGGTGCTGCCGTTATTGGTTGAATATGATACGGAAGCGCCCGTCGGGCTCCATACAATATTATTCCCGTTCGCGGATATTGCAATTGCCCTGCTTCCGCCTGCAGTTGTTCCAGCGGGATAAGATGCAAAATCCGTCCATGTTGTTCCGCCGTCAGTTGAATAAGCGCCATAAGGCGACACATTATACGCCTTAACAATTTTCAGCGGCACGTTCTCCGCAAATGCTATTGACAATGTGGTTCCCTTTTTTGGATTATATCTGCCCAGCGGCGGAGAAACATCAAGGTCATCATGCCTGAACCCGTCAACATCGCCCATCGCAGATAAAAGCGGCGCGCCTGACGGCGGGCTGATAATCTGCATGGGAACCGTTTCTTCAAGGTCCACATCATTAAAATTCCAGGTAACAGATGCTGACTGAAGGTTTGTACAGCGCCACACGCCGTAGCCCGTATTCCATATCGCTATGTTGCTGTTAAAAGGGTCTATTTGGATGTCTGTAGCCCAGTGAGGATTAATGGATGATGTATAAGGCGATGTTGTGCGTACATAAGTTGCCTGCAGACTTTTATTTGTCCAAGTCGTGCCGCCGTTGGTACTGTAAAAAATCGGGTCATTTGTCTGCCACTGAAAAAGCGAAGTCACAACAACATTGTTGACGTTTTGCGGGTCAACGCTTATTCCGCCAAAGTTGGTTGCTCCGGAAGGCGTGATATTCGTGAAAGTATCGGTTGTAATGTCAAGTTTATAAACACTGCCTGTGCCTGTTCCGTTGTTGGGGCCGTTATTTGTTGAATATACAATATACATTATATTTCCGTTAAGTGATGCCCTTGTTGCCTGCTGGCCTGCAGGCTGGCCCGGAACAAGCGCCCAGCTTGTTCCGCCATTGGTTGATTTATAAAGGCTGCTTCCGTTTACACCGGCCGCAACGTAAATTGTCTGGGTGGGATTGCCTGTTGTGCCGGATGATTTAATGAACTTAATAAAATTTATTACTCCTGTCTGCGGGAAAGATGAAACCGCCGAAAAAGATGCGCCGTAATTTGTTGATTTGTATAAACCCGAAGGATAATCACCGGATGTTCCCGCAAACAATATGCTTCCAAGATTGGGATCCACCGCAAGGCGTTCGCCCACGCCTCTGCCGACTTCGTTGCCTCCAACCTTAAAACTTACCGGATTTATTGTCCAGGAATTTCCCTGATTTGTTGAAGAAAGTAAAGCCCCGTTTCCGGCCCAGCTTTGAGTGTATTTACCGCACAGCATATATACCCTGTTAACATCAGACGGGTCAACCGCCATTGCAAGTATGCCCATATAATCAGAATTGCTTCTTACAAGATGGTCTGTCAAAGGAATCCACTTTGTATTTGCATTATCCCATCGGTATGCGCCGCCCATGTCCGTTCTTGCATACAGCAGGTTCTGCTGCGCAGGATGAAAAATTATTCCCGTCACATATCCGCCGCCGCCAACCTGGACGCTTTTCCAAGTATAAGGCGCCGCGAAC
>CAYQIS010000005.1:0-128305 GCA_964417645.1 uncultured Spirochaetia bacterium
CGGGAGTGGGAGGAGGAATAATTTTAAATAATTCACTTATAAGGGGCATAAGCGGGACTGCCGGGGAACTTGGGCACATAATAGTTGAAATTAAAGGAAGGAAATGCGGCTGCGGCAATGAAGGATGTCTTGAGACATACGCTTCCGCAACCGGAATTGCAAATACCGCGAAGGAAATGCTTAAAAATGGCTCCCGGTCAATTCTTAGAGACATGGTAAAAGGCGACATAAGTAAAATAACATCAAAACATGTTTTTGAAGCTATGGTAAAAAAAGACAACACTGCCTCCGCGGTTTGGGATTCCTTTATCGGGCATCTTGCAACCGGCGTTGCCGGCATGATAAATGCGCTAAATCCCGAAGTGATAGTTATAGCAGGCGGGGTAATAAACGCGGGAGAAAAGCTTTTTTCTCCTTTACGCAGGGAAACCGCAGCCAGATGTTTCGCAGTTCCATTTAAGGCGGCGAAAATTCTGCCTGCTGAACTTGGAGAGGAAGCGGGCGCCATCGGAGCGGCCGGCGTGGCTCTTAACGAAGCCGAATATTATGGCATATAAGATGTACTGCAGATGAACGGGATTTTAAGATTACTGGTAAAAAATACGGCGAATTTTATTGTAGCCGCGGTAACGCTTGTTTTTTATCAGCCTTTTTATGATCCTTTCGGACCGGCACAGCTTTCCGTTGTAAGGATATTCGTGCCTTTTATTGTGTTTATGGCCGCAATTCTCTCCATAAGACTGCAAAAAAATTTTGTTATAAAATCTTATTCGTTTGTGCCGTTTTTTGTATATTGTTTTGTTTGCCTGCTGTCTGTGTTATCCGCAATAAACAAGGAAATAAGCCTTAAGTATTCATATGAAATGATTTTATTTGCGTGCGGCGCTCTTATAATTCATTCGGTCTGCGGTGAAAAAGGCATAAGAAAAATTCTTACGCTTATTATAATTGTAAATTTTATCAACGGCATATACGGAGTTATGCAGCATTTTGGTTTGGATCCTTTTCCCTGGAATACGGATTTTTTTGGGAGACCAATGGGGACAACAGGGAACCCTGATTTTTACGCCGGACACCTTTTGCTTGGCGCATTTATTTCCGCAGGCAGGATAATATATGAAAAAAAATACAGAATGCTTAACGCAATTCTTTTGCTGCCTGTAATTTTGTCGCTTATATATGCCAAAGTTGTGGGGGCCTGGATAGGTTTTATTGCGGGGGCAGTTTTTTTGTATATTTCCCATATGGTCATTTATAAGGAACAAAGAAAAAAAATGGCAGTTGCCGCCGGTGTTATTCTGATTGCTGCAGTCTTGGCTTCCCCTTTGGTTATAAAGAAAATAACCGAGTCAAAAAAACGTTCAATAGAGCACAGGTTAATTATGTGGAAAGCGGCTTTTAATATGTTTAAGGAAAAACCCGTTCTTGGAATGGGAATGGGAATGTACAGACTTAATTATCCAAAATATCAGGCAGTGCTTCTTAATGAATCAAAAGATAAATCCGTTGATTATGTCGTTACGTGGATGCCGCATCAGAATTACCTGTTGATATTGTCCGAGACAGGGATATTGGGTTTTGCGGCTTTTTGCTGGATTATTTTTGCGTTTGTTTTGGGATTTTTTTCTTCCGCCAAATCAGGTAAAACGGATGTTATGGGTATGTCCGCCGCGGTGGTTTCGATTCTTGGAGCTTCTTTGGTAAACACTTTTTATAATATACCGGCAACAGTTTTGTATATATTTATTTTTATGGCGGCATTGTCAAAGAATATTTCTTCAAAGTCTTTTAACGCAAATGCGGCAAAGGCAGTTGCGGCAATATCATTTTTATTTCTGGGGTATTCGTTATTTCATGATTCAAGGACTTTACTGTCAAATGTTTACCTGAAAAAAGCCAATAAGCTTTCGGAGCAGGGCATTTATAATAAAGCGGCGGAAATGTATGAGAGAATTTTATGGATGAAACCCGTGGAACTTAATCCTCAGGCGGATGTCGGAATGTATTATTTTGCGGCTGAAAATTACAGGAAAGCGGGAATGGCCGAAAAAGCAAGGGAAATGTACAAAAAGGATCTTGAAATAAATCCTTATTGCCCCGAGGTAAACAATATGTACGGCGCCATAAGCGGGCAGCTTGGAGACCTGGAAACAGCAATTAAACATATTAAAATTGCGGTATATACCGCACCCCATTATGAAGCCGCTTATACCAATCTTGCCACGGCATATATGGCCAAAGGCGATGTCGGATCTGCACGGGAAGCGCTGCAAAAGTTTGTTGAATATAACGGCATAAATGAAAGAATTGAACGTCTTATTAAGGCAACAGAAAAATGAAGTGTGCCGCTTTTTTGTTTGCTGTCGTGTTTTCTTTATATGTTTTTTCCGCCCATTCCGCTTTTCCGGTAAATGATTCACCTGAAATTATCGCTTCGTGCCATACTTTATCGCCGGCTCATCCTCCCGGATATCCTGTTTTTGTAATGCTTGGCAAAGCGGTTTTGTCAATTTTTCCCCCGGCTTTTGGAATAAATTGTATGTCCGCTTTTTTCTTTGCTCTTACAGGAGCGGCGATTTTTTTAATTGTAAGAAAAAATTCAGGAATTTATTCGGGTATAATTGCATTTTTTATGTTTTGTTTTTGGTATATGCCGTGGGTTCAGGCGCTGGAAGCAAAAGGGGGAATATACGGGCTGAACGTTCTTCTTTCTGTGATATCTCTTTTTCTTATTTCGTCTGATGACAGACGGCATAAACTGATGGCGTTCTTTGTCACGGGTTTGGCCATTGCAAACCACTCAATGAGCGCTCTGTTTCTGCTTCCTGCGCTTTTTTTGAGTTCATTACAGGACAAAGGCAGGGTTTTGTTTCAAGGGATAATTTTCCTGCTGGCAGGGGCCACTCCTTATATTTTTTTAATCATAAGGTCCTGGTCAAATCCGGGAATAATCTGGGGGGACGCGGGAAACCTGGCAGGTTTTCTTGAATATGTTCTAAGATTAAATTACAGACCGCATTCAGTCATGACGAATGATATATTGCTGTCCAATCTTAAACAGGCGCTTTATGTTGCCGGGCCGGCAATTATACCTGCCGCAATAGGATTTGGCAAAGCGCTTGAAAACAACAGGAAACTTACAGTTAATCTGTTTTTATTTGCGGTGCTTCTTGGCGGGAGCGCAACTTTTTTTAATGCAACACCTGTTAACATGTCTTTTTATGCGGGCATATTTCTAATACCTGTTTTTGCCGCATTGGTTATTATGGCGGGGCTGGGGGATTTTGGGTCGGGAAGCAAAGCGATGAAGCTGTTGTTTCTTGTTTTTTCTTTAAGTTCGATGATTTATTGTTTTATATTTTATTCCGGTTCCGTTTATTTTACGGGCTATGACAATGCAATGAATATCGCGAAAACTGCAGGTAAAAATTCCGTATTGTTCACTAATGATGATTCTTATGCCATGGCTGCATACTATCTTGTAAATGTTAAAAAAGAGGGTATAAGACATTATCCGGCGGGGGATCTTACATATGAATTTGGCATAAAAACATTTGAAAAAAACGAGAATATAAAAATTGCAACGGGACAGCCTGATATAATCAGGGCCGCATACCTTGAAGTTTCAAAGAAAAACCGTGTTTTCGTGGCTCCTGCGGGTTCGGGAAGGCTTAAACGTTATCCTGAAGGATTACTCCCTTATGGAATATTGTATGCGGGGGTTTTTGGAGGGCCTTCTGTTTTTAAACTTTATGCTTACAGGAATATTATTAATGACGCCACGGATAACACGCTGTGGTATCCTGTGATGATGCTTAATACGGCAGTACTGCTTAACGATAAAAATGAAAAGTCACAATTGCTGAACAAGGCCCTTGCATTCGGGCATGAAATGAACAGGGAAGAAATTAAGATTTCTGCAGGGAGGAATAAATGAGGTTATGGCAAAAAACAGTGCTTTTAGCGGCTCTGCTTACGGTTTTTGGAGTTTACCTGCATTACATGAATCCCGTATTTAAAAATAACGATTCCCCTGAGACAACAGCCGCCGCGATAACACTTGGAATTGGCCATCCTCCGGGATATCCGCTTCACGCTTTGCTGGGCAAGGCGTGGTCTGCAATGATGCCGTTTGGCAATCATGCCTTCAAAATAAACGTATTGGCGGCAATTCTGGCATTTTTATGTCTTTTGGTCTTTTTTAGGATAGTTTATGGCGAATTAAGCGCCGGAGTAAATGGTTTTCTGCTTTCAATAATGCTTACCCTTATACTGGCCTTTTCATATATTTTCTGGAATCAGGCAATGGAAGCAAAGGGCGGAATTTATATGCTTCATCAATTATTTATGCTTGTGATTATTATGCTCTGCATTCGAATGATTAAAAGTTTCAATACAAAACATATTTATCTTGCTTCTTTTATATTGGGATTATCTCTTGCCAATCATTGGCCAAGTGTTTTGGTTGCGGTACCTTCGTTTATTGTTGTCTTTATCATACAGTTTAAAAGATTTACGCCGAAGAGACTGGCTGTATGTTTTGCTTTTTTTATTCTCGGATTAACGCCTTATTTATATCTTGTTATAAGGGCGAATGCAATGGCTTCTTTGAATTGGGGAGATCCATCGAATTTACAGAATCTTATGTGGGTCATTTTAAGAAAAGCATATTTGGTGCCTGTTGATGCCACCGCCGAAGTTTTTGCTTATCAGATAAAGGAATTCCTTGGGCTTTTGGCTGTAAATTTTGGGGCCTTTATAATTTTGTCCGCGGCGGGTGTATGGTTTGCGTTTAAAGAAGACAGAAAAGTTTCAGTGTTTTTATTTACCATGTTTCTGTCCGTGACTGCGGCTGTGGTGCTTTATAACAGAACGCAGGAGGGTGTAATATGGCTTATACATATTTTCCTTATGCCGGCTTTTACCGTGCTTGCTGTTTTTATGGCTTATGCGGTTAAACCTGCAATGGCATATTCGGGAAAAAGTAAAGCCCTGCAGGCTTTCTTTGTTGTATTGGCGGCGCTTTTTTTTGTGCATGAGTTTATGACGAACGTAAAAAAGAATGATTTCGGCCGGGATTATCTTTCTTATGATTACGGCTGCAATTTGCTTAAAAACATAGGTCATAATGAAGCTTATGCGGGGGACGGCGACTATAATCTTATGCCCGTATATTACATAACTGAAATTCAAAAAAGAAGGACTGACGTTAAGTTTGCGACCGCTTCTTTTTTAATCTTTAAATGGGGGATAGATGACTTTGAAAGGAAGTTTGGATCCGGGATAGAAATGAAACCGTATGATTCCGAAGGCAACATTGCAAAAATTGCGCTTTATTATTCTCAAAAATCCGCTTTTTACAGAAGCAGATTTCTTCCGCGGCTTGACAAATTTACGGCATTAAATGCCAATGAATACGGACTATTGTTAAAGCTTGAAGAAAAACACAAAGTTTATCCGGCTTTGCTGCACGATTTTTATGTTTTCAGAAACTTTTACGAGACGCATTCCGTTGCTTACAAGAATAACAGGGATCTTCTTACGTGGTATCCCGTGTCAATGGTTAACCACGCAAATGCTTTATTGAGGGCGGGTAAACCGGCTGAAGCGCTAAAGCTTTATAAGATGTCTCTGGCATTTCCGGTTGAGAAACCTCTTGCCAACATTTATTTCAGCATGGCGCTTGCTTATGCCGCTATGGATGAAAAAGGCAGAGAGCTTGATTATTTGTATAAATCATTTTTGGCCGGGTATAAAGATAAAGTAATGCTGGAATCTTTGGGTATAAGACTATATTCGATGATGAGGTTAAAAGAATCTGAGCAAGTTTTAAAAGAGGTTATTAATATGGGCGGTAATAATCCGGTTGTAAAAAAAATAATTGAGATAACAGGAAGCATGAGTGATCAGGATAAACTTGAAACAGCTCTTCAAAGAGCAAATGAACTTATGTCAAAACAAAACTATAAAGAAGCATATCCAATATACGAATACTTGCTTGAAAAAAAATATAAAACAGGTATAATATTTTTAAACAAAGGAGTGTTTTATTTTAAAACAGATAAAACGGAATTGGCTATTGAAAGTTTTAAAAAATCTTTAAATGAAACAAAGACGCCGGAAGGATATATTTATCTTGGCTATGCATATTATAAAAAGGGGCTTAAGGCAGAAGCGGTAAATGTGCTTCAGCAGGGTCTTATGCACTATCCTGAAAATAAGCAGATTAAGGAATTGCAGGATAAAATTATCAGTAATTAGGAGGCGGTATGTCAAGGATAGTAATCGCTCTTACGGAAAAGGAAGAAGCGATAAGTCTTCAAAACAGCCTTCATGATGCGGGATTTCATCCTTATATTGCTTCTGATTCCAATTTAATGCTGTCCAGGATAGCGGCGGGATACGAATATCTTATTGTTGACCTCACGATAATGGAGAATCTTGATATAAATTTACCAAGATTTATACGCGAAAAAAATCCTTCCATGGGCGTGATTATAGCTTCGGATAAGGAATCGCTTTCAAGAGCTGTTTCAATTTCAAGACGGGAAAATTTCAGATATATAAGCAAGCCGATAACGATAAGCGATGTACGTTTTGTAATTGACAAGCTTAAAATGCGTGGCAGGGATGAAGCGGATTATTTTGAAGGAAGGTTTATAGGCGCAAGCGAAAAAATCCAGAAGATAAAGGCAATTATTAAAAAAATAGCCAGATCAGACAGCAATGTTATGATTACAGGCGAAACAGGAACAGGCAAGGAAGTTGTTGCGCGGTCAATCTATGAATTAAGCGCAAGGTCGGAAGGCCCTTTTGTTGCGGTTAATTCCGCGGCCATTCCAGACAATCTTCTTGAGTCCGAAATATTCGGGTATAAACGAGGCGCTTTTACCGGTGCGGTTGGAGATAAAAAGGGAATGATTGAACTTGCGGATAACGGCACTCTTTTTCTTGATGAAATCGCGGACTTAAATTTGAATCTGCAGGCGAAACTTTTAAGGGTGCTTGAATACGGAGAATTCAGAAGATTGGGCGATGAGAATGTAAAAAAAGTCAATATCAGAGTTCTTGCCGCCACAAACAGAGATTTAAAACCAGCTATTGCCAAAAAAGAATTCAGGGAAGATCTTTTTTTCAGGCTTAATGTGATACATATACATCTTCCGCCTTTACGGGAAAGACAGGAAGACATACCTTTGTTAATAAGGTTCTTCATGGAAAAGTATAACAGGCATTCAGGAAAGACAATTCTTGGAATAGACGCCAAAGCAAGGGCTGCAATGCTTGCATATTCGTATCCCGGAAACATAAGGGAACTTGAAAATATAATACAGCATGCTTTTGCAATGTGCACGTCGGATATAATCACAATTGATGATCTGCCCATTTATATGCAGAATATAAGTCCCGTTAAACAGCTTCCGGCTTTCGGCGGGCCTGACGGCGCAGATACGGTTAATGCTGACAATGACCTGTTATTGTCAGAGGTTGAGAAAGCCACAATATTAAAGGCCTTCGCGCGTTTTGGCGACAATCACACCAAAGCTGCAAAGGCCCTTGGGATTTCCCGTTCAACTTTGTGGCGAAAGATGAAAGAATACGGGATTAATTTAAGTGTTTAAAAAGAACCGCCAAAGGAAACCTTGATTGCGTTTCCGGATTCGCCCATTGGCTCAAAGGCTGCGTCAATGTATTTCCCCGTAAGGTCAATGCCGGCGCCGAATGTAATTCCGCGCAGGCCTTTTGTCTCCCTTGAATTGTCGGTCTGATAACCGGCTCTTATTGCGACAAGATAAGGCGTTTTTATTTCAAGCCCTGTTCTGTGAAGCGCGTTGTTTTCAAGCTTTCCGCAGATGTTATATTCAAAAGTGCTCCTGTATCCGTATAAATTTATTGAATATGAGGTTCCGAGAGAAATTTCCTTCCCAAGGACGGAAGACTTGAACTGCCCGCCGAAATTTTTTGCCGTAATTGCGGCTTTAAGGCCTTCGAGCGGGGTGCGGTAAAGAAAGCCGATGTCAAAACACATGCTGTTTGCTGCGCTTGAATCAATGCTGTCATGTATGTATTTTATCGCTATGCCAAAATCGATGTTTTTTTCAAGAGTGTTTGAATAAGATATTCCTCCTACAAGAGCAAAGGGGGAATACTTGCCGTCTATTATAAAATTTCCTTCGCTGTCAAGCCGTGTTCTTGTCATTTCGCCGGCGTTGAAATAAAAAATTCCTGCGCCAAAGACTCCGGCTTTGCCGAAATTTTTAACTGCGGCTAACTGCTCAACCGCCATGTCCTGAATCCATGAATTATGTGAAACAAAAAAAGAAGAATTTGCATTCTTTTCCAAAAGAGCCCTGGTACCTGCCGGGTTCCAGAAAAAAGCCTGTGCGTCTTCGGCTGTGCAGATGTATGCATTTCCCATGCCGGAGGCGGCCGCTCCTGAAGGTATTTCGAGATATTTTCCGGATACATTTGAAACTGATTCAAATTCCGAGAAAACAGCAGCAGTTAAATTTGCTGATAAAATTAGTGCAAAAACAGCAATTGAAAGTGTTTTTTTCATGGTGTTCACCTTATTACCGAGAATTTTTCCGGTTCAGTTTTGGTTTCGGTGCCGTCGTTATAAGTTATTTTGATTCTGTAAAAATAAACGCCCCGTGAAAGTCTTGCGATGTCAAATTTTGTATAACCGTGCGGATCATCATCAATAACCGTTAACACCTTTTCGCCCGCGGCATTATATATTTTGATTTCGGCTTTTCTTACTGTCTTTGAATTGTCAAGAGGATATGCGATCCCCATTGTGTTGCTGTAAGCGGGATTGGGATAAGCTATAACTTTTTGCTGCGGCGTCGGGGTCATGGTTGGTGTTGCCGTTATTGTGTGTGTCATTGTAATTGTGGGCGTCTCGGTTGCAGTCCAGTCAGGTGTGTTTGTCTGCGTGACGGTTTCTGTTACAGTTGCCGTTTCCGTTGGTGTTTCTGTGGATGCAAAAAGCGCTGCTGATGCCAAAAGCGCAATAACAGCCAGAAATATTGTTTTTTTCATTATGTCCTCCTTTTTAAATATCAGTAAATGATTTTACAGTATAGGCGGGATATGTCAAGTATATGCAGGGTATTGACTGGAAGCAAAGCGGGTGTATTATATTAAATACAGGAGGAAAAATGATAACAACAATCGGTGAAATGCTTGCGGATTTTGTTCCTGAAGGCTGGGGATATTTGTTAAGACCCGGAGGGGCTCCGTTTAATGTGGCTGTCAACCTTGCAAGATGGGGAGCGGGAAGTGCAATTATGTCAAGGGTTGGGGATGATTTTCTTGGCAGATTTCTTCTGGATTTTGCCCGTAAAAACCGGGTTGATGTTTCTTGTGTGCGCATTACCAAAGGTTATAAGACAGGTTTGGTTTTTGTTTTTCTGGATAAAACAGGCGAAAGGGATTTTTCTTTTTATGGCTCGCCATCGGCGGACACCATGCTTTCAGCCGAAAATATAGATGAAGCAAAAATAAAAAAAAGTTCAATAGTTCATTTTGGTTCAATCAGTCTTATGTCGGTTAAAAGCGCAGCCGCCACATTGAAAGCCATAAAGCTTGCAAAAAAATACGGAAAATTAATTTCTTATGACCCAAATTACAGACCAAATTTATGGATTGGAAAAGAGGGACAGGCAAGGAAATTGATTAAAAACGCTTTTGATTATGCGGATATAATAAAAATAAGTGATTTTGAATTTGAATTTTTATTTAAAACAAATCCAAATCGCAATGCCTTGTCCCGTATATTCGGAGATAAAAAACTTGTCTTTATAAGTGCCGGGTCTTCGGGATGTTTTGTGAGGTACGGCGATATTTTTTTTCATTCGCCTGCAAAAAAGGTTAAGGCGGTTGATACCACCGGAGCAGGAGATGCTTTTATGGCAGGAGTGCTGTTTATGGTTGAAAAAAAAGGCGCCTGCCTTAATTTTGGCAGACATGAACTTCAAGAAATCGCGGATTTTGCAAATCAAAAGGGAGCCGAGGCTGTTAAACGAAAAGGTGCGGTATAAAAAATTTGTTTTTAAGTGAAATGTCTTTTTCCGATAATATTACAAGGGGGAAAAATGATTATAACAAATGCAAGAATCTTTGACGGCAGGCGATTTGTTAAAGAGGATACAATAATTGCCGAAGAAGGCGTGATTAAATCACTTGGCCGGGGCACGCGCGACAAAAAAGCCGTGGACGCTGGCGGTCTTATTCTTGCGCCCGGTCTTATAGATATCCATACACACGGAGCGGACGGGATACATTTTATGGACATAAAAGGCAGGGCTGATCTTGAAAAAATCAGCACTGCGCTGGCATTAACAGGCACAACTTCAGCCGTTATTGCGGGTTTTTACTCGGAGAAAACAAAAGAAGCCATGGAAGTGGTATCCGAGCATTCCAAAAATCTTCCGGGAGCATCAATAATCGGGCTCTATCTTGAAGGCCCTTTTATAAATCCCGAAAAAAACGGAATGATTCCCCGTGAATATATTTTAAAGGGACCGGCTGCAGTGTCAGAGTCCAAATATATAAAAAAACATATAAGGCATCTTAAGATTATTACAGTGGCGCCTGAATGCAAAACATCAGCTTCAATAGGTTCGGAAATGGCAAAAAACGGGGTAAAAACAGCTTTTGGGCATTCTATGGCTACATATGAAGAAACAAAGAAAGCAATAAAAGGCGGAATAAAGCATGCGACACATTTGTTTAATGCCATGAGGGGAATTCATCACAGAGAACCGGGGCCTGTTGTCGCTTTTCTTGAGTCCCAAGGCACAACCGTTGAAATAATAGCGGACGGGAATCATATACATCCGTCAATACTTTCTTTTATATACAAAGTATTTGGTCCGGAACGTATAATATTAATAACGGATTCAACGGGTATGAAGGAAACAAAAGACGGAAATTATTACAGCGCAGCAATAGGAAATTTTATCGTAAAGGACGGATCAAGTTATGGCCGGGACGGAAGGCTTCTTGGCAGCAACATTAAATTGTCTCAGATGTGTGCAAATATGATGAAATGGACAGATGCCGGTATTGAAGAAGCTCTTATGATGGCAACATTTAATCCCGCTTCTCTGCTTGGATTAAAATCCGGGAAAATAACAGAGGGAGCGCCTGCCGATTTGATACTTTGTGACGAAAAATTAAATATTCAGTCTGTTTTTATCGGCGGTATGAAGATAAATTAAACCGGTTAAGAAACAGATATTACTTTCATTTTCTTTTTCTTTTTTATAAAATAATCAAATACTAAATTTTTTTTTGGAGGAAATATAATGAAGCGTATATTGATGTTTTTGGTTGTTTTTTCCGTTCTGGTATCTCCTTCCGCTCATGCGAAAAAGGACAGAGACCCTTACGAAGCTTTAAAACCCCTTATGGAGGTATATGCAATAATTCAGGAAAGTTATGTTGATACGGATAAAACAGATCCGGATCAGCTTGTTCAGGGCGCCATAAAAGGTATGGTGGCCAATCTTGATCCTTTTTCCCAATATCTTGATGTTCAAAGTTATAAGGATATGAACGATGACACAAAAGCCGAATTTGGCGGTCTTGGAATAGAGATTTCTCTTAATAAAAACGGTCAGCTTATAGTGGTATCGCCCATTGAAGACACCCCGGCTTTTAAGGCGGGGATACAGGCGGGGGATAAGATTATGCAGATTGAAGGAGAATCAACTGACGGCCTTACAGTTATGGATGCGGTGCATAAATTAAGAGGAGAGCCGGGCACAAAGGTGACCATATCGATACAAAGAGGAAATTCGCCGGATTGGAAGGAATACACAATAACCAGGGCAATAATAAAAGTTCAGACTGTAAGATATACAACGATTGGAGATGACGTCGGCTATATAAGAATTAATGAATTTATGGGAAAGGCCGCCGCGGGTGTGTCTGAAGCGCTTGATGATTTTGCAAAGAAAAAAATTAACAAGGTAATTATTGATTTAAGAAATAATCCGGGAGGACTTTTGGATGAAGCCGTAAAGATATCCGAATTTTTTCTGCCAAAAGACGCCCTTATTGTTTCAACTTCGGGAAGAGATCAGTCAAAAGCAATAAAATTTAAGGCGGAAAAAGAGAAAAAATATAAAGGCAGGCTTGTGCTTATTATAAATGAAGGAAGCGCATCGGCATCGGAAATTCTTGCAGGTGCGATGCAGGACAACAAAAGAGCGGTTATAATAGGCAGCAGAAGTTTTGGAAAAGGTTCTGTGCAGACGATAATTCCGCTGTCTGACAAATCGGCGTTAAGAATAACCACCGCGAAATATTTTACCCCGAACGGGAAGCAGATTCACGGAGTGGGCATAAAGCCGGATATTGAACTTAAAGAACCGGTGCCGACCGCATATACCGTTTCTTTGTCGGATAAAGGATATTTTGAAGATTTTGCCTCGGAATATCTTAAAAAAAATCCTGAAGGCTTAAACGGGAAAGAAAAAACAAATGTGAATGTATCCGAAAAAGATATCAAAAGAGTTTATAAAAAGGGCGGAGACGATGATTTGCTTGAGTCTTTTATAAAGTTTGTTAAGTCAAAAGATATGGAAGC
Organism: uncultured Spirochaetia bacterium; assembly: GCA_964417645.1. Lineage (GTDB taxonomy): Bacteria > Oederibacteriota > PGYV01 > PGYV01 > PGYV01 > CAYQIS01. The sequence goes on from CAYQIS010000005.1 coordinate 12,602, forward strand.
AAATGTTCAGGAGATAGCTTCGGACAGAGAGAGCGTGCTTAAAAATATAAAGATTGAGATCGGCAAAAAACAAGGCGGGCGTGCGGCATCGAAAAATGCAGCCATAGAAAACGACATACAAATAAAACGCGCCATTGATATACTTAATACAATGGATATTTTGGCGGGAAAATAATGGCGAAAAAGTTTTTTTTTATAACTTTGGGGCTTTGTATTCTTGCGGTCTTGTCCGTTTATTACGCTTATTATAAATTGCCGGAGGAAGAGTCAAAGATAAATGACAAGCTTAAAACAATAACGGAATCCGCTGAGAAATTTTTAAAAAGAAAGATACTTGTTGATCCTGTTCTTGTTCTTTCCGGAAATGAAGGGGATATAACCGCAAAGCTTCCTTTGCGTCATGATGAAAAAACTATAGGATTGTTGTTTAATGAGTTTTGTGCGCAGTTTGGACCGGAGTGTTCGGCAACAGTATCGCAGACAAATGTTCAGGGAATTAAAAATGTGATAGCGGAAGTTCATTACGGCAAATACACCTGTTTTAAGGCAAGATTTGTAAATAATGCAAAGCCCAAAATAGCCGTAATACTTGATGACTGGGGATACAGTTCCAAAAATTTTGATTATCTTGCAATCATAAAGCAGCCTTTCACAATGGCTGTTCTTCCCGGGCTTAAATATTCTTTGAAAGCCGTTAAACTTGGAGCTTCGTGGAAAAAACAGGTTATTCTTCATCTTCCCATGCAGCCAAAACGAAATATGCCTGTGGAAAGATTGACAATAAAAACAGGAATGACATCTGAGCAGGTAAAGGAAATACTTGATATTAATTTTGAATCCGTTCCGGGGGTTTTTGGGGCAAACAATCATGAGGGTTCAAAAGCAACCGAAGACAGACAAATAATGTCCGCGGTTATGAAAGAATTTGCTTTAAGGGGCATGTTTTTTATAGACAGCGAAACAAGCGCCGCTTCCGTGGCTGTTGAGGAAGCCAAAAAGGCCGGTGTTTTGCATGCTTCAAGGGATGTGTTTTTGGATAACGAAAAGTATTTTGATTCAATAGAACAGCAGCTTAATTTATTGGCTGCTGTTGCAAAAAGAAAAGGCAGTGCGGTGGGAATAGGGCATGATCACCCGATAACTCTTGAAGCTCTTAAGCGGTATATGCCCGAAATAGAGTCCAGAGGATTTGAATTTGTTTATGCGGCGGAGATTATAAAATGATAATTCTTGGAATAGAAACATCCTGCGATGAAACATCAGCGGCGATAATTGAAAATGATAAATTGTTAAGCAATGTTATATTCAGTCAGATAGATATACATAAGTTTTATGGAGGCGTTGTTCCTGAAATTGCAGCAAGAGAGCATTTAAACAAACTTCCGGCTGTTGTTGATGAGGCGCTTGAAAAAGCTTCAAAAAAAATTGAAGATGTTGATGCGGTGGCGGTAACATACGGGCCCGGTCTTGCCGGATCTTTAATTGTGGGTGTTTCTTATGCAAAAGCTTTGGCTTTTGCTTTGGGGAAAAAATTGATAGGCGTGAATCATCTTGAGGCGCATCTTTTAAGTCCTTTTATTGAACATCCTGAAATTAAATTTCCTTTTTTGGGAATAGTGGTATCCGGAGGACACACCAATATTTATATGGCGAAAGATTTTGGAGATTATGAACTCATTGCTTCAACAAGGGACGATGCGGCCGGCGAAGCGTTTGACAAGGTTGCAAAAATGCTTAATCTCCCTTATCCGGGAGGGCCTTCGGTATCCAAAGCTGCTTTAAAAGGTGATGCAAAAAAAATAGTGTTCCCGCAGGCGCAGATGAAGGACGGCAGTGAAGATTTTTCTTTCAGCGGGCTTAAAACATCCGTTCTTTATTATATCAAAAACAATGAACAGGCAATAAAGAACGGAGAAGTTTCGGTTGAAGATATCGCGGCCGCTTTCCAAAAGACAATAGTAAGGACAATCCGCAACAAAGTAAGACGCATTAACGAAGAAACACCTTTTAAAACTCTTGTGCTTACCGGAGGGGTTGCGGCAAATACATACCTTAAAGAAGAACTTTCCGCATTTTGCGCGGAAAAAAACATTGGTTTTTATGTGCCTTCATTTATGCTTTGCACTGATAACGGAGGCATGATTGCTTATGCCGGAATGGTGAAGTATAAGGCCGGACAATTTTCGGGTTTTGATCTTGAAGCCGAACCCGAGTTAAAAATTAATCAGCAAAGATAAAAGCGGAGGTTGGCCATGACTTATACAGAAATGGCAATAAGGATAGGCGTGATTGTTCTTTTAAGCGGATTGATAGGGCTTGACAGGGAATTAAAACACAAGCCTGCAGGCGCAAAAACACACATAATGGTTGGGCTTGGGTCCACAGTTTTTACAATAGTGTCAATTTATATGTATCTTCATTATAAGGGTGAAACACAGGTTGATCCCGGAAGGATTGCGGCGCAGGTTGTGACTGGTATAGGATTTCTTGGAGCCGGCACAATAATACAGTCAGGCGGCAACGTAATTGGCCTTACCACTGCCGCCAGTCTTTGGGCAACCGCGGGAATAGGTTTGGCTGTTGGTTCTGGCATGTATGTGCTGGCTGCAATGGCAACCGGCGCCATGCTTCTTGTATTTCTTGTTTTAAACAGGATAACGGTTGCGGTTGAGAACAGCGCCACGAAGATCAAATCAAAAAGTATTTTTTACAACAACAAATTTTCAAAAAAGGCAAAGAAAAAATAATGGCTTTATTTACTGCCGCGGAACTTTTCGCGCGCATAAGGGAATTTCCTTACATTCTTGCCCCGCTTGCGGGCTACACGGATTCGCCCTACAGGCGGATTGCAAGGTATTACGGAGCGTCTCTTTTGTGGACAGAAATGATAAGCGAGCATTCACTTGCCCGTTTTGATGAAAAAATCAGGCCGCTTTATCATTATGAAGAAGACGAGCATCCGATAGGTCTGCAGCTTTTTGGGAAGGCCGTGGAATTGTTTTATCCTGCTGCGCAAAAAGCTGAAGCGCTTGGGTTTGATATTATTGACATAAATTTCGGATGTCCTGCAAGAAAAGTCACAAACGGGGGCTCTGGCTCGGCTCTTATGAAGGATATAAAAAAAGCTGAAAGCATTGTGAAGGAAGTTGTTCGTGCCGTGAAAATTCCTGTATCAATAAAAATAAGAAGCGGCTGGGATGATACGGTCAAAAATTACCTTGAATTTAACAGGATGGCGGAAGACAACGGAGTTTCAATGATAACGCTTCATCCGCGCACAAGGGCTCTTGGATTCAGGGGCAGGGCGGATTGGACACAAATCAGGGAGCTTAAGGAAAAATCAAAATTGTTTGTGGTCGGAAGCGGAGATGTAATGACAGCTGACGATGCGCTGCGGATGAAAAATGAAACAGGCGCGGATGCGGTAATGATAGCGCGCGGTTCAATAGGCAATCCTTTTATTTTCAGGCAGATAAAGGATCCTGCTTTCACTCCCTCTATTAGGGAACGCATAGAATTGTGTATCAGGCATTTTGAAGCAATGTATTTATTCAGAGGCTCAAGGGCTTGCTTTGAAATAAGAAAATTCTTCACAAAGTATATTAAGGGTTTTGACGGAGCCAATGAAATAAGAAAGGAGCTTTTTCTGCTTAAAGACAGGGAAAGCATTATATCTCATCTTAATAACCTGCTTTCAAGGGCGGATCAACTTAAGGTGATAAAATGAATCGCTTATGCTTTGTGCTTTTGCTTGCCGCAATGCCGTTTTCGGTTTTTGCTGGGAGAGAACTTGTCGGCACCACCGGCTTAAATTTTTTGAAAATTTCTCCCATGGCGGGTGCGGCTGCAATGGCTGACGCTTATACGGCGGTTTCCGAAGGCTCTTACGGAATGTATTATAATCCTGCAGGCATATCCTATATTCTTTCTTCTGAACTGCAGATATCTCATGTTTCATGGTTTAAGGAAATGAACGCCCAGAATATCAGCCTTATTACGCCGTTTTCACCGGTTGAAAGCGCTAAGTTTGGATTATCTTTGCAGATATTTGACGCCGGGCTTATTGATGAAACATCTGCATTGCCTTCATATGACACGCCATACCTTAACAGCGGAATAAATTATGATTCGTTTGTAATAAAAAAAGTTCATCCTTACAGCAGTTCCTTTGCCGCGGCATATGCCATGAGCATAAGGGAATTCTTGTCTGCGGGAATAAGGTTAAAGTACAGCACCGAGAATATAGGCACTCTGTCAGGCTCAAGCATTTGTGCTGATACAGGATTTTTATATAAATCGGAGATAAACGGACATCTTGTGGGATTTGGAATAACTCTATCAAATCTTGGCAGCGCACTTAAAATAAGAGATGAGGGTTTTATTCCGCCAAAAATTGTGGATATAGGAGCTTCGGACAAATTTCGTGCGGGTCATGGAGAACTTTTGCTGGCGGCACAATATACCATACACGTTGATTATGACTTTTTATATATGCTTGGCGCGGAATACAGGGTGTTTGACATTTTGTTTTTAAGACTTGGGTATATGCTCGGAGGTTTTAACAGGTTTAATGCCGGGGCGGGAGTGCGGCTTGAACAGGGTGAGATTAATTATTCTTTTTCTGATATTGCGGGCTTGGGAGCCTCGCACAGGATTTCTTTGTTATACTCTTGGGGAACGCCGCCTTGTTTTATTTCTGTGAATCCGGTTGTATTTTCTCCGAATAAAGACGGTGTGCTTGACACGGTTGAAATTACACCGAAGTTTAAATATGCTGAAAAAGTTCGTTCTGCATATATTTCAATTTACAAAAAAGGCGGCAAACAGGCATTGGGAACAATCCCGGTTGATGTCACACAGGCAGGAACAAATATTTTTACGGGAAAAATTGCAGGTACATTGCTTCCCGATGCCGAATATGAGGCCGAACTTACAGCTGAATACAGAAATGGAAAGTCAATAAGCAGGAGAGAAGTGTTTGAAGTGGATAATACCCCTCCGGAGACATACGCTGAGGCATCGCCGAAACTGCTGAAGCCGGAAGGGGAGTCGCTTCTAATTCCCGCAACATTCAGTTTATTGGCAAAGGATAAAAACGGAATTGTCAATTGGCAGCTTGTAATTTGGGACAGGGACAAAAAAGTTTTCTTCTCAACCGGCGGAAGCGGAACACCGCCTGCCGAATACATCTGGGACGGAAAAGGAAATGACGGGACATATGTAAGGACAGGTGATATTTATTATTATTCATTAATATCCCGCGATAAACTCGGAAATAAATCCCAGTCAGAAACAAAGTCACAGGTTGTATTGCTTAAGGAAATAAAACTTACCTTCAGCTCTGACGCATTGTTTGAACAGGGCAAAGCCAATGTAAGGATAACCGCCTATGAAGTGTTAAAGAGCATACGTCCCGTGATTAAACAATATCCGGAGTCTGAGATATTGATAGCGGGTTATACAGACAACGCGGAAGGTATGGATAATCTTGCTCTTTCCAAGGCCAGAGCGGAAGCCGTAAAATTTTTTATGGTCAACATACTTGGAGTGGAAGAGAAAATGATACAGACCGCGGGATTTGGAGAAAAATACCCTGTCGCGGATAATACCACGCCGGAAGGAAGAATAAAAAATCGTCGGGTAGAGATAACAATAAAGTCAACCGTTTATAAATGACCCGCGTTGACTGTTTTGTTTAAAAGTTCTATAATTTGACAGCATATAAAATAAAAAGAGGAATTACATATGATCCAGATGAAAACAATGGTTATTAAAGGCGGAAAGAAATTAAAAGGGGAAGTGCAAGTTTCGGGTTCGAAAAACGCAACACTTCCGATAATGGCTGCAAGCCTTCTTGGATCAAGCCCTTCTGTAATTAAAAATGTTCCCAATCTTACAGATATACGCACAATGTCCAAGCTTCTTAATATGCTGGGCGCAAAGGTTACATATAATGAAGGCACGCTTACAATAGATCCCAAGGGAGTTAACAATTATAAAGCCCCTTATGAACTGGTAAAAACAATGAGGGCTTCGATTTATGTTCTTGGACCGTTAACCGCAAAATACGGTCAGGCCAAGGTTTCTCTCCCTGGAGGATGCGCAATCGGAGCAAGGCCGATAGATCTTCATTTAAAAGGAATTCAGAAACTTGGCGCAAAAGTTGAAATGAAACACGGATATGTCAAGACAACAGCAAAGAAACTTAAAGGCGCTGTTATACCGTTTGACAAGGTAAGCCTTGGTGCGACTGTAAATGTAATGCTTGCCGCCTGTCTTGCCGCGGGTACAACCACAATACAAAATGCTTCAAAAGAACCGGAAGTTATTGACACAATAAATTTTCTTAATGAAATGGGTGCGCAAATATACGGAGCAGGGACAGACACTCTCGTGATAAAGGGGGTAAAAAAATTAAAAGGGGTAAACGGATATAAGGTTATTCCTGACAGAATAGAAGCTGCAACACTTATATCCGCCGCTGTAATGACAAAAGGAGATGTAAAAGTCTGTGGTTTTGAACCGGCCCATTTAAGTTTGTTTTTTGAAAAATTAAAAGATGCAGGGGTGAAATTTGCTCTTGGCAAAGACAGTGTAAGGATATTTGAACGAAAAAACAGGCTGAAAGGAGTTGACATTACAACCGAACCATATCCGGGTTTTCCCACGGATATTCAGGCGCAGTGGATGGCTTTGATGTGTACCGCCAAAGGTGATTCGGTAATAAAAGAACACATATGGGAAAACAGATATATGCATGTTCTTGAACTTATGCGTATGGGGGCGCAGGTTAAAATTGACGGCAGCACCGCAATAGTTACAGGAGTAAGTTCTTTAAGCGGCGCTGATGTGATGGCGTCAGATCTAAGAGCTTCCGCGGCTTTGATAATAGCCGCGCTTGCGGCCAAAGGACATACTGTTGTAAGAAGAATATATCATCTTGACCGCGGGTATGAAAATCTGGATAAAAAACTTGCTTCTCTTGGTGCGGATATAAGCATAGAAACGGAGAATACCGTATGAGATCTCAGGCCTTTTATGTTATATTTGGCGCTTTAATTTTTTTAATTTCGGCTGTTTTTGCTTTCGCCCTTCCTCTATGGTTTGAAATTGATGTTGAGATAATATTTATTGCGCTTGTAACGGAAGCGGCAATTGTTTTTTTGGCAACAGCTTTTTTCTTTAACTCTGTATATAAAAAAAACATGGGTGAATTAAGAAAAGTTATTAACGGAAATATGAATTTTGATGCCGAGTTGGAAAATGACAAAGTTTTCATGGAATTGGTTGATGATTTGCACGAATTGAAGAATAAAATTAAAGATGAAATGAAAGCGCCTTTTTTAAATGTTGAAAAATTGGCCGGAATGTTTGAAGAACTCAGAATTCAGTCCGAAGAAGACAGGTTAAAATTTGAAAAAATAAAAGAAGACATAAAAAATATAAAAAATTATCTTTCGGGCAATGATAAAACTTTTGAAAAGATTCGCGCCATAGGACTTGAAATAAAAACAACATCAAAAAATATAGACAGCGCAACACAAAATGTTCTTAATGACGCAAAACAGCAATCCGAAGTTGCCACAAAAGGGGTTAAAGCAATAGGAAGAGAGATAACAGGTGTAAACGATCTTAAGCAATCAATATTGTCTTCCACGAAAATAATAGAAGAATTAATGGGTATGTCCGATAAAATAAAGGGGTTTGTTATAAAAATAGCGGATATGGCAAAGAAAACCAACCTTTTGGCTTTAAACGCCGGAATTGAGGCCGCCCGTGCCGGTGAAGCGGGAAAGAGTTTCTCTGTTGTTGCTTCTGAAATCAAAAAGCTTTCTGCAAATTCAAATATGTCCGCGGAGGAAATAACCGCCATACTTAAAGGCATACAGGATAAAACAAAAGAAGTTATAGAAATAATAAAGATGACCGAAAAAATAGAAGAAAATATAAATACTTTCTATAAAACAGGGGATCTTTTTATTGAAATTGTCAAGGCCGTTAAGCATATAGAAAAAATATTGATGAAGATTTCGGAATATACAAACGAACATTTTACCGACAGCGAGCTGTTATTTAAGATAATAAACGACAATGCTTCAAAAGCGGGTGAATATATGAAGCTGGTCGAGCGGATAGATTCTCATGCTGATGAACTTGTCCGTTCCAGCGCAACAATGTGGGCTTCTTTTGAAAAAATTAACGACACAATGTCGGCGCTCCTTAAAACCATTAAAAGGAACGGGGAAGGAGGATTGAATTGAATTCGGATAATGAAAAACTTACGGAAGCGCAGCTTCAAATAGAAAGGCTTAAGAAATTAAAAACAGAAAGGGAAATTAAGGAAAAATATGCCGTGGAATCTGTTTTTGCTGAAAATGAAAAAAACAGCGAACCGGCAGATAATTCTTTTAAGGAACAATCGAATAAAGTTTTTAAGCCCGCAACAAGGGTTTTGCGCACTGCAAGAATAGAAAAAAATAATTTTGACAGGCTGCATGCTTTGGTTTCTTCCGTTAATAAAAATGCGGGGAAAAACAGAACTAATAAAGACAAAATAATAAATCTTTTAATTAAAAGATTCTTGGAAATTGCGGAAGAATCACAAGGTTTAACAAAAGAAGCCCTTGAAGAATTGATATTGGGGCTGCGTTCAAAATGAATCCGGAAAGAATTAATAAACTTCTTGATGAAAAATTAACATTAATAAATCATTTGTTAATTGAAACGAAATCTCAAAATGATGCGCTTAATAAAAGTGATTTTGAGAAAACATTGCTTCATAATGAAAGCAAGCAGAAGCTGGTTGATAAAATGTCAGAGAACGAAAAACAGCTAAAACAGGAATTGTCAAACGGCATACCCGATGATAAAATGATAAAAATAAAAGCCGAAAAAATAAATATGTTATTTGAAGAATTAATTATTCTTGAAAGACAGAATAATATTTTGGTGAACGATGCTTTGGCGTTGATGTCCGGAGAAAGAATAAATGCATATTTGAAGGGAAAAAACCTTAAATAAATTGGTTTTTATAATGGTAAAACCATGTTTCAGAATTTTGAAATTCTTATAAAGTAAAAGTCGAAAAAAAATTTCATTGACAAAAAAAATAAAATCTTTTAATATAACGATGTTTAAGGCAAAATGGCTTAAATTTATATATTTTTTATTTTTTTGAGGGAGTTTTTAAATGATTGAAGGCATTTTTTCCAGCGAAATATATCAGATTTTGGAGAAGTCACTTGATGCCGGCGCATTGCAGCAAAAGATGATAAGCAATAATATCGCAAATGTTAATACACCGGGCTACAAAAGTTCCGAAGTGGTTTTTATGAACAAGCTTCAGCAGGCCCTTGAAAAAAAGGGTAACATGGAAATGCCGCTTATGGTTACACATAAAAATCATATACCATTGGTGCCTGATATACAGATATCTTCGATTGAGCCTGAAATTATTACAAGAAATGAAACCACATTAAGAACAGACGGAAACAACGTTGATATAGATTTTGAAATGTCGAAAATGGCTGAAAATACAGCACAATATTCAACTATGGCGCAGCTTATGTCGCTTAAACTTGGCATGTTAAGGACAGCCATAACGGAAGGGAGACGCTGATAAATGGGATTTCTTGAATCATTTGCAATAAGTGCATCAGGCTTAACTGCAGAGCGTTTGAGAATGGATACAATAGCAAACAATATAGCAAATGTTAATACAACACGAACAATGGAAGGAGGTCCGTATCAAAGGCAGCGTGTTGTTTTTGAACCGAGGGGAGAAAAGGCGGCTTTTCTTTTTCCGGCGATGTTTGATAAAACAAGAAAAGCGGACGCGTTTAGAGGGGTTAAAGTTACAGGAATAATAAAAGATACAACACCTCCTAAGCTTGTATATGATCCTTCGCATCCGGATGCAAATGCAGACGGTTATGTTGCCATGCCAAATGTCAATATAGTTAAAGAAATGGTGGATATGATATCGGCCACAAGGGCATACGAAGCAAATGTAACGGCTATTAATTCGGCCAAAACAATGGCAGCCAAAGCGCTTGATATAGGCAAAATATAAGGAGAGGCATAAATGTCATCATCTTTTAGCCCGATAACAGGAATTGAAGCATCAATCGGAAAGGTAAATATACCCGAGACAATTCTTGCTGCCCAGCAATCGGCCCAGGTACATCCTGAAGGCGGCGCCAAGGCGGCGGGGGCGGCGTTCAGCAGCCTGCTTGACACAGCTGTTAAGTCATTAAGTGAAACACAGGTTAATGCCGATAACGCAATTGCACAGCTTGCGGCAGGACAAAACGTGGAGCTTCACAGCGTTATGCTGGCTGTTGAAAAAGCAAATATGACACTTCAATTGGCTCTTCAAATAAAGAATAAGATTACGGAAGCGTATCAGGATATAATGAGGATGCAGATTTAAAACATAACTCGGAGAGGTGGAAATTGTGAACGACTTTCTGTTAAGGATATGGGACAAGCTCCGTACTTTTTGGCAGGGGCTGAATAACGGACAAAAAATAATGTGGGTGACAATTCCGGCCATATTATTTGTAGGTCTGATAGTTTTGGCTGTTTTATTCGGACAGCCTAATTATGCACCGCTTTTCAGTAATTTAAGCAGTGATGATGCAGGCGCCATAGTTGCAGAGTTAAAAGATCAAAAAATCCCATATAAGATTACCGGAAACGGCACAACAATAATGGTGCCGTCAAAGAATGTTTATGATTTAAGACTTCAGATGGCTACTCAGGGGCTTCCCAAAGGCGGAGGAGTGGGATTTGAAATATTTGACAAAACCAATCTTGGTGTAACTGATTTCACGCAAAGAGTAAATTATGTCCGAGCTCTTGAAGGGGAACTTTCAAGAACAATTTCAAACATAGACATAATACAGGAAGCAAAAGTTCATATTGTTCTTCCTAAAAAAGAACTTTATGAAGACAAAGAAAAAGAACCAACAGCTTCGGTTCTTGTAAAAGTTGCAGGCGGTCAAAAACTTGCTTATGAACAGGTAAAATCAATAGTTCATCTTGTTGCAAGCAGTGTTGAAGGTATGAAGCCGATAAATGTTACAATAGTTGATTCAAGAGGCAATGTTGTTTCCGATATAATACGTGATGAACTTTTGGAAGATAACACACAGTATTCATATTCAAAACAGTTAAAGCTCACAAATCAGCAGATACGCATGCAGTCAGAATTTGAAAAAGACATTCAAGTTCGTGTTGAATCAATGCTTGCAAGGGTTCTGGGTGACAGTCGTGCCACGGTAAGAGTTCACGCCGAGCTTAATTTTGATCAGGTTGAAACAAAAGATGAAGTTTATGAACCTGTTGTAGGCGGAAAAGGCGTGTTAAGAAGCGGCAAAAGAAATCTTGAAAGTTATACGGGAGTGGGAGTCTATCCCGGAGGCGTACCGGGCACAGATTCCAATGTTCCCGGTTATAAATCAGTTGTAAGCGGAAATTCAAATTACAGCAAATCCGAAGTTACGGAAAATTATGAAATAACCAAAAGAGAAAAACATGTGGTGGAAACAGTTGGTTCCGTAAAAAGAATGTCGGTTGCCGTAATTGTTGACAATCTTCAGCCCCAGCAGGTACAGTCTGTAAAGAATGCGGTAATAGCGGCGGCCGGCCTGGATCTTACAAGAGGAGATCAGGTTGCCGTGGAAAATATTATTTACGACAGAACTGTTGAAAATAAAGAACAGCAAACGGCAAAAATTAACGAACGTGAAAGATATATGACAACGGTTACAAGTCTTGGTATAATTCTCGGAATATTGCTGTTTGCGGTTGTATTCCTCAGATCAACACTTAAACCAAAAGCTATACGTGATAAGCTTAGGAAGCAGATAGAAATGGCGGCACGCGATGTCAAGGCGGAAGAAGAAATAGAGGTCCCGCTGGAAGCTGTTCCGTCAGCGGCGGAGCTTGCTGAAGCTCAGAAACGCGCTGAAATGAAGCGTCAGATAACAAAAATAGCGAGAGAAAATCCAAAAATTATTGTCCAGCTGATAAAGCGCTGGCTCACTGAAGAGAAGAGGTGACGACATATGGCAATGTCCGGAGAACAAAAGGCAGCCACGTTACTGATAAGTCTCGGGCCGGATCTTTCGGCAGAGATATTCAAGCAGCTTAACGATGAGGTTGTTGAACAGCTTACACTGCAGATAGCAAATACAAAGAAAATAACACCTCAAGACAGGGACAGTGTTCTTGAAGAAAGTTATCAGCTTGCACTGGCTGAAGAATATATTTCCCAGGGCGGTATTGATTATGCAAGGGAACTTCTTGAAAAAGCTCTCGGGGAACAAAAAGCTGTTGAAATATTAAACAGGCTTCAGGGTGCTCTGCAGATGACGCCTTTTGATTTTATTAAAAAGACAGATCCCCAGCAGATACTTAATTTTATACAGAATGAACATCCTCAAACAATAGCGCTTGTTCTTGCGCATCTTTCTCCCGAACAAAGTTCAAGCATTCTTTCTTCTCTTCCTCCTGATGTCCAGGTTGACGTTGCAACAAGAATCGCCACAATGGAAAGAGCAACCCCGGAAGTTATAATGGAAGTTGAAAAAGTGCTTGAACGCAGAATTGCATCGGTATTCACACAGGAATTTGCGTCGGCAGGCGGTGTGCGTTCAGTTGCTGAAATGCTTAATCGTGTTGACCGCTCAACGGAAAAAGCCATTATGGAAAAACTTGAAGAAAATAATCCGGACCTTGCGGATGAAATTAAAAGGCTTATGTTTGTATTTGATGACATATTGCTTCTTGATGACAGAACAATACAGCAGATACTTCGTGAAATAGATTCTAAAGATTTGGTTCTTGCTTTAAAAGGCGCATCCGAAGAATGTAAAAATAAAATATTAAAGAATATGTCAACACGTGCAAGACAGATGATACTTGAAGATATGGAAGTTATGGGTCCTGTACGTTTGAAGACTACGGAAGAAGCACAACAGAAAATTGTAAATGTAATAAGGCAGCTGGAAGAGATGGGCGAAATAGTGGTTGCGCGTGGAGGCGAGGAGGAAATTTTTGTTTAAAAACCTTTATCGCCAAGAGGATTATACAATCGTTGAAGCTCCTTATAGATTACGCGGAGCATTTCTTCCCAAGAAAAACAGGCTGGATGCTGTATTGAAGGAAAAAGAAAAAGATGAGGAAGAACAAATAAGAGATCTTGCCTCCGAAATAAAAAAACTGCAGGATGAGATTAAAAACAAAAAATCTGAAATAGAAGCGCTTCAGCAGCAGTATATTTCTCTCACCGGAAAAGCCGAAGAAGAAGCCAAACGTATTATTGATGCCGCAAAAAATGAAGCGGAAAACATAAAAAATCTTAAATCAAAATTGGGTTATGAAGAAGGATTTGATAAAGGTTATTATGAAGGAATAGAAAAGGGCAAGGCGGAAATTTTGGGTAAATATGCTTCTTTAATGGCGACTTTAAATGATATTGTAAAATCCGCTCAAACTGAAAAAAACAGGGTTATAAGTGAATCTGAAAATGAAATGGTTGATTTGGCGCTTGAAATTGCAAAAAAAATAGTGAATTCGGAAATATCCATGAATAAAAATCTTGTAATTAATTTTGTTAAAGAAGCAATCAAGCGTCTTGAAGATAAAGAAAAGGTAATTGTTTTTGCCCATCCTGAAGATATTGATATTATTAAAATGTACAGGTCTGAATTTGCGGAATTAACAGATGCTGAAAATGCCATACATATTATTCCTGATGACATGTTAAATCGTGGAGAGTGCAGGCTTGAATCAAATACTGAAATTATAGATACGGATATTAATCAGCAATTTGGGGTGTTGGCCAAGAAATTAAAGTCAGGTGAGTGATATGGGGTTAAATATCCTGAAAATCAGGGAAAAACTTCGATTAATTGATCCTATAAAAACCAACGGTAAAGTTACACAAGTTATTGGACTTGTTCTTGAAGCTGCCGGAATTCATGCATCAATAGGCGAAGTATGTATGATAAAGTCACGTGATTCAAGAACTGAAATTACAGCGGAAGTTGTTGGATTTAAAGAAGGAAAAGCTTTGTTAATGCCGCTTGGAGATTTACACGGAATAGGCCCGGGAGCAAAAGTTTTTCCAACCGAAGAAGAGTTCAGAGTAAATGTGGGTGACGGATTATTGGGAAGGGTAATTGACGGGCTGGGAAGACCTATAGACGGCAGAGGTCCGCTTAAAACAAAGCAAACTTATCCTGTTTATAATGTACCTTCAGATCCGCTTAACAGAAAGAAAATATCTGTGCCCATAGCCACAGGTATAAGGGCAATTGATGCGGCTTTAACTGTTGGCAGCGGTCAAAGAATGGGTATATTTGCAGGTTCGGGTGTGGGTAAAAGCACCACTTTGGGCATGATAGCAAGGAATACAAACGCGGATGTTAATGTAATTGCTTTGATAGGTGAACGCGGACGCGAAGTGCGAGATTTTATTGAGAAGGACTTGAAAAAAGAAGGATTAAAACGCTCGGTGGTGGTGGCCGCAACATCGGATCAGCCGGCACTGATAAGAAGAATGGGAGCTTTTGTTGCAACTTCAATTGCAGAATATTTCAGGGATCGCGGATATAATGTAATGCTTATGATGGATTCGGTTACAAGGTTTGCCATGGCACAGCGTGAAATAGGTTTGGCAATAGGCGAGCCTCCCACGACAAAAGGATATACTCCTTCTGTATTTGCCATACTTCCCAAACTTCTTGAGAGAGCGGGAACTACACCCGATAAGGGTTCCATTACCGGACTATATACGGTTCTTGTGGAAGCGGACGACCTTAATGAACCAATATCAGACAGTGTTCGTTCAATACTTGATGGGCACATAGTTCTTTCAAGGCAGCTTGCCGCGCACAATCATTATCCTCCCGTTGACATATTAGACAGTGTAAGCCGCTGTATGATTGACGTTACTGATGAAAAGCACAGAAAAGCGGCAGGAAGACTTCGTGAAGCTCTTTCTGTTTATAAGAATGCGGAAGATCTTATAAATATAGGAGCATACGTTCCCGGAAGCAATCCCTCAATAGATTTTGCTCTTGATAAAATGCCAAACATTAAAAAATTTCTTATACAAGGAATTGAAGAAAAGACGGATTATAATGAAACAATAGAAGCTCTTGAAAATATTTTCTCGGAAAAGCCGTCAGGTAAAAAATGAAGAAGTTTAGTTTTAGGTTACAGACGGTTTTGAATATTAAGGAACAAAAAGAAGAAAAACTTAAGAATGAACTTTTACAAATAAATGCTCTTAAGGCAAAACAGGAGTTATTGCTTAGGGAACTTGATAAAGCCAAGAAACAAAAAGGCAGAGAAAAGCAGCAATGCCAGACTGAAGGAACAAGTATAGAACGACTGGTTTTTTTTGAAAAACATATACAAGGACTTATTAAAAAAATTGAGGATACCGAGAAAAAAATTCAAGAATTAAATAAGCTTTACGATAAGAAAAGGCAGGAAGTAATACAGGCAACCAAGGAAAAAAAGATCTTTGAAAAGCTTAAAGAGCGTGATTTCAGGTTATTTAACAAGGCAGTTTCAGATGCCGAGCAGAAAAGCCTTGATGAAATAGCAATCAGCAAATATAACAGGAAAGAACAGCATAATTTTTAAAAATATTTGTTGACAAAAAACAGGCAATATTGTATATTTAATTTGTGAAACACTATTTTATTTTGTGTTAAGTGGAATCGAATATTCCACCGGATAATTAAGGCCCGGACCGCAAGGGGGGCCGCCGGTAATTAACACCAGGAGGAATTGTGGTCAATTTTAATTTGTCGTTGACATCCGTTAACGCACAAAGTCTGTCCATTTTGCAGGCAATTGGATCAATTCACCCCAATTCAATCCCTTCTGTTATTGGAAAAGAACAATCAATAAAAGATTTTAGGGAAATGGTTAATACAATTATTACCGGTTCGTCAGATATGCAGGCACAGCCTGAAATAGCGGAAATTGCATCCGCAATTAATTCAAATCCTGAATTAAAAGCGGCAGTTTACAGTGCAACCGCTGTAATTAATGTCTTGGGGCAATCATCTGAAATTGCGTTTAAACAACCATTTGAAATTAAAAATAACCCTATAGTAAACAATCTAATGCAGGAAAATAAACTTACTCCCGCTGAACAAGAAGTTTTTATTAAGGCTATAAAAGCGGCTGCGATTGAAGTTACTGTCAGGCAGGGTAATACAAAACCTTCATTTGTAATGGATTCTCTTATACCAAAGGGTGTTGACGGGAATCAAAGCATGGGTGCTGTCAGATTTATGCCTGAAATTAGTACGCAGTCAGATACAGGCATCAGAATACAGCCTGCGGCAGAGCAAGTAACTTCAGCGGCTTATAATGCTGTTAAACCTTCTTTTACTGCTGAAAAAATTATTAAAGCTGCTGAAATTTTAAAAAATACCGTAAATGATGCTGTAACTTTGGCCGATACAGTAAATTATAATTATTCGGCAATAAACGAAAAAAAAGCAGAGCTCGTTAACAATGTAAAAGAGGTTTTTGATTTAATAAATAAAGCAGCCGATGAAATGCTTAAAGTTTCCGAGAAAAATGTTTTTGATGATAAGACTGATGCCACAGTTGCAATAGAACGGGCCGCTGATGCAATGAATGGCCTTCTTATGTCTTATTTGGTTTTTGTTTCACAGATCGTTAAAAATTGGTCAAATAATTCTGAAAAGGGAGAAATTTCATATAATAAGTATTTATTTGACAAAGTCTTTGAAAATAACAAAGTTATTTCATTAACTTCAGGCAACAGTGAAAATTACAGCAACAGCGGCAAACTTCCAAATTATGAAATTGTTATGTCGCAAAATAACAAGTTTAATGATGTCATAGCAAAAATAGTTAATTTGTTAAATGAGATGAACGGAAATATGGAAATCAGCAGAACTTATACCTTTGATACACAACTTGCTGAATCAATATATGCCAGATTAATATTATCCGGTAAAAGTACTGCGATGAAGGGAGAAGCGGATTTTGGTTATCAGTCTGCTGAATTGGCAAACTTAAATTCCGGCGTTAATGACAATAAGATTTTGTTCGTTAAAAATGCTTCGGTAAATGATGCGGATTTAACAGTAAAAGCAAATTATAATAAAGGTAATTTTGCTGATTTTGTACCGGTAAATGAGACTGTTGTTTCGTCTGAAAAAGCGGGTTATAAGCCGGTTTATGATCTTAAAGCAATGATTGAAAATAAACTTATTGAGGACATTGATACAGTGAAATCTATGCTTCTGCCTGTTACGGTAAAATCCGAAGCGGAATTACAGAGCGCAGTTATAAGCCAGGCGGTATTTGCACATGCGGCTGAATTTGCCGTTAAGGCCAAACATGCGATTGTTATTAAACAGGTAATTGAAGCTGTTGTGGCGGGTGCTGTTACTTCAAAGGTAACATCAATAAAAGTAAATTTAAGGCCGGACAATTTGGGTCCCATAACAATAAATCTTGAAAGTAAAGACGGAATTTTAACGGCTCATTTGCTTGTAAATAATGCGGATGTAAGGGACGCTTTAAGGGCAAATGCATCAGAATTAAAAGACAGCCTTAACAGGGCAGGAATTAATGTAAGCGATTTTACCATAGGTTTGATGAATAACAATTCGGGAAATACACACTATAACGCCGAAAACCATAATAAATATTTTGAATGGGAAGGCGGAGTAATTAATGTTTTAAGAGAATCGGCTGAAAATACCGCCGGATACACGGAATCCGGTAATGGCTATCTTAATTTCTTTGCTTAGAAAGGAGGTGTGAATTAATGAGCGGAGTAACCGGAGCAAGCAACAATAATACAGCAATAAGTAATTTATTTTCACAGACAGCGGATCAGATTGACAATCCGAATGCGGCAATGGGAAAACTGGACTTCCTGAAGATGCTTATAACAAAGCTTAAGTATCAGGATCCTACAAATCCCATGAAAGACGAGTCTTTTGTTGCTGATATGGCTCAATTTTCAAGCTTGGAGCAGATGGCGAATTTGAATGAAACTTTTGCCCAGCAGATTTCAAATCTTAACAGAAATATAATCTCTCTTATGCTTATGCAAAACACTTCTCAAGCGGCATCAATTCTTGGGAAGAACGTTTTGATTGAGACATCAGCAGGTTCGGTTTCGGGAATTGTTTCTTCGATTAAATTTGTTGACGGTCAGCCAATGCTGATAGTAAACGGTCAGCAATATGATTTGGCAAAAGTAAAAGAAATAACGGCGTAAAAAAATAAAAAAGGAGGTCCTACGTGATAAATGACGTAAACAGCCAGTTACAAAAGCTGTCACAGATACAAGAAGCTCAAAAGCGTGTTCAAAATATCACAAAGGAAACCTCCGGAAAAGCCGCTCAAAGTTTTAAGCAGGTACTTGAATCAAAGGTAGCCGAACAGGAAACCGTAAAATTTTCCGCGCACGCTGAAAAGAGACTGCAGTCAAGAAATATAGAACTTACACCTGAAACAATGAAAAGACTTCAAAATGCTCTGGGTAAAGCAAGAGAAAAAGGTGCAAGGGAAACTCTTATGATTTTTGAAAACTTTTCTCTTATTGTAAGCGTGAAGAACAACACAGTAATAACTGCGGTTGACAAGGACAGCATGAAAGAAAACGTTTTTACGAATATTGACAGTGCGGTGATTGCATAACGTAAGTAAATTGTAAGGGGCCGGACCCTTGGGGAACCACGGGAAGCCCAAAAAAATTACAGCGCCTAATGCGCTTAAAAATTCAGGAGGCGACTTGCTATGATGGGATCAATGTTTTCTTCAATCTCAGGTTTAAAGAACCACACAACATGGATGAACGTAATCGGTAATAACATTTCAAATGTAAATACAGTTGGTTTTAAATATGGCAGGGTAACTTTTAAGGATGCCGTTTCACAGACGCTTGGATCAGCGTCAGGTGCAAGCTCGGCAAACAACCTTGGCGGTATTAATCCAAAACAGCAGGGTCTTGGCTCCGCGCTTGGTTCAATTGACACAATAATGACACAGGGTGCGATCCAGACAACAGGTAACGCTACAGACGTGGCTATTGACGGTGCAGGCTTCTTTATTGCCAAAGCAGGAGATCAAACTTTCTATACACGAGCTGGTAACTTTAGCTTTGATAATATGGGTAATCTTGTTACTTCATCGGGCGCCCTTGTTCAGGGATGGCAAAGGCAGTTTGTCGCAACAAATGCAAACCCCGGAAACCCTCTTACTGTACAGGTTTCAGATACACTTAATACAAATACTCCTGTTGGAAATATTCAAATACCTCAGAATCTTGTGCTTGGACCAAAAATGACAGGAAATAAGAATACAAATACAGTTAATCCTGATGTGGGAATATTCCTTAAAGGCAATCTTGATTCCAATACACCTCAGAATACGGTTGCAGGCGCACCTTATACAATAGGTAATGCTTTCCCTGCGGCGGGTTATACTCCGGATGCAGTAACATCGGCAACAGTATATGACTCGCTTGGTGCAAAACATGTTATTGTTTTCTATTGGACTCAGGTGAATGCAACACCGGCAAACCCCGCAAGCTGGGATTGGACGGCATATGACACAGGTGCAAACGGTGAATGGCCGATACCTGCTGCAGGTTCTCCTAATATAGGTCAGCCGGGTTTTGCGGTAATAGTTGGCAATGGAGGACAGGTGGAATTTAATGCTGACGGTTCTCTTGCACAGGTTGGTACATGGACTTGTGCAGCTCCGACGGTGGGCGGAACAATACCGGAAATCACACTGGATCCTACAGTTACCGGCGGTGCGTATCAGCTTCAGACAATTTCGGTGTTTATGGGCACAGATGCTGCAAATGACCCGAACGGCATAGGTCTTCGTGACGGATTAACAGGTGATTTCGGAGGAGGAACAATTAACTCCGTAACAGGTCAGTATCAGCCAAAACAGACCATATATACATCATATGTTGACGGTTATATGGAAGGAACACTTACGGGAGTATCAATAGATTCAACAGGCGGAATCAACTGCAGCTTCAGCAATGACCAAATTGTTACAATGGCTAAACTTGGTCTTGCGAATTTTGCAAACCCTGCAGGTCTTGAAAAAGCCGGCGGCACAATGTTTGTGCAGTCAGCAAGCTCGGGTCTTCCGCAGATATCAACGGCCGGTAATGCAGGTCTTGGAACAACAACAGGTGCAGCGCTTGAAGCTTCAAATGTAGACCTTTCGCTTGAACTTACAAATATGATAATCGCGCAGAGAGGTTTTGAATCAAACGCAAGGATTATAACCACATCTTCAGAAATGCTTGATACACTTGTAAGGCTTGGAAGGTAATAAATTTTAGGTTCTAATTTTAAAGGCGGCCCTTACAGGGCCGCCTTTTTTATTTAAATTTTTAAGCAGTTTTTGTGTTAAATTTTAAACGTTATTTTAATAAAAAAGCATTAAATAATTAATTAATAATCTTGAAAATATCTTTTTTTTATAGTTTTTTATAAATTGGCGTTATTTTTAAAACTGTTAACTGAATAGTGAAACTCTATACGGGTTTTTTTTATTGACAAAAATTTTTATTAATTGTAAAATCAATTTACATTTTTAGCACAGGAGATTTTGGGTTGATATTTGTACAGCGTTTTGACGGTAAAAAAATTGTTGTAAACGGAGAATTGATAGAAATGATAGAAAGCACTCCGGAAACAATTATTACAACAACAACAGGAAAAAAAATAACCGTTAAAGAAAGCATTGAAGAAATTGTTGATAAAGTAAAGAATTATAAAAAAGAAATATCTTTACCGATTATTAAAACTAACGAAAGATAAGATAATCCGGAGGTGTACTGGTGAAAGTAGATTTATCAACAATACTCGGACTCGTAATTGGTTGGGGCTCGGTAGTTGCAGCTCTTCTGATAGAAAGTGGCGGCAACATAATGCACGCTTTGGTATTCTTCCAAATATCAGCTTTCCTTCTTGTTTTCGGTGGAACCGTTGGCGCAACAATGGTAAGCTTTCCTATGTCTGCTATGACAAATGTAGTAAATGTTCTTAAGCAGGCATTTGTTCAAAAAGATATGAATCCGGGTGATGTAATAAATACTCTTGTTGGATTTGCCACAAAAGCAAGACGTGAAGGCTTACTCGGACTTGAAGATGAAATAGCAAATGTAAATGACACTTTCCTGAAGAAAGGAATTCAGCTTGTTGTTGACGGTACCGATATTGAACTTGTAAGAAGCATACTTGAAACAGACCTTGCGTTTCTTGAAACAAGGCATAAAGAAGGCGAAGGAGTATTGGGTACAATGGGAGGATATGCGCCAACCATCGGGATTATCGGAACGGTTATGGGTCTTGTTAACGCGTTGTCTCAGCTTGAATCGGCCTCAAAAGTTGCAGGCGCTATCGCGGTAGCTTTCATAGCAACTTTCTATGGTATATCTTTTGCAAACTTAATATTCCTTCCGTTATCGTTTAAATTAAAATCAAAATCTGCCCAGGAAGTTCTTATAAGGGAAGTTATGATAGAAGGCATACTTTCTATTTCTGCCGGTGATAACCCCAGAATTGTTGAAGAAAAGTTAAAAGCATTCCTTTCGCCGAAAGAACAGCAGGCCAAATCTGCTGAAAATGCAGAGGAAAAGGGAGCTGAATAATGGCAAGAAAGAAGAAAAGCGGCGGTGGCGGAGAGTCGCACGAAATGGAATCAGCCGGGATGATGCGCTGGCTGTTGACTTATGCTGATATGTTAACTCTGTTATTTGCACTTTTCGTTATATTGTATTCTATGTCTCAGGTTGATCAGGAAAAATTAAGGCAACTTGCAATGGCTTTGGGAAATGCATTTGGAGTAAAAGGGCAAGTTTCGATATTGAATTCCGGGGCAACCACTGATACAAAACCTGTTACAATGGAAAAGTCTCAAGTACAGCTTACAACTACAATGCAGAAAGTTCAAAAATGGATTCTTCAGCAGAAGCTTGAAAGAGATGTTAAAGTAAGATTTAATGAGAGAGGACTTGTAATAAGTTTGATGACGGATAAAGTTCTTTTTAATTCAGGAAGCGCTGCAATACTGCCCAAGACCAAATTAATTCTTTCGGATCTTGCGGAAATTATAAAACAAACTACAAATCCTCTTGTTATAGAAGGACATACAGATGATATGCCTGTTAATAATCCGGACGCAAAATATAAAGATAATTGGGAAATATCAACGGCACGAGCTGTTGCGGTTTTAAAATATCTTGAAACAAAAGGGGTATCACCTGACAGAATGTCAGCGGCTGGTTATGCGGAGTATAAGCCTTTGGTTCCGAATATTGATGAAATTACAAGGGCAAAGAACAGAAGAATTGATATTGTTCTATTAAAGAGCGATCTTATTAATGATAAAGAGGCTGAATCACGCGAAATGCCGCTGCCTTCGGATCTTAAAATGAAGAGAGAAATCGAAAAAGAAAATCTTGAAAGTATAACATATTAATATAAAATAATACTGATAATAAAAGCAGGAGGTTTTAGAATGGCAGGAGATGATAAGAAGACATTAAATTTGCTGGTGATACTGATAAGTGCCGTGCTTGTGCTTAGCCTTATATCCGCTGGCGCTACTTTTTATGTAATTATGTCAAAAACAACGCCGGCAACCAAAAAAGTTATAGTTGAAAAACCGGAATTAGGACCTGTTCAGTCTCTTGGAGAATTTACTGTTAATCTTGCGGACCCTACGGAACAGCATTATTTAAGAGCAAATGTTGTTTTGGAGATGGATTACGGTTCAAGTTTAAAACTTACCGAGGAAGTTGATAAAAGATTGCCCCAGATAAAAGATATTGTACTTAGCTCTCTAAGCTCGAAAACATCAATACAGCTTGCAGATCCAGAAAACAGGGAAGCATTAAAAAAAGAACTGCGCGACAGGATTAATGCTATTCTTAACAGAGGTCAAATTGCAAGAGTATACTTTACTTCATTTGCAATACAATAAAAAACCGGTAAACGGGGTGTGATTGATGGCAGATGATATCTTATCCGACGGCGAACTGGACGCTCTTTTATCAGGGATGAATTCTGTGCAATCTGCAGGTTCTGAACCTGAAGAAGAGGAAGAGTCCTCGGGCCCTAAAAAATCGGAAAAAAAGAAAGGTAAAATAAAAACTTACGATTTTAGAAGGCCGGATAAGTTTTCCAAGGATCAAATTAGAACAATAGAGATGATGCATGAAGGATTTGCCAGACATTTTGGTGCCGACTTGTCAGGTTATATAAGAGCAATTGCCGAAGTGACTGTGACATCTGTTAAGCAGATGACTTACAGTGAGTATATTGAAAAAATTCCCAATCCCACAAGTATTGCGGTTTTTGCTCTTGATCCGCTGAAAGGTGCCGCTGTTTTTGAAATAAATCCAAGCATTATTTTTCCTATAATTGACAGAGTACTTGGAGGAAATGGCGGCGCAATAGGGAAACCGAGAGAATTAACAGACCTTGAGCAGGCAATAGTAGGGAAAATTATAGAAAAAGCATTCCTGAATCTTAAGGATTCGTGGCACAGAATAGTGGAGTTTGAGCCTGAAATAAAAGCAAGGGAAACCAATCCTCAGTTTGTTCAGATAGTTGCTCCAAATGAAATGTGTCTTAATTTAAATTTTGAGATAAAGATAAAAGAACATGTTGGATCAATGTCGATGTGTATACCTTATCTTGTTATAGAGCCGATACTTTATAAATTAAGCGCCAAGCAATGGTTTACATTAACCAAAGAAGAGCTTTCAGAGGAAACAAAAGATATACTTGACAGGAGAGTCAAGAATACATGGGTGCCTTTGAGTGCAAATATTGGAAAAGCCGAATTAAGCATGAGAGAGATAATCAATTTAAAACCGGGTGATATTGTAAAACTGGAAACAAATGCTTCGGAGGATATACTTATATCAGTTGAAAATAAGCCCATGTTTTATGGTAAAGTTGGAAGAAAAGGAAAGAGAAAAGCGGTTAAAGTAACATCTATTGTAAAAAAATCTGATGAATCTTACGAGAAAAAATTCTCGGTAAAATAAAAAAGGGAAAATTCCCGGAGGTGCCAAATTGGCTATATCCGAAAATGAAAAGAATAATGTAGCGGTAATACTTGGGCAAGCAATACCAAACGGTGAAAGTATGTTGTCTGAATTGCTTGGACAGCCGGTAACTATTTCGGTTGACAACATCAATTCTGCAGATGCTTCTTCGTTAGGCAGTATTTTTCCCGGCAGCTATCTTGTTGCGCCTGTGGAAATAAGCGATGACGGTGGAAATGTTGTACTTCTTGTATCGCAAGATCAAGCCGCGGTAATGGCTGATCTTATGATCGGACAGGATGGGTCCAATCCTCCCGCTGCCCTTGAAGATTTGCATTTAAGTGCCGTTACCGAACTTTGCGGTCAGGTTGTTGATGCTGTTGTTGGCAATATTTCTTCTCAGGTGGCAAAATCTTTTATGACGATACCTTCTGAGATATCGGTAATTGATATTGGAACAGGAGTTGTTCCGGGAATAGACGGCGAAGTTGTTGTTATGGAAGGCAATATTACCATAGGAAATCTTGGAACAGGAAAAATAGGATTTGTTTTTAGCGGGGAAGTAGCCAAGCTTATGAAAGAAGGACAGAAGGAAGCGGCATCTGCTTCGGGATTTGTTTCTGATTTGGGAAGCGGTTCAAAGCAGAATAAGAAAGCTACAGCTCAAAATGTAAATGCTCCTGAGCTTGCAGAAGAAAGACCGGCAGGCTCTGTATATGACAGCAGTCTTGATATTGTACTTGATGTACCACTTAACGTTACAGTTGAACTTGGAAGAACACAAAAGCTTGTCAGGGAAGTTCTTGATATGGCCCCGGGTTCTGTTATTGAACTTGATAAATTAGCCGGTGAACCTGTTGATATTCTTGTTAACGGTAAATATATAGCAAAGGGCGAAGTTGTGGTAATTGATGAAAATTTCGGTATAAGAATTACCGATATAATCAGACCGGCAGACAGGCTTCCGAAGATATAATTAAAATGTTTTCGCGCGACTTAAAACAAATATTTATTTTTTTTTTGACGCTTTTATTTTTAATACCTGTATGTGTTAATATAGAAGCGGCAGATAAAATCAAATCAGAGAATATAAAGCAGGATAATTCAGAAACGGGTTATCTTTCTCCTGAATTGTCAAAGATGGAAAACCCAAGGGCTGCAGAATCACCTGGATTATTTTCCACTTTATTTAATCTTTTTATATCATTGTTAATAGTTATAGCCTTAATTTACATTATAATGATAATTATAAAATATTTTTATATCCGGGCGTCAATACCAATAAAAAGTGAAGGTGTAATAAAAGTAATTGCAAAAGAATATCTTGACAGCAAAAAGTGTATTTACGCAATTGACTTCGCGGACAGAATTATTCTTGTAGGCGGAGGAACTGAAACGCTTTCTTTTCTTGCGGAAATTAAAGATCCTGAAACCGTGACAAAAGTTAAAGAGCGTGCTAATGAATATATTTCCAAATACAGAATGAAAGAAGAATTAAAGTTTAGCGAGGAAATAAAAAATGCTTATATAAGACAAGGCAAGCAGGCAATTGACAGTGGAAATAAGGCGGTTAGGAATTTTATGGAAAGATTGAAAGGCGGCCCGAAGAATGAGGATAAATAAAAAATCATTTCTTTTTATATCTTCCGCGATTGTGTTTCTTTTGATGTCTGTTCCTGTTATGGCGGAGATTACAATACCCAAAATTAGTTTAGGTATTACTCCTGCGGGTAACCCAAAAGATGTTGCCGCAACAATACAGATATTACTGCTTTTAACGGTACTTTCTTTGGCTCCCGCGATATTACTTCTTATGACATCTTTTACAAGAATTGTTATAGTGCTTTCTTTTCTTAGGCAGGCACTTGGGAGCCAACAAATACCTCCGAATCAGGTAATAATAGGTTTGGCACTTTTTATGACGTTCTTTGTAATGCAGCCAACCATAAATGAAATTAATAAGAAGGCGTGGCAGCCATATATGGCAGGAAGCATTTCTCTCGATACTGCGGTTAAAGAATCTGCAAAACCAATAAGGCAGTTCATGTTTAAACAGACAAGGGAAAAAGATCTTGCATTGTTTGTTTATTTGTCAAAAACGTCCAGGCCAAAGAATCAGGATGATGTTCCGACGAGTGTACTTATTCCTGCGTTTGTGATTAGCGAATTAAAAACAGCTTTTACTGTAGGTTTTATGCTTTTTGTTCCTTTTTTGATTATAGATATGGTTGTGGCAAGCGTTCTTATGTCTATGGGTATGATGATGTTGCCGCCGGTAATGATATCTCTACCGTTTAAATTACTCTTATTTATACTTGTTGACGGCTGGCACCTTATATCCAGGGCGCTTGTTGTAAGTTTTTAGGAGAATGAATAATGTCGGTCGAATTTGTAACCGGTTTTGGAAGGGAGGCGCTGCTTCTTACTCTTTTGGTTGCCGCTCCTTTACTGGGTCTTGCTCTTATTGTCGGAGTGCTGATTAGTATTTTTCAGGCTATAACGCAGATTCAAGAGATGACCTTGACATTCATACCTAAAATAATAGTTATTCTTCTGGCGCTGATAGTTTTTGGACCGTGGATGCTAAGATTAATGATTAATTTTACAACAAATTTATTTCTTAACCTTCCAAATTACATGAAAATGTAGGTATGAGGTATGAATTTTGACATATTCAACCTGGCGCTTAAAGAATTTGAAATATTTGTACTTGTTGTAACAAGGATAACAGCAATTTTTCTTAGCGCCCCCTTATTTGGAAGCAGAAATGTGCCCAACCTTGTAAAGGTTGCAATTGCTTGTCTGATTGGTTTCATTGTTTATCCGGTTATTAGCCATAATATTTCCATACCTAATGACACAATGTCATATTCCGCGCTTTTGTTAAAACAGGTACTTATTGGGGTTGTTATAGGATATTCTGTTTATATGATATTTGCCGCGATACAGCTTGCCGGACAAATTATAGACCTTCAAATGGGCTTTGGAATAGTTAACGTCATAGACCCTATGTCTAATATGCAGGTTTCAATTATAGGACAATTTCAGTTTATTTTAGGCATTCTTATATTTATGTCAATAGACGGACACCATATGATGATAAAGGCCGTGGTTGACAGTTTTAATTTTGTTCCTTTAAACGGCGTGGGAATAACATCTGTTACCGGAGAGAAATTGGCCGACCTTTTTATGAATATGTTTATGATTGCCTTCAAAATAGCTGCGCCTGCAACCATAGCACTGTTTCTTACCAACCTTACACTTGGACTTATATCCAGAACTATACCTCAAATGAATGTTTTCATGGTAGGTTTGCCTCTTAATATTGTTGTAGGTCTTCTTGCGGTTCTTATTTCAATGCCTATAATTGTTAATTTGTTTAACACTTTGCTTTCTTCGATGTGGGAAGATATATATTATCTTATTAAGTCAATGCGGGTGGCGTGATGGCGGAACCTGGAAAGACAGAGAAAGCAACTCCGAAAAAAAGAGAGGAAGCCAGAAAAAAAGGGCAGGTTGCCAAAAGTCAGGAAATTAATTCTGTTGTAAACATTGTTGCAGCGCTCGCCATAATGTCTGTTGCAGGAAGTTTTATGATGGACGGATTAAGACAGATCGCCGGAGATTTTTGGGGAACATATCTTATGAGTGAAATTACATATGAATTTATAACCCGTATTATTTCAGATTATTCAATACGTATTCTTCTTATATTGATGCCTGTTTTGGCGGTTGTTTTTATTATGGGAATATTGGCAAATGTGATGCAGGTTGGATTTTTTATAACTTTTGAGCCCATTAAGCCAAAATTTGACAATATTAATCCTGTACAGGGTATGAAAAGGCTTTTTTCCGTAAGGTCTTTGTTTGAGCTTGTTAAGGCAATAATTAAGATATCTGTTATAGCTTATATTTTTTATGGATCGGTAAAAAAAATATTTGGCCAGATATTTAATACCCCTTTAATGGATATAAAAACCTATTTTGGATTTGCGGCAGGGGCTTCAATGGGCTTGGCGCTTAAGGTTATGGCCGCATTTGCAATATTTGCAATTATCGATTATCTTTATCAACGGTGGCAGTATGAGGACAACCTTAAGATGAGCAAACAGGAAGTAAAAGATGAAATGAAACAGATGGAAGGAGATCCGTTGATTAAATCAAGAATAAGGCAGATACAAAGAGAAATGGCAAGAAGCAGAATGATTTCGGAAATACCCAAGGCCGATGTAATAATAACCAATCCATCACATATAGCGGTAGCCGTAAAATATGAGCAGGACGGAGAAAGAGCACCGGTAATTGTTGCCAAAGGGATGAATCATATGGCCGAAAAAATAAAAGAAATTGCAAGAAAAAATAAAGTTATAATAGTTGGCAATCCGCCTTTGGCAAGAGCTCTTTTTAAATTGGATGTGGGGTGGGAAATACCACAGGAGTTGTTTCAAGCCGTGGCTGAAATTTTGGCGTTTGTATATCAGGCAAAAGGAAAAATAAGGCTTGAAGAAAACCAAAAAAAAGTGGATAATGCTTTAAATAATGGCATAATTCCGGATTTTGGAGGTAATACTTAATGGCGAACGATAATGCCGGTGTTTCAGGTTTTTCCGGCACATTTAAGAGGTCTGCGGATCTTCTGGTGGTATTTGCCATAGTTGCTGTTGTTTTAATGATAATTATACCTCTTCCAACATTTCTTCTTGATGTTTTGCTTACTGTAAATATTGCAATTGCTCTTATGATATTGATTATTACTATGTACACTAAAGAACCATTACATTTTTCAACTTTTCCCACATTGCTTCTTGTAACAACTGTATTTAGACTTGCTCTTAATATTTCTGCCACAAGATTAATTTTAAGCGAAGCATATGCCGGAGAGGTAATAGAAACGTTTGGAAGTTTCGTGGTAGGTACAAGGGATTTGAGCGGTTTGGTTGTTGGCATAGTTATTTTTGCAATAATAATTCTTGTGCAGTTTGTGGTAATTACATCAGGCGCGCAGCGTGTTGCCGAAGTTGCGGCAAGATTTACTTTGGATGCGATGCCGGGCAAACAGATGGCAATAGATGCAGACCTTAATGCCGGTCTTATAACTGATGAGCAGGCAAGGGCAAGAAGGCGTGCCATAGAAAAAGAAGCCGATTTTTATGGCGCTATGGATGGTGCAAGCAAGTTTGTTCGCGGTGATGCAATAGCCGCAATAGTTATTGTTATAATAAATATAATTGCAGGTTTTTTTATTGGCATTATCTTCAAACAAATGGATGTTGCCGAAGCAGCCATGCGATACACCATATTAACAATAGGTGAAGGTCTGGTAACACAGATTCCGGCATTATTACTTTCGGTTGGAACAGGTATAATTGTTACAAGAGCCGCTTCAGAAGCCAATCTTGGACAGGATTTTGCGGGTGAAATGCTCAGTCAGCCAAGAGCTATTGCTCTGGTTGGTTTTATTTTGTTTGTTATGGCAATTATATTTCCTTCATGGCTTGTTAAAATACCTTTTACATTATTGGCCGTAATTGCATGGACTGTTTCATATATTCTTGGAATTAATGCGGATCGTGAGCAACAGATGGCGGCAGTTGCAAAAGAAAAGGAACAGCAGGCTAAAAGAGAGCCTGAAAGTGTTCTGCCATTGATACAGGTTGATACAATGGAGCTTGAAATAGGCTTTGCTTTGATACCTCTTGTTGATCCTTCGCAAGGAGGAGACCTTCTTGACAGAGTAACAATGTTAAGAAAACAAACCGCATTGGATCTGGGGCTTGTGGTTCCTCCGATAAGAATTAGAGATAACATGCAACTTGCTTCAAATGAATATGTTATAAAAATTAAAGGTGTTGAAGTTTCCAGGGGGAAAGTTGAAATAGGATATTATCTTGCCATGAAACCCGGCTCAAATGCATCTGATTTGGACGGTATACTTGCAAGAGATCCGGCATTCGGACTTCCGGCAAAATGGATTAAAGAAGCGGAAAAAAAGAATGCCGAATTGCGCGGATATACTGTTGTTGATGTGCCGTCTGTTATATCAACACACTTGTCGGAAGTTATCAAAGCTCATGCGGATGAACTTTTAACAAGACAAGAAGTACAGCAGCTGATTGATACGGTAAGAAAAACCAATGCCGCGGTTGTGGATGAATTAATACCCGGAATAATGAGTGTGGGTGAACTTCAGAAAGTTCTTCAAAACATGATCAGGGAAAAGGTTTCAATAAGGGATCTTATCACTGTTTTTGAAACACTTGCTGACCATGCAAAGACCACAAAAGATACCGATGTTTTAACTGAATTTGTCAGGCAGTCTATGGCAAGATATTTTACAAATAAATATTCAAAAGACGGTGTTCTTTATGCTATTACGCTTGATTCCGAATTGGAGCAGGCAATAGCTGATTCGGTGAGACAATCCGAAAGACTTGGAACAATTGGCCTGGATCCCAATATTATACAGCGTATTTATAACAGTATTATAAATGAATATAAAAAGAATACGGGAAAAGAATTTGAGCCTGTAGTTTTATGTTCGCCTATTGTAAGAAGTTATTTTAGAAAAATAGTTGAAAAAATTCTGCCAAATCTTGCGGTACTTTCGTACAATGAAATTATCCCGAAAATTGAAGTCCGTTCAGTGGGGATGGTAAAAGTTGATATATGAGGATAAAAAAGTTTGAAGGCGAGACATTGCAGGATGCGCTTTCCAAAGTTAAGAAAGATTTTGGGTCTGAAGCGGTAATACTTCATACTAAAAAGTACAGGCGCGGCGGAGTATTTGGAGTATTCGGCAAAGAAATAACAGAAGTCACCGCGGGAATTGATATTAATGTTGAACCAAGGCAAGAAAAGCAGGTACTTACAATGCCGCAGCCTCCGAAACAGCAGTATGCAAAACCTGCGGAAACACAAAATATATCTGTAAAGCCGACATATCTTGAGACATATAGAAAAAATCAGGCTCAAGCCCTTGAAATTATGGCGAATATTAAGACCCCGGATGAATTGTTAACGGTAAAAAATGATACTCTTTTAAGAGAACTTAACGAAGGCCGTGTAAGTCTGGGTTCCCAGGCAAGAATCTCAAGAGATATTACTTCATCGGTTGCCGGGACAGTTTTAAAAACAGGTTTGGCAAGGATACAAAAACAGCTTATTGATAACGGAGTTGAAGAATCCATAGTTTTCAGAATACTTCAAAATATTAATTCATCGCTTTCTGATGCACAGATAGGCAATAAACAATTTATGGACAATTATCTTTTTGATTATATTGCAAATATGATTCAAGTTTCAGGTCCTGTAACGATAAATCCCGGTATAACAAAAATAATAGCTCTTATTGGCGCGACAGGCGTGGGGAAAACAACAACATTGGCAAAATTGGCTGCAAAATTTGCTCTATTGGAAGGGAAAAGAGTTGTTATGGTTTCGGCGGATACTTATAGGATAGCTGCCGAAGCACAACTAAAGAAATACGGGGATATTATGGGTATACCGGTGGAAATCGTTTTGACCCCCCAGGATTTTAAAAAAGTTATAAACAAGCATATGGATAAAGATATAATACTTTTTGATACTGCTGGAAGAAGCCCCAGAAATAAAAAGCATCTTATGGAATTAAAAGAATTTCTTGATGTTCACAGTCCTATAGAAACTCACATTGTAATAAGTGCGGTTACAAAATATTATGATGCGCTTAGTATAATTAATAATTTTGGCATGGTTCCTATACACAGAATACTTTTTACAAAGCTGGATGAAACTAAAAATTATGGAATACTTTTAAATTTATCGGTTGGTTCAGGTGGCATACCGCTTTCTTATATTACAACAGGTCAAACAGTTCCTGATGATATGGAGACTGCGGATCAGGCAACAATAACAAGACTTGTGCTGAAAGGGGATTTTGAAACTTGGATCAGGCAGAAAAATTAAGAGAGCTTGTAAAGGCCAGAAGAGCCGAAAATGCCGTGTTAAATCCGCCGGAATTCGGAGAAGAAACGGAAATAAAAGGCGGCCATAAACTAACCGGGCGTTCTACAAAAGTTATTGCCGTAACAAGCGGTAAAGGCGGAGTTGGAAAATCTAATTTTACTGTTAATCTTGCAATTGAATTGTCAAAATTGGGCAACAGGGTGATGATTTTTGATGCAGACCTTGGACTTGCCAATGCCGACATAATACTTGGAATACATCCGCAATTTAATCTTGCACACGTAATAAGCGGCGAACGAGAAATTAAAGATATAATAACGGAAACCGAATATGGTATAAAGCTTATAGCAAGCGGTTCGGGGGTTAAAGAACTTGCAAATTTAACAAATCCTCAGAGGGAAAAATTTATTGCGCAATTGGCGGATGTTGAAGACATGGTGGATATTCTTTTGATAGATACGGGAGCGGGAATAGGAAGAAATACTTTGGGTTTTGTTTTTGCCGCGGATTATGGAATAGTTATCACCACGCCGGAACCAACGGCATTAATGGATGCATACGGCCTTATAAAGGTTGTTTCTTTAAGCAAAGAAACAGTACCTTTGAAGCTTATTGTAAATATGGCTTCTTCAAAGGAAGAAGCAAAAGAAATAGCTTCAAGGGTTATTTTGCTGTCAAGGAGATTTCTTAATACATTTGTGGAATCATTTGGTTTTGTATTCAGAGATAAAGCTGTATTACAAAGTGTAATGGCACAAAAACCTTTTACTGTCGCCCATCCTTCTTCTAAAGCTTCGGAATGTATAAAGGAAATAGCATTAAAAATTTCGGACAGAGTTATTAAAGATAAAAAGGAAAGCAGAACTCTTGCCGGTGTTTTTGGGAAAATATTTGAGATATTTAAATAAGGAGGCATAAAATGGCCGAAAGAAGAAATTTTGTAAGATTAAAAAAGAGACTCAGGGTTGCATACAGAATAATTGTTGAAAGATATGCCAATGAATCATTGCCGCCTAATATGTCTTATACGGATACAATAAGCGGAAATGGAGTGACCATTTATTCTCCTAAATGCATTGAAAAAGGGACCAAGCTGGAAATTGAAATTTCTTTGGATGATAAAAACGATGATGTAATTGAAGCCGTAGGTGAAGTAATTGGTTGTGAAAAAGGCGGAGATAAAGAATATGAAATAAAGATTAAATTTACAGATATTGATGAACCAATGAGAGACAGACTTGTAAGTTATATAATACGCCAGGATGTTAAATTTAAAGCGAAAAAAACAAAAAAATGACAAAGAAAACAGCAACGGACATTTCTATACTTGCCGCATTGCTTGGAATGTTTATAGGCGGGGTTTTAAGCTTTAACAGAACCATGCTTGAAATTTTTCTTTTCTCTATGATTACTGCAACGGTGTTTTTCATGATATCTTATGTGACCCTTATTTTAATATATTCCGATGATTTCAAAAAAGAACATAAAAAAGATATTGATGAGATAAGAATTATGCAGAATGAGCTTCAAAGACTTAAGGAAATAAAACAAAAAGCTTCGAATAAGCGAGTAAATAAAAAGAATACAGCTTTTAATGATAACGTTAAAGGAAAAAAAATAGACATTAAAGTAGGCAATAATGATGATATCAGGGAAAATATTTATGGGGCGGGTTAAAGTTTGAATTCTGATGATTTGTGGAAACAATACAAAAAAAATAGTGATGATAAATTAAGGGATGAATTAATAAAGAAGTATTTGCCCGTTGTAAAATATTTTACTGACAGAATCTGCGGAAATTTACCTGCTGAAGTAAGAGAAAATAATAAAGAAGATCTGTATATCGAAGGTATTATGGGGCTGATTGAAGCAATTGAACGTTTTGATCCCGCAAAAAATGTTAAATTTGAAACATATGCATCAAAAAGGATAAAAGGATCTATAATTGACGCTCTTAGGAAACAGGATATTTTACCCAAACATTTGAGGGAAATGGCGGGTAAAATTGAGAAAATTTTTAATGAAATTGAAAATGAAAAAGGAAGGCCTGCTACCGAAAAGGAAGTTGCTGAAAAATTAGGAATGACAGAGCAGGATTTATATGATATACTGGAAAAAGTTAAAGGTGTTTCCCTGTATTCTCTTGAAGGAGAGTTTCTGAACAGGGAAGGGGATTATTATTCGTATAAGGATATTTTAAGTGCCGATCAATTGATACTTGAGAAGTTTGAAAAGCAGGAAGCTATAGTTAAAATGGCCGGATTAATTGATGGTTTAAGTAAAGAAGAAAGAGTAATTATTGAATGCTATTATTGGGACGGCCTTACTTTTAAAGAGATTGGAAAAGTTCTGGGAATATCGGAATCAAGAGTATGCCAATTGCATACTAAGATAGTCCTGAAGTTAAGAAGCGGATTCAGGAAAACAGTTTAATGAGAGGTGTTTAATGGTTGATATGGACGGATATTCCACAGTTAATACCGAAGTTGACGGCATTTATCTTACCGTATTTCCTCCAAAAGGAAAAGGGAAAAAAGTTGAACTTGAATCTTTAAAGGCAGATCTTGCAAAACATAATATTAAAGATATTGATATGGCTGCTGTTGAACGCTGTGTTCGTGAAGCCACGGGGCAGCCGGTTTTGATTGTTAAAGAAAGACTTGATGTAAAAGATGGTCAGATTTTTGTGAAAGTTGATCCTGAAGAAATGTCCGCCATGGTAACTTTGGTTCCGCCTCAAGGCGGAGGTAAAGAGATAACCGTTGAAGATGTAAAAAATGCATTGAAAGCGGAAGGTGTTGTATTTGGAATCAAAGAAAATGTCATTAATGCCCTTGTTAAAAAAGCTGCTGATGCAAAAGACGATCCTACCATATTATTGGAGCCTATAGAGGATGTAGTTGCTGAAGGACAAGGTGTGGTAAACGGAGAAAATGCCAAATTGGAAATGCTTTTTGAAACAGAAGAAAAAAAGGAAGATGCATCATCTTCTGAGGCTGATGGTGCAGATAAAGTTGACTATAAAAATGTTAAATCCATACAGAATGTAAAAAAGGGACAGGCTCTTGCAAGAAAAATACCGCCTACAAACGGTATAAATGGCATGACTGTGACAGGAAAAGAAATCAAGGCCGCAATGGGACAGGATGTAAAGTTTGTTTTTGGAAAAGGAGTTGAACCCGCAATGGGCAATCCTGACCTTTTTGTTGCGGCAAATGACGGGCAGGTTGTTTATAAAAATAATAAGTTGGAAGTTCTTGAGATTTATGAAATACAAGGCGATCTTACCATGGCAATCGGCAATATTGATTTTGTAGGAACCGTTATAATACATGGTTCTGTGGGAGAATTTGTAATAAAAGCAGGGACAGATGTTATTATTGACGATGTGGCAGATGGAACTGAAATATATGCTGGCGGAAAAGTAACAGTAAAAGGCGGGATAGTAGGGAAAAAAGCAAAGGTAATAGCACAGGATGATGTAACCACAAAATATATAAGAAATGCTTATGTTGAAACTGAAAAAAGTATAATTGTTAATGAAGCTGCCATGCATTCCACGCTTGTGGCAGGGGAAAAAATAGCCGTAATGGGTGCCAAAGGATTACTTGTAGGCGGAACTATTGCCGCAGGTCATGAAGTAACTGCAAAAGAAATTGGAGCCAAGATGGCTACCCCGACCGAAATTTCAATTGGTGAAACTCCCAAAATGCGTGAAGAAATGGCAAAAGCAACGGCAGAATTAAACGCTATTCATGAGCAGCTAGATAAGACGAAAAAAGGCATATTGTTTCTTAAGGATCTTCAACAAAAATCCGGAGGACAATTACCGCCTGATAAGCGTGATATGATGGCTAAGCTGACAAGAACACAATTTAAGCTTATGACAGATCAAAAAAAATGGGAAGAAATTAAGGCTAAACTTGATGCAAAAGCAAAAGAAATGCAAACAACAAAAAGAGGAAAGGTAAATTGCCTTGGAATTGTTTATACCGGGGTAAAAATTATTATTAATAAAGCACAGCGTACCGTAAATGATGAACTTAAGTATTGTACTTTTGTAGAGAAAAATGGTGAAGTGCAAGTTCTTCCTTATTCCGGTTAGCTTTAGGGCATAGTTTATGCGTCTGCATGACATTCAGGTAAGTATAAATGCCTTGAATGCTGTTGACAAAATACAGACATCTCAGCAGGCACAGCTGCAAGCGGCAGCGGCACAACAAATGCTTCATATGAAGAAAAATATTGAACATAAAGAGCATCTTGTAACTGAAACTGTTCAAGAAAGCGAAGCCGCTGCGATCGATGAAAGAACTCCCAAAAATAAAGATATGGAAAAAAATAAAATAATAAAGAAAAATATCAAAGTCAAGAATTCAGAAACTGCTTATGACCCAAATACTAATTATTCTGAAAATCATATTATTGATATAAAGGCGTGAAATTATGCAGTTAATGTTTATAATGCTTATAATTTTAAATATAGCTTTGATTATTGCTGTAATTGCATTGATTGCGTCCGGTAAAAATGATTCCGAAAAAAAACAAATTAATGAAATGCAAGAAATAAATTTCTTGGAATTTCAGCAAAATTTAAAAGATTTAATTGAAGAATTGAAAAAAAGCGGTGATATCAGTACGGAAAAAGCGGCAAAGGCCAAAGAAAAACTTGAAATTGTTCTTGTTGATGCATATAAGGCAGTGAAAGAATTGAAGTATTTGATAGACAGAACAAAAATAATTCGTGAGACTCAGTATAAAAATGAAATAGTTAAAAATATCACGGAAAATGATAAATATTCCAGAACTTCTGATTCTTTGACTGAAAAGCCAAAATCCTCCGAAACAAAATTTATAATACCTGAAAGCAGCCATCATCCTGTAAATGAAGCGGGATACTCAAATAAAACTGAATGGGTACAGCAATTGCTGAAAAACGGCATAAGCTCGGAGGAAATATCAGTCATTACGGGCATTAGCCGAGCGGAAATTGAACTTATAAATAATTTAAAAAAGTAATAAAGAATATTAAATTTTTTCCGATATATTATATGTAATAATTTATAATTTAAGGCGGTAAAAAATGGCAACACAGGGAATACAAGCTAATCTTTTCAGCTTCTTGGTTTCAAAGGACAAAAATTTAAAAGGTCTGTTTGACTCGTTATCTGCCGGGGATACTCTTAAAGGCAGGGTAATTGATGTCATTCCCGCGGAAAACAAGGCAGTTATCAATTTTAAGGGATATAATGTTATATCTCAGCTTCCGGATGGAGCTTCGTTAAAAAAGGGTGACATTATAAATGTAATGGTTACGGGTACCGGTGATACGCTTACAATGAAACTTATGCCAAATAATTCCGGGCTTGGAATTGCGGGTCAGCTTCAAACAAACATGACGGTCCAGGCAGAAGCGGACTTTATAGCCAATTTAATAAATGAAATGAAGCTGCCTGTTAATGAACAAAATATTTACATAGGAAGAAGGCTTGCGGAGATGGGAGTGCCGGTAACCAAAGATAATATAACGAAAGTTAATACTTCGCTTATTTCATATATGCAGCAAAAAGGAATAACCCCGGAGATTGCATCGACAAATATATTTAGTGCACAGTCAGGCCAATCTGCCTTAAAAGACGCTGCGGCATTATTTATTAAGATGTTTTCGGGAATTTACAAAGCCGCACAAAATTTATCCGATAATTCGATAAAATCGGAAACAAAAATTGCCATAAAACAGCAGGCTGTATCTGATTTAATGGCGGAATTTAATAAATTGGCAGCCATAATTAAGAACAACTCTGATTTGGCGCTTGAATTAAACGGCGCGGCAGCTGTTCTGTCTGCTAAAAACGTTTCTCCTGAGGTAATAAGAACTTTATCTGCATCACTTTCCGGACGGGCGTTAACACTTAATGATGCAGCCAAGATCATGACAGCGGCATCGGGTGCGGGAAAATCTTTTAAAGCCTCATTTATGTCAGGGGAAGCCGAACTAAATTATTCTTTTGGAACATTGACGGTAAAATTCAGAAATGCCGTTGATGTGATTGCTTCTGTTTGGCCGGGAGCGGATAAAAGTGCGGTTTTAAAGCTTTTCGACGGAATGATTAACAATAACTCTATACATCTAAACGGCAATAATCGGATAAATTTGAACAATGCGTTAAAAGAAATACAGGTTTCAGATAATGTTATAAAAGAACTGATGTCATTTGCGGGGGAAAGCAAACCTACCGGTGATGCCGTACGGCGTGCCGCGCAAAATATACTTGAATTTACGGCTTTGGCGGCAAAAGCTTCGGAAAACCCGGAAATATCATCCGATATAAAATTATTTTCTGAATATTTGTCAAAATTTGTTCAGCGTAACGAGATTAACCTTATTTCTTCCGGAATAAAAGCGCCTTCCGCCGAGCAAATCGCAAGAATAACAGAATTGGCATCCGAAATCTCATCACCAAATTCGTTACAGAATAACGGCATAAATGAGAAATTGAGTACAAATCAAAATACGGGGCAAGTTATTTCGTTTGATTCGGAGTCAGCTATTGATGCCATTACTTTTCTTATTTCCAGAAATATGCCTTCTGACAAAGCGAGAATAATTGATGTAATGAAATCATATTTTGGAGAAGGTAACAGGTTAAATAAAGCGTTAAATAATATAAATAATATTTTTGAACAGGTTGTTTCGCTGAATACAGGCAATAGTGGAATAAAAAATCAGGAGACGCTGATACAGGTTTTTCGCGACCTGAAAAATGTTCTATTATCGGCATCCATCGACATGAATGGAGGTAAAATCGACAGTTTAAAAACAGAAAATGCTATTAAAATGTTTAATGAGAATGCCGGACTTAATATTGAAAATAAACTCTTAAAAATGGCTCTGCCTGAATTGAAGGATATTTTCCCTGAATTACAGACAACAAACCATAATGACAAGTCTTTTGCTGATTACGGAAAAAATCAAAGCACGGTTAATTCGGAATTTTCTTTAAGGGAAAATCTTAAATCAGCACTTTTTAGGGCGGAACACGAATTAAATGAAGCTTTAGGGCAGACGCAAGATCAACATTCAATAAAAACATTGAGGTCGGCAAGAGAGGCGGTTCAGGAAGCATTGACAAGTTTGAGCGCAGCTCAATTGATGAACCAAAAACCATCGGCTTTTAATATAATTTATTCGCAGCTTCCGATATTATTTGAAAATAAAATGTTTAACGGCGAACTTCAGGTATGGTATAAAAAAGGCTCTGTTAAGGAACAACTTAATAAGAGCGAGCCTGTAAATATGCTTTTTGTGCTTAATACTTCAAATCTTGGTACGGTAAAAGTATCGCTTACGGTTTTTAAAAATGATGTTGATTGTGTAATTAAAACAGAGAATGAACAGGCAAAACAGGCAATAATGAGAGGTAAAGATGAATTTATAAACGGGATAAACGATATTAATTTCAGCATGAAGTCGATAAATGTAATTGTGGAAAATGCAAATGATGAAGACGGGTCACAGGAAGCGGGTTATATAAATCTTGGTAAGATAAACATACAGGCATAGCATGTCCCGACAAAAAAAATCAGCCGTTGCCGTACAGTATAATAAAGAGACAGACAGGGCGCCAAGGGTAGTTGCAAAAGGGAAAGGTGCTATAGCTGAAAAAATACTTGAAATGGCGCGTAAAAATGGTATACCAATGCATGAAGATCCTGATCTTATTGAAATATTGTCAAAACTTGATTTGGGTCAGGAGATACCGCCGGAAATGTATAAACTGATTGCAGAAGTTCTTGTTTTTGTTTATAAATCCAACAATAAAACGTCAAAAATAATCTGAAAGATGGAATAAAATGAAAAAAGTAATATTTTTAATAATTATTATAATGACTTTTTACATTATCGGATGCGGAAAAAAAACTCCTGATGCTTCCGTCTTCTTCGAACCAAGAAATTACGGCGGTTCAATGTATGACAGCGTAAGGGATGTTACTGTTACGGCAAAAGGTTTATTTTTTTCGGGTATTACCAATTCCAGCGGAACCGGCGATATCAATGCATGGGCCGGTATGATAGGATATGACGGTAAAATTATATGGGAAAACACTTTTGGTGAATCCGGAGACGACAGATTCTATTCAGCGGCGGTTATGGGTTCCGGACTCCTTGCCGCAGCAGGATATATTAACTATTTAAATCAAAACGGTCAGGATGCAATGCTTGTATTTTTTTCTGATACGGGAAAAGTTGTTGCGGTTAGAAATTTTGGGGGGAATGGCACTGAAGATATACGAGGAATGGCTGTATGCCGGGACGGAGGAATTGTTTTATGCGGAAGTTCAGATTCATATTCATCTGTTCCGGGAAAAATCGAAGGATATATAGTTAAAGTTGACGGTGCGGGTAAAATGCAGTGGAGTACCACATATGGGACAGCTTTAAAGAATTTAATCTTTAATTCCATAATTGAAACCGAAGCAGGTTACGCTGCTGTTGGAAGAGTTCTTGAAAATAAGGGAGGAACAAAAGGAATACTGGCGTTTTTGGACGGCGGAGGAAAATTTATTTGGGAAAAGCGTTTTGGTGATAAAGGATTCAATTCTTTTAATTGTATTACAAAATCAAAAGACGGATATATGATATCCGGAGAATTTGATACGGGAAGCAGAGAAAATACAGTTGATGCATGGCTTGTCAATACGGGAATGGACGGCAGTTTTAAATGGGATAAGAAGTTTGGTTGGATTAATCCTGACAGATTTGACCGGGTTATATTAACTGATGACGGCGGAGTAATAGCCGCGGGTATAACAGAATCTTATGGTAACGGTTCATCAGACATATATATTGTAAGAACAGATGCTTTGGGAAACAGTCTTTGGGCAAAATATTTTGGAGGAAGAAAAGACGAATATCTGGGTAATTTGTTACGTGTCGGTAAAAACGGTTATATTGCAGGCGGTTGGAGTGCGAGCTACGGCAGGGGCGAATATGACGCCTGGTTTGTTGGTTTTAAAGAGAACTGATTAGTCATCGTTATTTGTAGGGTCTTCTTCCGAAGAATCGTCTTTGGCAATAATTTCTTCTTCAGGCATGTTTGTGACACCATCTGATTCCAAAGGTAGTTCCTTGTCAACAAGAGAAATTAAAGATTCTATTTTATTTCTTATTGCATTCATTTGTTCTTTTGGCACCGTTGATTCTTTAATTTCTTTTTTTGCTTCGAATAATTCATCGGTTATGTTTATTGCGGCAAGTATTGCTATTTTTTTTGTATCTTTTAAACCTGTGGCTTCCTGGATTTCGGTCATTTTGTTATTAAGGTAATTTGCAAGAGTTACGATATAATCGGGACGCGCAACACCTTTTATTGTATATTCGTTGCCGAAAATATTTACGGTAATTATGGATTTATCCATTTTCATCGCCGCCGGTAATTAAATCAAGATTTTTAAGAGCATTTGAGAGTTTCGAGAAAATAACAGATCTTTCGGTTTTATATCTTGACAGCTGCTCTTTTAGAAGAATAATTTCTTCTTGTGTTTCTTTTGGCATCGAATTTTGTGAATTTAAAGACCTTAATGAGTTAAGTTCGTTTTTAAGCAGTAAATTTTCCTCTTTTAATTTATTTATTATTAATATTAATTCTTTTATTTTCTTTTCCAGAATTTCAAGGGCGATCAGAGGCATTTTTTAGCTCCGAAGTTCGGCATTTAATTCTTTGCCAAGGGTTGTTATTATTTTATCCATTGTTTTATTTACTTCTGATTCTGAAAGGGTACGTTCGGATGATCTGAACAAAAGATTATAAGAAAGACTTTTTTTGCCTGACGGAACTTGCGGACCTTTATACATATCAAAAAGCGTTATACTGTATATAAGATCCTGACTTGCTTCTTTTATTTTGTTTTCAACGGAAATCGCAGGTATTGAAGAATCAATTAAAATGGAAAGATCTCTTTTAACCGACGGATAGGGTGAAATTTTAGTATATTTTAATTTGACATTTGAAGAAATTGAAAGAAGTGTGTTTATATCAAGCTCAAAAACATAAGCTTTATCTTTTATTTTGTTAAGATAAAGTATTTCTTCTTTTAATTGACCTCCGTATCCTGTTTTCTTGCCGTTTATTATTACTTCAAAACCATATTCCAGAAAAACAGGGTATATATTGGCCGGGATATACTCTATTTTTGCTCTTGGATCGGAAGTTTTTAAAATATTATTTATAAGACTTTTCGTGAAAAACAAATCTGTTTTAAGTTCTTTTTTATTAAAAGTTTGGGGAAGAATTGCTCCGTGTGTTATGCATCCTATTACGGGAGACTGCAAAAATTTTCCTTTTTCAGGCATCGAAAAAATATTGGCCGATTCAAAAAGATGTACATTGTATTCTTCGTTGTTAATATTATGTATTAAATTTTTTATCAAGTCCGGTATAAGAGTTGTTTTCATTATAGTTTCTTCTTCGTTAAAAGGGTTTCTAAGTATGGCGGGTTTTTCCGGAATATATGAAGAAGCACCGATTGATTTAAGCAGTTTGGTATTCAGAAAACTGTAATTGTATGCCTGAGAGAAACCGTATGAAATAAAAATATCGCTAATTTTCCTGATAAATGTATCTGCAGTGGGTTCGGCGCCCATTGTTATTTCGCAGCAGGGAAGAGTGCTTGGTATTTTGTCGTAACCTGCGATTTGAGCAATTTCTTCAATCAGGTCTATTTCCTGTAAAATATCGTTTCTGTATCCAGGAACGGTGATTTCAAAAATCCCGTTTGCTTCGGAGTATGAAAATGATGATGAGTCAAGGATTTTGTATAATTCTGCTTTTGTAAAGTTTGTTCCAAGTATTTGATTAATTCTTTCGGGACGGAGTTTTATTGAAATAAAAGAAGACGGATTGGGATATTCATCAATTATATTAAATGAAATATTACCGCCGCATATTTCGGCAATCATGGCGGCGGCTCTGTTCATTGCATTGACCGTATTATGTATATCGATTCCTCTTTCGAAGCGGTATGATGAATCTGAAGAAATTCCAAGAGAACGGGAAGTTTTTCTTATTGTACCGGGATTAAAATAAGCAGATTCAAGAACTATGTCTGTTGTATCTTGTGAAACTGAAAAATGTTCTCCGCCCATAACGCCTGCTATTGCAATGGGAGAAGAACTATCCGATATAACCAAATCCGATGACTTTAAGGAATATTCTTTTCCGTCCAAAGCGGTTATCTTTTCGCCGTCAGAAGCTTTTCTGATTATTATTTTTGAACCTTTAATCTTTTTATAATCAAAAGCATGAAGCGGCTGATTGAGTTCGAAAAGAATATAGTTGGTTATATCAACAACATTATTAATGGGTCTTACTCCCATATTAATAAGTTTTTCTTTAAGCCATTCGGGGGAATCCGCCACCTTCACCCCTTGGATAATTCTTGCGCAGTATCTGGGGCAAAGTGAAGATTCTTTAAGTTCGACTTTCAGCATTTTATTTATGTCCAATGAATTGTCAATTTTTTGGTTCGAAATTGAATAATCGGGTTCTTTGATTTTCTCGCCGGTTATTGATGCGATAAACCTTGCGGCTCCCATAACGCAAAGTAAATCAGGCCTGTTTGGCGTAATTTCAACTGAAAATAAGACATCTTGACTATCCGGAGAAAAAATATCGCCAAGGCGGTATTTATCGGGGTCAAGAGAAAGTATTCCTGAGTGATCATCTGCGATACCCAATTCTTTGGCAGAACACATCATTCCTTCGGATTCAATACCGCGAATTTTACTTTTTTTTATCTTGAAATCTCCCGGAAGTACGGCGCCTATTGTTGCCAAAGGTACCGTCATGCCTTCTTTTATATTTTGTGCCCCGCAGACGATTTTATATATTTTTGAGCCGTCTGTAACATCGCAATATGAAAGTTTATCTGCGTTCGGGTGTTTTTCAATTTTTAAGATTTTACCGACTATAACGCCTAAAATTTTATCGCCTTTTACCTTTATTTCTTCAACGGGCAATCCGCTAAGATTAAGTTTTTCTGCCAGCTCCGGCGGAGACAAAGATATTTTGACAAATTCTTTTAACCAATTATAACTAAGTATCATTAAGTAAATATCCTCCTTAAAATATTGAATTAAATTATACTTAATATAAGGGATATTGTCAATTTTTAAAGTATTACATTAAGGAACTG
This sequence comes from uncultured Spirochaetia bacterium, assembly GCA_964417645.1. Lineage (GTDB taxonomy): Bacteria > Oederibacteriota > PGYV01 > PGYV01 > PGYV01 > CAYQIS01. Next base: position 56,850 of record CAYQIS010000005.1, read on the forward strand.
TCGTTAAGGGCAATAAAATCATAAAAAATAAGGCAAATAATTTGTTTCTTGCAAATAAGATTAAAATATATTATATTACTGCGATAGATTATAAAAAACAGGAGGATTAACAGTGGAAATTCGGGAAATAAAAGAATTAATGCCTGATATAAAGCAGAGAATATCGAAGATAGAAGTGTATCTTTGACATTGAAAACAGAAGAAAAAGGAAGGAAGAGCTTGAAATAAAGGCCCAGCAGCCGGATTTTTGGAAAAATAATATCGAAGCGGCTAAAGTTCAAAGTGAAATTAAAAATATTGAAAATGACATTAAAAAAATAAGCTCGATAAAGGCTGATTATGAAGATTTTAAAGCGATGCTTGAGCTTCTTGAAATCGATGATGATCAATCCATTAAGGATGAGTTAATAACAAAATTTCCTTATTTTGTAAAGAATGTTGATAAATTGGAAATGACTCTTTTGTTCAGCGGAAAGTACGACAGGAATAATGCAATTGTCACTATACACAGTGGAGCAGGCGGCACTGAAGCCTGCGATTGGGTTCAAATGCTTTTTCGTATGTATTCTATGTGGTGTGAAAAAAACGGTTATACGTATAATGTGGCGGATATTATGCCTGGCGATGAAGCCGGCCTCAAGTACATTACTTTTGAGGTGACCGGCGATTACGCGTTCGGAAATTTCAGAGCGGAACGAGGTATACACAGGCTTGTCAGAATTTCGCCTTTTGACAGTAATAAGCGCAGACATACGTCATTTGCTTCTTTGGAGGCAATTCCGGAAATAGACGATGAGGTTCAGGTTAATATAAGGGAAGAAGATTTGCGTATTGATACATACAGAGCATCCGGCGCCGGAGGGCAGCATGTTAACAGAACGGAATCCGCTATACGTATTACTCATATTCCCACCAATATTGTGGTAAGCTGTCAGATAGACCGTTCTCAGATTAAAAACAGGGAAACGGCCATGAAAATGCTTAAGGCAAAACTTTTCGCTTATGAAGAAGAAAAGAAAAAGGAAGAAATGGAAAAGCTTCACGGCGAAAGGAAAACTATCGGATGGGGAAGTCAGATACGGTCTTATGTTCTTCATCCGTATAAGATGATAAAAGATTTAAGAACCGGATACGAGAGAGGGGATGTTGATAATGTTCTTGACGGTGATATTAATGACTATATATATTCTTTTTTAAAAATGGAAGCGGAAAATAATGGAAAATAAGATAAAAATTACACTGCCTTTTGCCACTTTGATACCTGATTTTATTTATCAGTTTTTAAGTTCGCAGGGTGTTAAAAGGGACGCAATAGACTGCATGGGACTGGAAGATGTTCGGGATGCTCTTATACATTCAAAGGAGCCCGAACTTGCGGAATTAAGGAAATTTCTTCAGATTGATGATGAATTTGAAGAGGATAATTATGAGCAAAATGAACGGCGTATAAATTCGCCTGCTGATGATATGGAGCATATGGAAAATTTTATGGATGAAGTTGACAGTTCTCTTGAGCTCATTGATGAAGATATGTATCACAGATATACTCCGGGTGAATTACGGTATGTATTTGAGATGATTGTATATAACATAGATTTGGTTTATGATTATTATAAAAAATATTCAGGTTTAAATCTCGCTCTTTCTGTAGGCTTTGTTATTGAAGAAATGGGGATTTCTTTGGAAAGCAATATGATAGTTGAATTCCTTCATTTAAACGAAGAGCCGGAACCAATGGACGCCGGAGTATATATACTTCCAATGAAAAAATATAATGTCAGCGATGATATAATTGCAAGAGTTTATATTTATATTGACGAGTCGAAGAAGGATGTTTATGAAAAGGCTTTTACACGTATTGCCGCTGCTTTAAATTATACTGGTGATGAAGGCGGCGGAAGCGATGAAGGGCAAAGTTTAAATTGAATATTTAGAAATATATTTTTTATGTTAAAATGAAAGCGTTTTCGTAAAATTTGATAAGGAGAATTGCGGATATGCTGAAATCGGTTATTATTGGCTGCGGAAATATTTTCCCGATGCACGCTGAATCAATCAGGCAAACCTGCATCGGTAAAGCACAGTTGACAGGAGTATGCGATAATAAGAAAGAAAGGGCATTGGCCATGGGCAATAAATATAAATGCGCGGCTTATATTGATTATAAAGAAATGATAATTAAAGAAAAGCCGGATGTTGTTCATATATGTACGCCGCATTATCTGCATAAAGAGATGTCCATATTTGCGGCAGAACAAGGCTGCAATATTTTTCAGGAGAAGCCAATGGCGCTTAACTGTAAGGAAGCCAAGGAAATAATTGCTGCCGTTAAAAAATCAGGCGTGAAATTTGGAATATCTTTTCAGAATCGTTATAATCCCGGAACCGTTATGTGTAAAAAAGAACTTGAATCAGGAAGTCTTGGATCAATAATATCGGCACGTCTTGTTTTGTGTTGGCATAAACCGGATTCTTATTATCTTAAAAGTGATTGGAAAGGAACCTGGGATAAAGAAGGCGGAGGAGTGGTAATAGATCAAGCAATTCATTCGCTGGACATACTGCGTTATCTTATCGGGGATGAGATTGAGTATGTTGACTGCTGCATAGCAAACAGAATGCATGAAAAAGTTGAAGTTGAAGATGAAGCCGCGGGAATAATAATGTTTAAAAAAGGCGCATATATTAATTTCTATACAATTTCTCATTACAGTTATGATGATGATGTCCGGATGCAGCTGCACTGTGAGAAAGGAATTATAAATATTATTAAGGATTCCGCCGAAATATGGTTTAATCAGAAAAAAATATTTAATGTAAAAAGAGCCGCCCCAAAATCAAATGAATATATAGATTATGGAGAGGGATTCAGGGATTATTGGGGATATTGTCATTCGATTGCGATAAGAAAATTTTATGATTCCGTTATTAACGGCACGAAATCCGAAATAGATGAGGATGAAGGATATGCCACGATGCGGCTTGTTGACGCCATATATGAAAGCGGCATGAGCGGGAAAAGAGTTTATTTGACAGGTAAAGAATGAATTTGAAATCAGTAAATAATATGAATTAATTTTGATTGAAACGGGAAAAATTTCTTACGGGTGAAATAATTATTGCCTTGCATTTGGGCGGGGTAAATAAAAAATTTAAAATAAAATTCAAAACCTTTTGAAAAAGATTTTTATAGTGTTGAAAGCCAAAATTCATTATGTTATTATGTTAAAACTTTATACCTATCAGGAGTAAAATATGGATTATTTTTCATACAAAAACAACAGGTTGTTTGTTGAAAATTTAAGCGTTGAAGCGATTGCGGAAAGATATGGTACCCCGTTGTACATTTACAGTCACAGAACTGCGATTGAACATTTCAGAAAAATAAAGAATGCTTTTGATGAAATTGATACTCTTATTTGTTATTCTGTGAAGGCAAATTCCAACCTTAGCATTCTTAATGAGTTAAGGAAAGAAGGGGCAGGCTTTGATATAGTGTCCGGCGGAGAGCTCTTTCGGGTTCTTAAGGTTGGCGCGGATCCGCAAAAAATTGTTTATGCCGGGGTGGGAAAAACGGTTGATGAAATAAAATATGCCATAAAAAGCGGAATTTTGCTTTTTAATGTTGAGAGTTTGAATGAACTTAAACAGATAAATAAAGTTGCAAAATCCATGAAAAAAACAGCTTCTGTGGGTTTAAGAATCAATCCTGATGTTGAGGCTTCAACTCATCATTATATAACAACGGGTAAGAAGGAAAATAAGTTTGGAATAGACATACTTGTTGCAAGAAAGCTTTTTAATGAAGCCAAACGTTATAAGCATATAAAAATAAAAGCTCTTGATATGCATATTGGTTCGCAGATAACCGTAATAGAGCCTTATGTTAAAGCTGTGGGCAAAATGAAAGTGTTAATTGAAGAAATGCGGGCATATGGCGTAAAAGTTGAATATCTTGATATAGGGGGAGGGCTTGGGATAATTTATAACGAGGAGAAACCGGCAACGGCTGATATGTTTGCTTCGGCAATAAAACCGATAATAAAAGGGCTTGGAGTTAAATTAATATTGGAACCCGGAAGATTTATAATAGGTAATGCAGGAATTTTGGTTACACGTGTAATTTATAATAAAAAAGGCGGAATTAAGAATTTTCTTATAACGGATGCGGGAATGAATGATTTAATAAGACCAAGTTTATATCAGGCTTATCACAAGATACTGCCTGTTACAATAAAAAAAGGTCAAATAAAAAGTTATGATATTGTAGGGCCTATATGCGAAAGCGGAGATTTTTTTGCAAAAGACAGACATATGCCCGAAATAAAAGAAGATGAACTGCTTGCAATAAGAAGCGCCGGCGCTTATGGAATGTCAATGGCAAGCAACTATAACAGCCGCAGAAGAGCGGCTGAAGTCATGGTGAAAGGCAATAAGGCGGTTTTAATAAGAGAAAGAGAGACTTTTGATGATCTTGTGTCAAAAGAGAAAATTGCAAAATTTTAGGCGGATATATGTTTAAATTTACAAAAATGACAGGCGCAGGGAATGATTTTGTAATTATTGATAATTTTAACGGCAAAATCAGGATTTCAAAAGACCAGATTATAAAAATATGCAGAAGAAAGTTTGGCCTTGATGCCGACGGATTAATACTTCTTGAAAAACAAAAAGGCGCTGATTTCTATATGCGTTTTTTTAATAATGACGGGTCTGAAGCTGATATGTGCGGAAATGCCGCCCGCTGTATTGCAAGATATGCTTTTGAAAAAGGGTACGCAAATAATTATGTGAATTTTATTGCCAAGGACGGTCCTCATTATGCGGAAGTCAAAAAAGATTATGTGAAACTTCAAATGACAGACCCCAAAATGCTGCAGCTTAATGTAAAGTTTAAAATTGGCGGCAAGCTTTTAAAAGGGGGATATGTAAATACCGGGGTGCCTCATTTTGTCTTGGAAGTTGACGACATAGAAAAATATGATGTATTAAAAGAAGGAAGGCTTATCAGAAATCATAAAATATTTCAGCCTAACGGAACAAATGCAATGTTTATTGAGAGAAAAGCAAAAGACAGATATGCAATAAGAAGTTATGAGAGAGGGGTTGAGGGAGAAACTCTTGCGTGCGGTACGGGCGCAACCGCCGCGGGCATAATTTTGCACGCTTATGGGAAAGCTCAAAGTCCTGTTATTTTTGACGCGCCAGGAGGAACTTTAAAAATATACTTTAAATATAAAGACGGCAAATACACAGATGTTTTTCTTGAAGGTCCGGCCCGTATGGTGGCCGAAGGGAAAATCAGCGATGAAATATTTAAATAAAAATATAACGGCATATTATAGATTTATAAATTGGGCCGAGTTTTATAACAGGAGGTTATTATAAATGTTTACCGGTTCGTATGTTGCGATTGTTACACCGTTTAAAAACGGGAGTATAGATGAAGAAGCTTATAAAAAATTGATTGAAATGCATGTGGCTGCGGGAACTGACGGCATTGTGCCTTGCGGCACAACCGGGGAATCTCCTACGTTAACACCGGAAGAGCATGAAAGATTTATTGAACTTACGGTAAAACTTGTAAATAAGCGCATGAAAGTAATGGCCGGCACGGGAAGCAATTCAACAGCCGAAGCCATAGAATATACTCGGGCCGCTGAAAAAGCCGGCGTTGATGCCTGTTTGGTTGTAAATCCTTATTATAATAAACCTACACAAAAAGGATTATATGAGCATTTTAAAGCTGTTGCGGAGTCTGTTAAAACGCCAATAATTGTATATAACATTATGGGGAGAACGGGAGTAAATGTTGCAACTTCAACGCTTGCCGAGCTTGCCAAAATTCCCAATATAAAGGGGGTTAAAGAAGCATCCGGAGATTTGTCCCAGATGACAGAGGTTATATCTGCGTGTGGTCCGGATTTTTCAGTGCTGTCCGGAGATGACGCATTGACTCTTCCTTTGCTTGCGGTTGGGGGACACGGAGTAATTTCTGTTGTTGCAAATATCATTCCTTCGGACGTTAAATTAATGATAGATTTGTTTAATAAAGGAGATATTAAAGCTGCGAGGGAAATCAACCGAAAAATGTTTCCTTTGATAAAAGCAATGTTTATAGAAACAAATCCTATACCGGTTAAGGCTGCAATGGCGATGCTTGGGATGATAAGTCCGGAAATAAGGCTTCCCATGACAGAACCTTCCGATGAAAATAAAGCAAGAATAAAAAAGGCAATAATTGATTACGGATTAAAGTTACAGGGAGATTAAAATGATAAGAATAGGAGTGCCGGGCGCTGCCGGAAGAATGGGCAATTTTGTTATTCAAAAAGTTATTGCTTCGAAGGATTTATGTCTTGGAGCGTTAATTGAGAAAAAAGGACATCAAGCGGTTGGCAGTATTATAAACGGTGTTGAAGTTACCGATAATTTGGATAAAGTGCTGAATAATTTTGATGTTTATATTGATTTTACGGTACCGTACGCAACTGCTGCGGCTATGCCCGTGCTTTCGGAAGCCGGAAAGGCTGCTGTGATTGCGACAACAGGATTAAATAAAAATGAAATGGAAATCATTAAAGAGGCTTCCAAAAAAATACCCGTTGTTTATGCGACAAATTACAGTGTTGGGGTAAATGTTATGTGGAAAATCCTTAATGAAATGACAAAAATAATGAAAGATGATTATGATATCGATATAGTTGAATCTCATCACAGGCATAAAAAAGACGCTCCTTCAGGCACTGCCGTAACATGCGCGGAGATAATAATGAACGCCAAAGGTATTGATTATGAGAAGAATGTTATATACTGCCGGGAAGGACGCGACAATGAAAGACCCCGAGATCAGCTTGGAGTTTTTGCCGTAAGGGGAGGAGGAGTTGTTGGCGAGCATACGGTTTATTTTGCCTCGGATGAAGATAAAATAGAGTTAAAACATGTTTCATTTTCACGTGAGACTTTTGCAACAGGGGCAATTAAAGCTGCAAGATTTGTGGCGAACGTAAAAAAACCGGGCCTTTATTCCATGGCGGATGTATTGGGACTTTAATGGCGCGATTTGTAAGATATCTTAATGAAGCGGGAGAAATTAAATGGGGGCTTGTTAACACCCAATTTAATTTTCTTGAAATAGAAGGAGACAGGTTTACGCAGTGGAGCGTGACCGACAGAAGTGTTGACAGCAATAAGGTGAAAATATTGCCTCCGTGCGAGCCTTCCAAGATAGTTGCTGTTGGATTAAATTATAAAGATCATGCCGCAGAAATGAAGCTGCCTATTCCGGATGAACCATTGCTTTTTTTAAAGGCCACCAGCGCTGTTATCGGATGCAATGACAAAATTATAATACCTGAGCAAAGTAAAAGAGTTGATTATGAGGCCGAACTTGCGGTTATAATAAAAAATGAAATTCACGATATTGACGAAGATGAAGTTGACGGCAATATTCTTGGTTATACCTGTTTTAATGATGTTACGGCAAGGGACATTCAAAATAAGGACGGACAGTGGGCCAGAGCAAAAAGTTTTGACACTTTTGCTCCTGTAGGACCTTATGTCACAAAAAAAATAGACCCTGATAATGTAAATATAAGGCTTTATCTTAACGGCGAATTGAAACAAAGCGGAAACACGAAAAATTTTATTTTTAGAACAAGGTTTTTAATAAGCTATATATCTAAAATGATGACTTTGAAACGAGGCGACATTGTAACCACGGGAACTCCTGCAGGAATAGGTCAGATGAAAAAAGGAGATCACGTTGAAGTTGAAATTGAGGGCCTTGGAAGGCTTATAAATACGGTTGAATAGGAGGAAATAATGGAAATAAGCGAAAGGTTAAAAAAGCTTCCGCCTTATATTTTTGCGGAAATAGACAAAAAGAAAAAAGCTGCAATTGAAGCCGGAAGGCCTGTTATTAATATTGGAGTGGGAGATCCGGACAGACCCACTCCAAAACGTATTCTTGAGTTTATAAAAACTGCCGCGGATAATCCAAAGAATCATCCCTATCCATTTGGAAGAGGTTCAAAACAATTTAAAGATGCTGTTTGTACATGGATAAAGAAAAGATTTGGAGTTGAAGTAAAAGATACGGAAGTAATTGCTTTAATTGGCGCAAAAGACGGAATTACACATCTTCCGCTGGCTTTTGTGAATCCCGGCGATATTGTGCTTGTCCCTGATCCGGGTTATCCGGGGTATGTTTCGGGCACTCTGATGGCACAGGGCATTACTTATGATATGCCGCTTAAAGCGGAAAACGGATTTCTTCCCGATCTTGAGGCGATTCCTGAAGACATTTACAGAAAGACAAAGATAATGCATCTTAATTATCCCAATAATCCTACATCGGCAATGGCAGGGATAGATTTTTTTGAAAGAGCTCTTGCAAAGGCCGAAAAATACGATTTTATAATATCGCAGGATGCTCCGTACAGCGAAATATATTTTGATGAAAATGCAAAACCGGTGTCAATAATGCAGATTACGGGTGCAAAAGAACATGCCATTGAATTTTTCAGCATGTCAAAAACTTATAATATGACTGGTTGGAGAGTCGGGTTTGCCGTTTCTTCGGAAAAAATTATTAACGGATTGGCGCTTGTTAAAGAAAATATGGATTCCGGCACGGTTTCGGCTCTTCAGGAAGCTTCTGCAAAAGCTCTTTTGGAATGTGATGCGGAAGCCGAGGAAATAAGAAAGCTTTATAAAAGAAGAGCGGAAGTGTTCTCCGCAGGTTTAAAAAAGTTGGGTTATGATGTGCTTGATTGCAAAGGCACGCTTTATCTCTGGGTTAAAGTTCCGGCCGGATTTAGTTCAATGCAGTTTGCTGAAAAAGTTCTTAATGAAGCGGATATTGTTCTTACCCCGGGGATAGGTTTTGGGAAATCCGCCGATAATTATTTCAGAATAGCTTTAACTGTTGAAGAACCTGTAATTGAAACAGTGCTTGAAAGGCTGAAAAAATTGAAATTTTAAATGGAAAAAATATACCTGTCGTTAGGCAGCAATGTGGGTGACAGGCTGTCCAATATACAAAAAGCTTTAAATAAGCTTAAAGATTTCGGAATTGAAATAACAGGGGTATCTTCGGTTTATGAAACCGAAAGTTGGGGAGGTGTTAAGCAGGCTGATTTCTTAAATATATGCATTGAAGCTGTTACGCTGTTTTCTCCTGAAAAGCTTCTTTATATTATAAAAAAAATTGAAAAATTGCTTGGCCGCAGTTTATCAAGGCAAAGATGGGGCCCCAGAATTATTGATATTGACATTATTTTTTATGGTAAAATAACTTTTGAATCAAAAGAACTTAAAATTCCGCATGTATCACGTACGGAAAGAAAATTTGTGCTTATGCCGTTGGCTGAAATTGCTCCTGATTTTATCGACCCTGAAACGGGTTTAACGGTAAATGAAATGTATAGAAACCTTAAAAGCGGCCTGCGCTGCGAAAGGACAGGGAAAATTGATGTCTAATTTTCATTATATAGCGGTTGAAGGAGTGCTTGGAGTAGGAAAAACAACTTTTGCAAGAATGCTTTCCGAAGACCTGAAATCAAGGCTTGTGCTTGAACAGGTTGACAACAATCCTTTTCTTGAAAAATATTATAAAGATATGAAAAGTTATGCATTGCAAACACAGCTTTTTTTTCTTCTCAGCAGAGTAAAACAACAGGAACCGTTAAAACAAATGGATTTGTTTGAACAAAAAATAGTTTCCGATTATATTATCGATAAAGACAGAATATTTGCTTATGTAACCCTTGAAGAAAACGAGCTTTCACTGTATGAAAAAATATATAAAGCCGTTGTTGATGAAGGAAAACTTTTAAAACCTGATTTAACCATTTATCTTCAGGCAAGTCCTGATGTGCTTATGGAGAGGATAAAAAAACGCGGCAGAAAATTTGAAAAGAATATATCAAAAGATTATATATACGATCTTATTCAGGCATATAATTATTTTTTTCAGCATTATAACAAATCAACACCTTTGGTAATGGTTAATACCGACGAGGTTGATATTGTTAATGACAGAAAGGCATATGAAGTAATAAGAGATTTTGCGCTTAATGTAAAGGGCGGTATAAATTTTTTCACTCCGAAGGCGGTATGAGATGGCAAATGTCAACCGGCTTAAGAGCTTAAAAGGAATAAGAAAGATAACAATGCTTACCGCTTATGAATATTCTACCGCGGTTTTATTGGAAAAATGCGGTGTTGATGCGGTTCTTGTAGGCGATTCTCTTGGAATGGTATTTCAAGGCAGAAAAGAAACCATCCCTGTAACTGTTGAGGAAATTATTTATCATGTAAAAGCCGTAAAAAGAGGATTAATTTCAACCCCTGTAATTGCCGATATGCCCTTTATGTCTTATCAGGTATCAATAAAAGATGCAAAAAAAAATGCTGGCAAGATAATTAAAGAATCAGGTGCGGACGCCGTTAAAATTGAAGGCGGGGCTGATATAATTCCTCAGGTTAAAGCAATAATCGGCATGGGAATACCGGTTATGGGTCATATAGGGCTTCAGCCTCAATCGGTAAAACTGTACGGGGGCTATCCGGTTCAGGGTGCAGACAAAGCTTCGTTTATAAAAATTATGGAAGAAGCAAAAATTTTGGAAGAGGCGGGCGTATTTTCGATTGTTATGGAAAAAGTAAAAAAAGAAACAGCCAAAGAAATAACAAATTCGGTTAAAATTCCGGTGATAGGCATTGGTTCCGGAAAATATACTGACGGACAAATTCTCGTAACACAGGATATGTTGGGAGTGTTTACGGATTTTAAACCAAAATTTGTAAGAAGATATGCAAAGATAGGAGATATTTCTTGTAATGCAATAAAAAAGTTTATTGATGACGTAAAGAAGGGCAGGTTTCCTTCGGAAAAGGAAAGTTTTTAATGAAAATAATAAAATCAATCAAAGAAATGCGTGATTATTGCGCAAAACTTCGTTTTTCAAGAAGAAAAACCCCTCATTCCATAGGTTTTGTACCGACAATGGGATATTTGCATGAAGGACATCTTTCTTTGATGAAAGAATCCGCGGAAATTGACACAAAGGTAATTGTAAGTATCTTTGTAAATCCGACCCAATTTTCGCCTAATGAAGATTTTGACAGGTATCCAAGAGATCCCGAAAGGGATATAAAAATGATTAAGGAAATAAAGTGTGTGGACTGTGTCTTTATGCCTGAAACAGATGAAATGTATCCCGAAGGTTTTTCCACTTATGTATTAAATGAAAGTAATCTTACTAAAGTGCTTTGCGGGGCCAGCAGGCCTTCTCATTTTAAGGGTGTAACCACAATAGTTGCGAAGTTGCTTAATATAGTTAATCCGCACCGATTATATCTTGGCCAGAAGGATTATCAGCAGGCGGTTATATTGTCAAAAATGATTAAAGATTTAAATATAAACTGTGATGTTAAAATTTGTCCTATAATAAGAGAAAAGGACGGGCTTGCGATGAGCAGCAGAAATAAGTATCTTTCTGCGGAAGAAAGAGCTGCCGCTCCGGTAATATATAAAGCTTTGCAGATGGCTGAATCAATGATTGAAATAGGGGAAAGAGATCCGCAGGCCGTAATAAGGGAAATAAAAAGAAAGCTTAAAGAAGAAAAAGCGGAGCCGGATTATGTTGAGGTTGTAAACAAAGAAACTCTTGAACCTGTATCTGTTATATCCGGAGAGGTTCTTGTTGCGGTTGCCGCATACTTTGGAAAAACAAGGCTGATAGACAATACAATCGCAGGAGCAAAGGGGTAAAAAATGTATATTGAACTTTTAAAATCAAAAATACACAGAGCAACCGTTACGGACAAGCATCTTGAATACGAAGGAAGCATAACCATTGACAGAGATTTGATTGAAGCCGCGGGATTATTGGTGCATGAAAAAGTGCATGTACTTGATCTTAATAACGGAAACAGGTTTGAAACCTACGTTATTGAAGGGAAACGGGGAAGCGGTGAAATATGTGTAAATGGCGCGGCGGCGCGTATGGTTGAAACCGGCGATACGGTAATTATAATTTCTTATGGGTTTTATACACCCGATGAAGCAAAAAAACACAACGCAAAAATGGTAAAAGTTGACGCCAAAAACAGAATTACGGGCAAAAAGGTGAAAAAATGAGGCCAAGGGAAAAAAGAAAACTTGGTATTATAGGATGCGGAAATATAGGCAAAGAAATAGCCCAGGCAATAGATAAAGGCGATATTAACGTAAGTTTAAGAGCTTGTTATGACATTGATAAAAAGAAGTTTGACGAATTGATTTCGGGTTTGACCAATATTAAATGTGAATTTCTTGAAGCGGAGGAGCTTATAAAAGAATGTGATTTGATTGTTGAATGCGCATCAAAAGATTCCGTAAAACAGATATTTCAGCTTGCAATAAAGCACAATAAGGATATTGTTTTCTTAAGCGCTGGAGGCGTAATTGAAAATATGGATCTTGTTGAAGAGGCAAAAAAACAGCTTATAAATGTTTATGTTCCTTCGGGTGCCGTTGTTGGAATAGACGGACTTGATGCCGCAAAATATCACGGACTTAAAAAGGTAACTCTTATAACCAGAAAACCTCCGCAGGCTTTTAAAGGGAACGAGTATCTTATAAAGAAAGGCATAGATTTGGAAACTATTAAAACTGAAACCATAATTTTTGAAGGAAGCGCAAGGGAGGCCGTAAAAGATTTTCCGGCGAATGTAAATGTTGCGGCAACTTTAAGTATTGCCGGAGTTGGTCCTGATGAAACAAAAGTAAAGGTTATAGTTGATCCGTTTTTAAGCGCAAACACTCATGAAATAATAGTTGAAGGAGATTTTGGAAGGTTCAGGGCGATAACTGAAAATCTTCCTTCTCCCAATAATCCAAAAACGAGCTATTTAACGGCTCTTTCAACAATTGTTTTGATCAAGAAAATAGTTGAGCCAATTCATATTGGCACTTAAAATGCGCCCTATAAAAGGCATATCCAAATTAATTTGGGACAGGCTGGGAAAACTTGTATTTTTGCCGAACTTGATATTCTTAATAATAATTTTCGTATATATTATATGGCTTTTTAATATAATTGAGAATGACAATCAAAAAAAGGTTTTGTCTAATAACGCATCTGCCGTTGCCGTAGATATAGACAGACATTATTTTAGTTATTATAAAGACGTAATTCGTAAGATTTCCTTAAATGAAACCATCTTGGGGTATTTAAAATCATCGGTATCCGAAAGAGAAGCACTGATAGCTTTGGAGGTTATTAAGCAGGCATCGGAAGCTGATATAGTATATGTTATGGATCTTTCGGGCAATGTAAAAGTTTCAACCTCGTATGGTAAAAATAAAAGTTTAAAGGGAAATAATTATAAATTTAGGCCTTATTTTTTTAATGCTTTAAATGGAAAAGATTATGTATATTGTGCTGTCGGGGTAACTACCGGTGAAAGGGGCGTATATTTTTCCTCGCCTGTGGCGGATAAGGGTAATATAAAAGGCGTTGCCGTAATAAAGGCGCCGGTTTATAAAATACAGGATATAATGAGAAGATCCGAAAAAAATACTTTGCTTATATCCAATAATGGAATTGTTTTTGATTCAACCGATCCGCGATGGCTTTATAAAGCGGTTCACAGACTGTCTGAAAAAGTTTTGAAGCAAATCAACGAAGAGCAGCAATTCGCCGGCATTCAAATTTCTGAAATTGGCTGGTTTTTTGGGGAAAACACCGTTCTTATAGACGGAGTAAAAAATTATTTTGACATAAATCCGGTTGGAAAATCCGGATGGGACATAATGATTTATGAACCCGAATCCATAATTGCTCCAATCACAAAAGTTCAGTGGAGCATAATCTTAATAAGCGGTTTGGTTGTTGTGATATTTCTTGCGGCTTATACAGTTGTAATTATAAATGTAAGAAAAAGACGCCTGGCAGAACGGCATATCCTGGAAAATGAAAAGCATTTAAGAAATATTTTGGGCACAACAAGCGAGGGTTTTTGGTATTTTAATAATACCGGAATCACACTTGATGTTAATCCCGCCATATGCAGAATGCTTGATGTTAAAAGAGAGGAAATACTTGGAGAAAATATTAGTAAATATTTAAGCTTTGAAACTTACGAAAAACTAAAGAATGAGATTTTAAGGCAAACAAAAACAAAGGATACAGGTTTTGAAGGCGTGCTTTTAAGAAAGAACAGGGAAGAGATATTTTGTATAATTAATATGACTCCTGTTTACAGAGATGACGGCACATCTGCGGGTGTTTTTGCCATGATAACGGATATTACTGAAATGAAAGAAAAAGAGAAGGCAATTATTCAGTCTGAGAAAAATTACAGAGAAATCTTTAATTCAGTATCAGATTCCATAATACTGTTTGACACTGAGAATTTTTTAATTTTGGATGTAAATGAAAGATTTTGCTCAATGTTTGGATACAAAAGAGAAGAAGCAATGATCCTTGACATTAACAGTGTTTTTTATGGGGAGGCTTTGACAATATTTTCTTTAATGCGGTCTCTTGAAAAAGGGTCGCAAAAGGTTTTTGACCATAAAATGAGAAAAAATAACGGTTCTGTTTTGTGGTGTGAAATAATACTTAAATATATCAATATAAGCGGTGAAGACAGAATTTTAATGGTAATAAGGGACATAGAATACAGGAAACGCGCCGAACATTCAATGAAATACAGGCTGGAATTTGAAAATCTGATAGCACAAATATCCAGAGATTTTATAAATTTACCTTTTGAAAAGATAGACGAAGGCATAGAACGCGCAATAATGGATGTTGCAATGTTTACAAATTGCGCGGGAGGAGCTGTGTTCCTTTATGATGAGGAGCTTTCTAAATTATTCTTAAGCCATGAATGGCATGAAGACAAGCGTGATTCGATGAAATTAAATTTTTCATCATTGGATACATCAGATATGCCTTATTTTGAAAATGTTCTTTTAAAACAAAAAAAGCCTTTGATAATATCGGAAGTTTCGGAGCTTCCGGAAAACGCATTAAATGAAAGGACAATTCTTGAAAAATATAAAATGAAGCCTTTCGTTTATCTGCCCCTCATAAAAGAAGGAAAGATTTACGGTGTAATGGGTTTTTTTGGGGATGAATTAAGAGGTATTAAGCGGGAAGACGAATTAATTATGCTTCTTAAAATTGTGGGAGAAGCCATAGTTAACGCCATGGAAAGAAAAAAATATGAAAGAACACTTGGAGACATGCTTAATAAATTGAAGATTTCGAACGAAGAATTGGAAGCTTTTGCTTATGTTGCGTCTCATGACCTTAAAGAGCCTCTTAGAATGATATCAAGTTATGTTAAGCTTCTTGAAAAAAGATATTCGGATAAGCTGGATTCAAACGCAAGAGATTTTATTAATTACGCGGTATCGGGTGCGGAAAGAATGAACAGATTAATTGATGATTTGCTTTCTTACTCCAGAGTTGACAGAATGGGAGGAGAATTTGCCACTTTTAACATTAAATCGGCGGTAGATGAAGCAGTGCATTATCTTCATTATAAAATTAAAGACAGCGGAGCATTGGTGGAAGTTGAAGGCGAACTGCCTGAAATTAACGCCGATTATGTTCAAATGGTTCAGCTGTTTCAGAATCTTATAGATAATGCCATTAAATATAAAGGGAATGATACCCCGAGAATTAAAATTAAGTCTGAAAAAACGGCTGACGGAATGGTAAAAGTGAGTGTAAGAGACAACGGAATAGGTATTCCGCATCAATACAGCGAAAAAATATTTGTTATATTCCAACAACTTCACAGCAAGGACAAATATCCCGGAACCGGCATTGGGCTTGCTCTTTGTAAAAAGATTGTTGAAAGACACGGCGGTAAAATATGGGTTGAATCGGAAGAAGGCAGGGGTTCTGTTTTTTATTTCACTTTAAAAGGTAAAATTATATGAAAAAAATAAGCGAGCCGTTAAAAATAGTTTTGTTTTATGCGTTTTTTTCTGGTTTGTGGATTGTGTTTTCTGATCTGGCTGTTGAATTTTTGTTCAAAGAAAAAGAAACAATTGTAACCGTGAGCATTTTAAAAGGATGGTTTTTTATACTAATTACTTCTTTGTTGTTGTATTTTCTTGTGAAAACAAGTTTTAAAAAGATAAAAGAAACAGAAGAAAAAAATGCATTGGCGTTAAAAGGGATACATTTTCTTATAAAAAAGCTTAATGATTATGTGTTTTTATTGTCGATTGACGGAAAAATTAAAGGCGCAAGCGATATAGCATACAGGACTGCTGGCATTGATTCGTCTTTGATAAGAGAGCGGAATATAAAAACAATTATTAAAAAAGAAAATTGGCCTGTTATTGATGAAATACTTGCGGCCCATGCCGGCGGAAAGGATTTATCGCAGGCTAAAATAAAGATGATTGTTTCGGAAGGTAAAGAACGTGAAATTGAAGCCAAAACTTCTTTGATTGATTTTGGATCGGAAAAAATGATTTTGGTTATAGCCAGAGATATTACGGATACTGTTGACAGAGAAGAATTTATGAAGAAAGCTCTTGAAGAAGCAAACAGATCAAACAGGGAACTTGAACAGTTCGCATATATTGTTTCCCATGACTTAAGAGAGCCTTTAAGAACAATATCAAATTATATATCTCTTATTCAGAAAAGAATTTCAAGTTTAAATAACCCCGAAACGGATGAATTTATGAATTTCGTAACATCGGCGGCATCCAGAATGACGGAGCTTATAAACGGGGTTCTGCAGTATTCGAGAATAGCAACAAGAGGGGATAAATTTTCACTGGTTGATATGAACAAAGCGGTTGAAGAGGTTATTACAAGACTTGCTTTTAAAATTCAGGAAACAGGCGCTGTAATAAAATTCAAGAATTTGCATACGGTTAACGGAGATAACGGGCAGATTGTGCTTTTGCTGCAGAATCTTATTGAAAATGCAATAAAGTTTTGTAAAAAAGGCGCCCCGCCCATTATCGAAATTGCTTCTTATAAAAATTCACAGGAAACTGTTTTCAGCGTTAAAGATTATGGAATAGGCATTGCTCCTGAATTTCATGAAAAAATTTTTCAGATATTTCAAAGGCTTCACAGCGTTGATGATTATGAGGGTACAGGTCTTGGGCTTGCTGTATGTAAAAAAATTGTTGAAAGGCATAAGGGAAGGATTTGGATAGAATCCGAAGAAGGCAAAGGAAGCATTTTTTATTTCAGTATTCCCGAAGAAAAATGATATTGACATGATATTAAATTTTTTTTAATAATCAAATTATGGATAAAAAAACGGAAGTGATATCTGTAAAGAATGTGACCAAAGTTTATAAACCGCTTGATTTCTGGAAAAAGGACAGGATTACGGCGGTATCGGGTGTTGATTTGTCCGTAAAAAAAGGGGAAGTTTTTGGACTTCTCGGCTTAAATGGAGCGGGGAAGACAACGCTGATGAAAATACTTTTGGGCTTATTAAAGCCCACATCAGGAGAGGCTTTGGTTCTGGGGATGCCTGCTTATGATACAAATGTAAAATCAAGGATAGGGTATCTTTCCGAACTGCCTTATTTTCCAAAATATCTTAAATCAAGGGAAGTTCTTTCTTATTTTGCGGATATTTTTGGAATTCCTGAGAGTGAAAAGAAAAAACGCATTGAGGAAGTTCTTGATTTGACAGGCCTTAATAAAAGAGCTGATGTAAGAATAAAGGGCTTTTCGAAAGGCATGCAGGGAAGATTGGGGCTTGCCCAGGCAATTCTTAATGATCCGGATTTACTTTTTTTGGATGAGCCGATGAGCGGTCTTGATCCTTTGGGGTATAAAGAAACCAGGGATATAATACTTGAACTTAACCGCAGAGGAAAGACAATTTTCTTTAACACGCATATATTAAGCGAAGTTGAAAAAACATGCAACAGAGTTGCCGTTCTTCACGCGGGAAAAATTATTTCCGTAAAAACGGTTGAGGATATCATGAAAAAATACGGTTCAATGGAAAAATATTTTGTTAAAACAGTTACCGGCGGTTTGAAATGAGAAGAATAATGGCGGTTGCGGATTATATTTTTAAGCAGAGTTTTAGGAACAGAATATTAAATATTCTGATAATTTTTGCGGTTTTCAGTATAGGTTTTTCGCTTTTAATAAGCGAACTGGCGCAGGAAGTTGAAATACGGATGATAACGGATTTTGGTCTTTTTTCAATTGCGGTATTTGCATTTCTGACAATCGCATTATCAATAACGGTTCAGATGTTTGAGGAAACCGAGTTAAAAACAATTTCGTTGATAATGGTTAAGCCGATAAAAAGGTGGGAATATATCACGGGTAAATTTATTGGAATTTCTCTTACTGTTTTTTTAAATATTTTTCTTATGCTCTTTACGCTTTTGATAATAATTAAACTTAAAGGCGGAGATCCTTGGAATTTAAGGATTTTTTTATCGGTCGGATTCACAATGCTTTCTTCTTTGATACTCGTTTCCGTTGCTCTGGTACTTTCTGTCATTGCAACATCCGTCCCGGGATGTGTTATATTTCTTTTCTTTGTTTATGTACTGGGGCATCTGACTGTTCATTTGAAGAATATAGTAAAAAGTATTGATAATCAAGCCGTAAAAACGGCGGTTGATGTAATATATTATCTTGTTCCAAATCTTGAATTGTTCAATTTAAAAGATAAGATTTACAGTTTGGAAACGGGTGTTTTTGCGCCGCCTTATCTTGCGGCCGCAGTGCTGTATTCGTTTTTCTATACCGCAATTATGCTTTATATCGCGTCGTTGATTATGGATAAAAAGGAATTTTGATGAGACTTATTTTGTTTAGAACTATTATTTTCTTGTCTTTATTGGCGGGAGTGATTGCGGCAAATACAGCCGCAACAGGATTGCTTTTTAAATCTCAGCCCTCATGGTATTTTCTTAATTTAAATTCCTATAAAAAAATGTTTCATATAACAGGGGTTTCTTTTGGCAGCAGAGCCCTTCTTGCGGATTTTGAATATATAAATTTTTTGCAGTATTACGGTGATATTGACAACAGAAAAGAAGGATTCAAAAAGGTTTTTGACTATATAAAGAATATAACCGATGCGGATCCGCATTTTACCTTTGCTTATACTTACGGAGCCGCAATACTTGCGTTTAACAGGCAGGAATATGAAAAAGCAATCTATTTAATTAATAAGGGCCTTGAATACAATCCGAAAATTTGGCAGTTGCGTCTTTATCTTGGCGCTATTTTATATAAAAAGGGAGGGGAATTGGACCGTGAAAAATATGTAAAATTTCTTGAAGAAGCTTTGAAATTTGATGATCACCCTGCAATGCTGGAAAGAATACTTGGGAATATATATGAAACATACAAAGAGCCGGAGTTTTGTGTAAATTATTGGCTGAAGGTATATGAAAAAACAAAAGATAAAGACACAAGAATATGGGCGTATAACCGAATAATGAAAATTTTAAGTTCAGGAAATCTAAAAAATCCTCCCGCAATAAATGTTAGGTAGCATCCTTATTTGCCCAAATTGGGTATTTTTGTTATAATTACAATTCGTATTAATTTATCATGAAGAAAGCCGGTAAAATATCATGCCGAAAAACGAGATAGTTATAAAGGGCGCAAGGGAACATAATCTTAAGAATATTGATGTTATAATTCCAAGGGATAAACTTGTTGTAATAACAGGTGTCTCCGGTTCCGGTAAAAGTTCGCTTGCCTTTGACACCATATATGCGGAAGGGCAGCGAAGATATGTTGAGTCATTGTCGGCATATGCAAGACAATTTTTGGGACAGATGCAAAAACCGGATGTTGACACCATAGAAGGATTATCTCCCGCAATTGCAATAGAACAAAAGAATGCGGGAAATAATCCGCGTTCAACGGTTGGCACAATAACCGAAATATACGATTATTTAAGGCTGCTTTTTGCCCGGGTGGGACAGCCGCACTGCCCTGAACACGGAATACCCATAAAGTCACAGACCATACAGCAGATAACAGACAGAATAATGGAAACATCCGAAGGTCAAAAAGTGATGATTCTTTCTCCTGTGGTAAGCGGCAGAAAGGGCGAGTACGGAAAACTTTTTGAAAAAATAAAGAAAGAAGGTTTTTTAAGGGTAAGAGTTGACGGAGAAATAAAATCACTTGAAGAAGATATTAAGCCTGACAGAAATAAAAAGCACAATATTGAAATAGTTGTGGACAGGCTTGAAATAAGTAAAAATACAAAACAAAGGTTAACCCAGTCTGTTGAACTTGCCGCAAAAGCGGGAAACGGTATTGTAATAGTAAATAATACTGAAACAGAAGCGGATACAGTTTATTCCGAAAAACTGGCTTGCCCCAAATGCGGTTTCTCCATGGATAAACCGGAGCCCAGGCTTTTTTCCTTTAATAATCCTTATGGTGCATGTCCCGAGTGCACCGGGCTTGGAACCAAAGTGGAGGTTGAGGAATCTTTAATAATTAATCCAAAGCTTTCGATAAGAGAAGGCGCTTTGAGACCATGGCATAATACCGACGGCTATTACGGGCATATGATTGCAGGCCTGGCAAGACATATGAAATTCAGTCTTGATACGCCGTATGAAAAGTTGCCCGAAAAAGTAAAAAAAGCTGTTTTATACGGACTTAATGAAGATATAAAATTTGATTATAAATTTAAATCATATTCGGCAGAGTATAAATATCAGGGGGATTTTGAAGGACTTATACCTTATCTTAAACGCCGTTATCGTGATACCGAAACTGAAAAGGTAAGGGAAGAAATTTTCAGCAAATATATGACGGAAAAGGTATGTTCGGCATGCGGCGGAAAAAGACTTAAGCCCGAAGCCTTATCCGTAATGATTTCCGGTTTAAATATTATTGATATAACCGAAATGTCAATAGAGAAAACAAAAGCTTTTTTTTCAAATCTGAAATTGGATAAAACCGCGGAAGCCATAGGAAAACAAATATTAAAAGAAATAAACGGAAGACTGGAGTTCCTTGTTAATGTTGGGCTGTCGTATCTTACGCTTGACAGAAAGGCCGGAACTTTGTCCGGCGGTGAATTCCAGCGCATACATCTTGCAACGCAGATTGGAGTGGGTTTAATGGGTGTGCTTTATATACTTGACGAGCCAAGTATAGGTCTTCATCAAAGAGACAACATAAAACTGATAAACACTTTAAAAAAATTACGCGATCTTGGAAATACCGTAATAGTTGTTGAACACGATGAAGAAACAATGCTTGAATGTGATTATTTGATAGATATGGGCCCGGGCCCCGGAATACACGGTGGAACTATAGTTGCCCAGGGAACACTTAAAGAAGTATTGGAAAACAAAAATTCTCATACGGCAGCCTATCTTTTGAATAAAGACA
Organism: uncultured Spirochaetia bacterium; assembly: GCA_964417645.1. Taxonomy (GTDB): domain Bacteria; phylum Oederibacteriota; class PGYV01; order PGYV01; family PGYV01; genus CAYQIS01. The sequence goes on from CAYQIS010000005.1 coordinate 78,242, forward strand.
AAATAAATATAAATTCCAAAAGAAGAAAAGCACAAAATTATATTTATTTGACAGGCGTTAAAATGAATAACCTTAAAAATATAGATGTTTCTTTCCCTCTCGGAACTTTCATAGCGATAACCGGCGTATCTGGTTCCGGTAAAAGTTCTTTGATAGCCGAAACTTTTTATCCCGCTTTAACGCATAAAGTATATCACACTCCTTCAAAGCCTCCGGGTTATGATGAAATAAAAAACTGGCATCTTGTTGACAAGGTTATAGAGATAGATCAGAGCCCCATTGGAAGAACGCCAAGAAGCAATCCTGCGACATATACGGGCGTATTTACCGAAATAAGAGAACTATTTGCTGCAACAAAAGAATCCAAAGCGCGCGGATATGAGCCGGGCAGGTTCAGTTTTAATGTAAAAGGCGGAAGATGTGAAGCTTGCGGGGGAGACGGAATAATTAAAATTGAGATGCATTTTCTTCCTGATGTATATGTTCCGTGTGAATCGTGCAACGGCAAACGATACAACAGGGAAACTTTGGAAATTCTTTATAAGGATAAAACAATTTCTGAAGTTCTTGATATGAGAGTTGAGGAAGCGCTGGAATTTTTTAAAAACATCCCAAATGCATACAGAATATTAAAGACTTTGGATGAAGTTGGACTTGGATATATAAAACTTGGGCAGCAGGCAACAACTTTATCTGGCGGTGAAGCGCAAAGGGTGAAGCTTGCCGCGGAACTGTGCAAAAGAAGCACCGGTAAAACTGTTTATATACTTGATGAACCCACAACCGGATTACATTTTGCGGATATAGAAAAACTTTTAAAAGTTTTAAATCAACTTGTGGACAGAGGCAATACCGTAATAGTTATTGAACATAATCTGGATGTGATAAAAAATGCCGATTACATAATTGATCTCGGCCCAGAAGGCGGCGATAAGGGAGGCAGGATTGTTGCCGAAGGCACACCGGAAGAAATTATCAAAGTCAAAGAATCATATACCGGGCAGTACTTGTGTAAACATATTAACGAAACCCATAAATGTTAAATTTTTTGTTATAAAATCAAATACCTGACAAAAAATTGACAAAAAATAAATTTCTGTATATAATTTAATTGAAAAGTCATTTGGAAAGGAGATTATAAACCATGAAGATCAGCCTTATGCTGAAAGAACGGAGAATGGAACCAAGGCTGTCTTACTATGGAGATGTTATCTGTAAACATATTAAATCTGATCAAGGAAATTTACAAATACCATTTGTATGCAAGGCTAAAAACATATCTGCATACGGTATCTGCTTGAGGACGAATGGTTCGCTTAAAAAGGGCGATATGGTTGAAATCAGGTTTGTTTTTAAGGCAATTTGTATGAATGTTATATGCGAGGTAATATGGGACAGATATGTAACTGCCGGATCGGTTTATGAATGCGGTCTTTCATTTAAGTATATAAAAGAAGGGGATTGTGAGAGTCTTAAAAGAGCCATTTATGAGAATCTTTATAAGGAAACAATGGGGATAATAAGCAATTAATTTATAAACTTGATAGATTTTTCCCTTATTTTATAAGTATTTTATTGGGGCCTGCTTTTTTATTATTCTGCTATAATTATTATAGAGGTGAGAATGATGGGTAATATTATAAACGAACGGAGGTCGCACGGCAGAATAAAATTTAAAGGAAGCGCCGTTTATTTTATGCCCGAAAAAGACGGTTTAAGAGGGTGCAAAATATATACTGCGCCTGTGATTGATATTTCAGAGACAGGTGCATTGCTGATTCTTCCGCGAAAATCAGAATTGGGGGATATACTTAAAGTATCTTTTAAGTTAAGCGGAAGAATGAGTTCTTCGATTTGCTGTCAGGTCGCAGACACAAGGGAATATAATAACAGTTTTTTAACGGGTGTGGAATTTATTATTCTTCGTGAATCGGATATCAATGCAATAAGAGAAATTATAAGAAAATAAGCTTATTATCTTACAAATACCTTAATGCTTGTGCTATAATCCGTAATGTTAATTCTTAATAAAATTTGTGTTAAGGAGAATAAATATGGCTTTCAGGCTTTTTCCGCAGGATTTTAATTTTTATGATTGTTTCGACAAGCAGGTTGAAAATGTAGTGGCAGGGGCGGATTTCTTTAAAGAAGTTGTTAACAGGGGCGAAGTGACGGATGCGGACAGCGATAAAATGAAAGCGATTGAGCATGAAGGAGACAGGCTTGCATACAGTATTATAGACAATTTAAATAAAACGTTTATAACCCCCATTGACAGGGAAGATATTCATGCGCTTGCAAAAAAAATGGACGACATAAATGATATGATGCGCACTATAATAAGCAGGAAAAAAGTTTATAAGCTAAAAGGAGTAAATGAGAATCTTGTGCACTTTGCCAACCTTATAGACGATGCCGTTCACGGTCTTGAATGTGCGATAAAAGGATTAAGGAATCTTAAAAATTCAAATAATATACTTAAATCCTGCGTTGATGTGAATAAGCTGGAAGGGGAAGGGGATAAATTGCGCGATAAAGTTTTGGGGGAGCTTTTTGAAAATGAAAAAGATCCTATAGAGATAATAAAGTGGAAAGAAATATATCAGGATGCCGAAACAGTTTTGGATATATGCAAACAGGTTGCGCATACTGTTGAATCAATACTTGTTAAACAGGCTTAAATATTAATATAAAAATAATATAAAAGGATATAAGTAAAATGACCACAACTATTATACTTTTGATATTGCTTGCACTTTTATTTGATTTTTTGAACGGGTTTCATGATTCCGCAAATTCGATTGCCACAATTGTTTCCACCAGGGTTTTGTCCCCTAAATATGCGGTAATTTGGGCGGCAACATTTAATTTTCTTGCTTTTTTTATTTTTGGGTCCCATGTAGCGAAAACAATAGGAAAGGGCATAATAAATATAAATATAATCGACACCCAAATAATTTTTGCCACATTGACGGGAGCGGTTGTCTGGAATCTTATTACATGGTTTTTTGGTTTACCGACATCCAGTTCGCATGCCTTAATAGGAGGAATGATTGGCGCCGCGCTTGTTAAATCCGGACCTTCTTCTCTTGTGCTGCCGGGGATAATAAAAGTTACGGCCTTTATAGTTATTGCTCCCGTTATCGGGTTTGTTCTGGGAATATTTTTGGGAAATATTGTGTATTTTATTTTTAGAAAAAATTCACCAACAAAAGTTGATCATCTTTTCAGAAAAGGACAGCTTTTATCAGCTGCGCTTTATTCGCTTGGACACGGAGGAAATGATGCGCAGAAAACGGCAGGGATAATAGCCGGTCTTTTATTTTCCGCCGGAATGCTTGGCGTAGGCATCAATTTTCCTTCCTGGATGCCTTTGGGAGATATTATAAACAAAATTATTACTGAAGGCCACAAAGCCGGAGAATTTTATGTACCAGCATGGGTGGCTTTTATGTGTTATCTTATGATTGCTCTTGGAACAATGTTCGGAGGATGGCGTATAGTTAAAACCATGGGTCAAAAAGTTGCAAAGTTAAAACCTGTTGACGGTTTTGCGGCTGAAACATCAGCCGCAATCGCTCTTTATGGAGCATCAGTGCTTGGGGTTCCTGTAAGCACCACGCATACAATAACAGGTTCTATAATGGGGGTTGGATCTCTTAAGCGGATGAGTGCTGTCAGATGGGGTGTGGCTGGTACGATTGTGTGGGCATGGATACTTACGATACCTTTTTCCGCAGTTATTTCTGCCGTGGCATATATTTTAGCTCGAATTATATGGAAAATATAACCGATTTAGCGACTTAAAAGCTCAATTGCATAAACATTAAAAAAACTATATAATATTCATTATTTTAATTTAAATAACGGAGAAAAAATGCCTTTAATTGAAGATATAAGAAATGAAATGATAAGTGCGGCCAAAACAGTTTATGGTATTGATATAAATCCGCATACACTTAGAATAGAACCGGCTCCTGAGAATACCCATGGAACACACGGGGCTAATATAGGTTTTTTGGCTGGAAAGCCGTTAAAAATTAATCCGTATGAAGCTGCATCCAAGATTTCAGCGGCGCTTTCCGGTTCGTCCATAATAAAAAATATAAAACCAATAAAACCCGGTTATGTTAATTTTTATATAAATCCTTCTTATTACAGAATGCAAACAGTCGCAATACTTAATGATAAAAATTTTTTTAAAAATAATTACGGGGAAGGCAAAAAAGTAAATATTGAATATGTAAGCGCAAATCCCGTGGGCCCTCTTAATATAGTAAGCGGTCGCGCCGCAAGCTACGGAACGTCTCTTGCGGCGGTTATGGAATATTCCGGATACGATGTTACAAAAGAATTTTATGTAAATGACGCCGGAAGACAGATGGATCTTTTTGGATTATCCCTTAAGGAGAGATATTTTGAACTTTGCGATCTCGGGTATGAAGCAAAAATTCCGGAAGACGGATATAAAGGGGAATATGTAAAAGAACTTGCAAAGACACTGCTGGAAGAAAAAGGAGATTATCTTTATAAAGAATACAAATCAAAGGATTTTGATCTTAAAAATAATTTTTTCAGGGAATATGGTTTAAACAAAATGGTTGAATGGCAGAAACGGACTTTGGAAAAATTTAATGTAAAATTTGACAGCTGGTTTATGGAATCAGAACTTTATAAGTCCGGGGAAGTAAAAGAAGCACTGCTTAAGATAGAAAAGAACGGATATTTAAAATACGAGGAAGGCGCAACATGGTTTAAAACCACGATATTTGGGGATGACAAAGACAGGGTTATTATTAAGCAGGACGGTTCTTACACTTATTTTGCAAGCGATATAGCTTACATGAATAACAAACTTATAAAGCGCGGATTCGATATGGCTATAAATATTCTGGGCCCTGATCATCACGGATATATAAAAAGAATGGAAGCAATTGTAAGAGGAATGGGTTTTGATGAAAAAGAGGCGTCTGAAAAATATAAAGTTCTTATACTTCAACAGGTTAATCTTTTGGAGTCCGGAGAAAAGGTAAAAATGAGCAAACGCGCAGGGAAGATTGTGACGCTTGATGAACTTATTGATGAAGTTGGCGCCGATGCGGCAAGGTACTTTTATGTTATGCGCAATTATAATACCCATCTTGATTTTGACATCGATCTTGCAACCGAACAGTCGGATAAAAATCCTGTATATTATGTTCAATATGCTTATGCCCGGGCCAGAGGCATATTTGACAAGGCGCTGTCCGAAGGATATAAGATGCCCGATTTTATTCCCGACAACGCTTTTGAAAATCTGGAACCGGAGGAGGAGTCGCTTATTTTGCGGATGATAGCGCTTCCGGAAGCAATAAAAGAATCGGCCATAAGGTTTACCCCGAATTATATAGTGCCGGAACTCTTTAATCTTGTGTCCGCTTTTCACTCGTTTTATAATAAGCATAAAGTTGTAAGCGCGGATATGGATTTAACTTCAAGAAGACTTTATATTCTGGCGGCTTTCAGAAAAAGTTTATTGGTATGTTTTGAAATTCTTGGAATAACCGCCAGAGAAAGAATGTAGGTTAAAAATGGACGAAAAAGAAATAAACGGATTAATAAGAGATATAGAAGCTTTATATAAAGAAGTTAAAAGTTTAAAAGAACAATTACGCGAGCTCAGGAAAATTGGAGATACTTTCCGTGAACGTTATGAAGACATGCTCAGAAAAGAAGAGGAATTCCTGGGTCAGATAAATGAAGAGATAGAACGAGAGATAACCGTTGTTGTTCTTGGAAATATTAAGAAAACCATAGACAAAGAAACGGCTGCATTAAAGATATTAAGACGGAATTTAAGAAATCAGGTCAGGAGACAGATTGGACGAGAAATAGACAAGTTAAGGCCCCATATCAGAGACCTTGTTGCGCAGGAAGTAAAACCAATATCGATTGAAATTATGAATCAATTAAAGAGGCAGACGGGAAGGGAGCTTGAAAAGGAAGTTATAGAGCAGGTTAAGGAAGCCACGGAAAGCCTTATTGAGCAAAAAGAAGCCGTGGAACAAAAGGCAATTATTGATGAATTAACCGGTGCTTTTAACCGCCGTTTTTTTGAAACAAAACTTGAAGATGAGCTTACGCTTGCAAAAAGATTTAAAGATAAATTGTCTCTTATAATGTTTGACATAGACCATTTTAAGAAGGTTAATGACACTTACGGACATCAGGCCGGAGATGCCGTTTTGTCCGAGGTTGTTGCGACCATAAAATCAAAACTTTCCGGCACGGACACTTTGTGCAGATATGGCGGCGAGGAATTTGCCGTTATAATGCCGGGAACTTCTTTTGAAAGGGCGCTTGAAGTTGCGGAGCGCCTTCGTAAAGCAATTGAAGAACATACATTTTATAGTGATGAAAAATTAATAAGCGTCACAATAAGTCTTGGAGTTGCCGAGTATCCTTCGCACGCCATAGTAAAACAATTTCTTATAGAAGCCGCTGACGCGGCTTTGTATTCCGCCAAGCATTCGGGAAGGAATAAAGTTGTTTTGGCCGAAAAACAGGACAGCAAGCTTTAAATGGGAAGAAAAAATTTTAAATGTACGGTAAGTTACAAGGGCACAGGATTCTATGGGTTTCAGAAACAGGAGAAATTTCTTACAATTCAGGGTATCTTTGAATATGTTCTGAAAAAATTTTTTGGTTTTGATATAAAAACTGTTGGCGCCGGCAGAACGGATGCCGGTGTTCATGCGCGCGGTCAGGTTATCGGATTTACGGTTGATACGGAACTTAAAGCTTGTAATATAAAGCCTATCCTTAATATGCTGCTGCCTCCTGAAATCAGGGTTTTAAGAGTTGATGAAATGTCCTGCTCTTTTAATCCCAGATGGAATGTAAAGATGAAATTATATCGTTATACATTACAAAACGGCGGTGAAATAAATCCGATGCATGCCGATCTCTGCTGGCAGCTTGAGAAAAAAATATCAGTTAAGAAACTTCAGGAAGCAGGGAATTTATTTGTTGGAGAACATAATTTCTTTTCGTTTTCAAAAGCCGGCGGAAGCTCCGATGATTATGTAAGGACTGTCAAGAGCATAATTGTAAGGTCGAGAGGAAAATGGATAACGGTTGATTTTATGGGTAAAAGTTTTCTTTATAATATGATAAGAAGAATAATGGCTGTAATGGTTATGTATGCTTACGGAGAAGTGGATGCGGAAGATATAAAAAAAATGCTTCAATCAAAAGACAGATCGCTTGTTCGTCATACGGCTCCGCCGCAGGGGCTTTGTCTGGTAAAGGTGACTTATGAAAAATGAAAAAAAGTCCGGCAATAAAGTTTTTTATATAGTTGACGGCAATTCTTTTGCTTACAGGGCTTTTTACGGAATAAGGCCTCTTACAGGTCCGGGAGGCATTGAAGTGCATGCGGTTTATGGTTTTTTTAATATGATAAAAAGGGTTATAAAAGAAAGAAAACCCGATTATTTTGCGGTGGCATTTGATTCTTCGGGACCGACAAAAAGGCACGAAAAGTTTATGGCGTATAAGGAACAGCGCGAAAAAATGCCGGAATCCCTGCAACAGCAGTTAAAGATTATTAAAGAAATACTTGATAAAGCAAATATTTCAAGGATTGAAGAAAATGGCCTGGAAGCAGACGATATAATTGCTTCGGTATGTTTTGCGGCAAAATCAGAAGGAATAAAAAGTGTTATAGTTTCCGGAGATAAAGATCTTATACAGCTTATAGATAAAAATGTTTTAATGTTAAAAATTTCCCCTTCGGGCGAAGAAATGCTTGGACATGAAGAGATAGTAAAAAAATACGGGATTAATCCGGCCCAAATGACAGACATACTTGCTCTGATGGGTGATGCTTCCGACAACATACCCGGGGTTGAAGGCGTGGGTGAGAAAACGGCATACAGGCTTATTGGCGAATTTGGAAATACGGAAAATTTAATTAAAAATATTGATGAGATTAAGCCGGAAAAGCTGAAAAATAAAATAAAAAATGATCTTGATAACTTAAAACTTTCCAGGGAATTGGTTGCATTAAAACCTGACAGGCAATGGATTGTTGACTCCGGATTTAATCCCGAAAAATGTGACGTTAAAAAAATTAATTTTTTGGCCCTTAATCATGAATTTATTAAGCTTAATTTTAAGTCGCTTGTTGATAATGAAATGGTTAAAAAAGATTATGAAGAAAATGATTTTTTAAAAAAAGAAAAAATTTTTTCAAAAACAAATAAAAATGCCGAAGATATACAGTCTGTTTTCTTTTGCGGTGAGGGCAACGAGTTAATATTCTCGTCTTTCGGGAAAAAGTTTTATTTTAAAAAATTTGAAGATGCTTTTCTTATCGATCCCAAAAAGATTTTAATTACAAATTCCGGCAAAGAAATTTATAAAATTTTACCCGATTATAAAGGCGAAATCTGGGACGTCTCGCTTATGTCTTATCTTCTGCAACCGGACAGAAATTATCCCGATTTTTCCAATATTTTTTCCGAGTATTTGGGGAATGGTTTTGTAAGTTATGATGAACTTGCCGGCAAAGGCGCAAAGAAAATAATGGTTGAACTTCTTTCGGATAAGCAGAAAGAAGAATATGCAAATCCATATCTGGCAAATTCCGGACAGTTAAAGGATATTCTTCTGCAAAAACTGAAAGAAGAGGAAATGTTAAGACTTTATAAGGAAATTGAATTGCCCACATCAAAAGTTCTTGCGGAAATGGAAAAAACCGGACTAAGAATTGATGCTGCTTACCTTGGAGAACTTGACAATGAAATCGGTATGGAAGTAAGAAAATGTGAGGAAAAAATACACAAAATAGCGGGAGAAAATTTTAATATTAATTCGCCGAAACAGCTTGGTTTTATTCTTTTCGAGAAATTAAAGCTTCCCGCTATGAAAAAAAATAAAACCGGATATTCAACTGATGCCGAAGTGCTTTCTAATCTTGAAGAAAAGCATATTATAATAAATGAAATATTAAATTACAGGGCTTTGGTTAAACTGAAAACAGGTTTTATTGATGCCATATCGGGTTACATGGACAAAAATTCAATGATTTATCCTGTTTATAATCAGGATGTTGCCTCAACGGGAAGACTTTCATCTTCCAAACCAAATATTCAAAACATACCGGTTCGCGGCGAAGAAAGCAGGGGAATTAGAAAAATTTTTGTGCCGTTAAAAGGTCATGATTTAATACTTAAGGCCGATTATTCACAGATAGAACTTCGTATTCTTGCGCATTTTTCGAATGATGAAAAATTGATTGAAGCTTTTCGAAAAGGTGATGATATACACTCGATAACAGGCTGCGGAATATTTGGCGTGGAACCTGAAAAATTGACATCTGAAATGAGACGTTTTGCCAAAACGATAAATTTTGGAATTATTTACGGAATAAGCCCGTTTGGATTGGCAAAACAGCTTAAGGTAAGCAATAAAAAAGCCTCGGAATATATTGACAGCTTTTTTATGAATTTCCCCAATGTCGCAAAATATCAGAAAACCCTTGTTGAATCGGTCAAAAGAGACGGATATGTATCGACCATTTTTGGAAGAAGAAGAAAATTCCCGGAAATAAACAGTCAAAACAGGGTAATAAGGGAATTTGCTGAAAGAGGCGCCATAAATGCGCCGATTCAGGGGTCTGCGGCTGATATAATAAAAGTTGCAATGATAAAAATTAATGAACGAATGAATTTAAAAAAAATGGAATCAAAAATGCTGCTTCAGGTTCATGATGAATTGGTTTTTAGTGTTAAAAACGGCGAGCTTGATGAAGTGAAAAAAATAGCCGTTGATTTTATGGAAAACGCGGTAAGATTGAAAGTGCCTCTTATTGTTAATACGGGAACGGGAAAGAATTGGCATGAAGCGGGATAAAAGATTTGTTGTTGCCATAACAGGTTTAACTGGAACAGGCAAAAGCTTTTTTTCGGATTGTCTCAGAAAAGTTGGCGCCAATGTGATAGATGTTGATGTGTTTGTTCACCGCATATATAAAAAAGGCACGCCTTTATACAGAAAGTTGATTTTAAAATATAAGGATATTTTGGGTGATGACGGAGAGGTAGAAAGAAAAAAACTCCGCGAAATTGTTTTTTCTGACAAAAAGCAATATTACGAATTTACCAGGATTGTTTATCCGGAAATGAAGAAAAGTCTTGTTAAAGAATTAAAAAAAGTTAAAGGTTTAATTTTTTTGGATATGGCCGTGCTTTTTGAAAGCGGATTTGACAAATATGCGGACAAAATAATATATATACATGTGGATGAAAGTGTATGGAATAAAAGAACCGGAAGATTAAAAAACAAAAATTATAAAATTATTAAAAATTTTCAGAAAATAATTCCTGAATCAAAAAAGATTGCCAAGTCAGATTTCATAATTTATAATAATGGAAGTAAGCGGGCGCTTTGCAAAAAGGCGGAAGAAATTTTTTCCGTATTTAACAGGGAGTTTTATGGACGCCGTTAATCCGAACGAAGAAAAAATAAATAAAATTCTGGAAAAGATAAAGGCACTCCCGACACTTTCCGTTGTTGTTGCCAGGGTAATTCAAGTTGTTTCAAACCCTCTTACCTCGGCTTCGGATTTAAGCGGAATTATAACGGTTGATCAGGCTTTGACTGCAAAAGTTTTAAAACTGGCCAATTCGGCTTTTTATGGTTTCCCATTCAGGATAAAAAATATAACCCAGGCTGTCTCTATACTTGGTTTTGATACAATAAGAAATCTGGCTTTGACCGTTTCTGTGCACAAAATATTTACAGGTGAAACAGAACACGGCTTTTCGCATCAGGATTTTTGGAAACACAGTGTGGGCGTTGCTATATGCTCCAGTTTGCTTGCGAAAAAAATAAAATATAAATCGCCGGAATCCGCTTTTACCGCAGGACTGCTTCATGATATAGGAAAGAATCTTTTTGAGCAATATATGCATGAAGAGTTTATGGAAGCAATTAAAATTTCGGCGGAAAAGGGAATAAGCATAAAAGATGCCGAAAAAGATATTATAGGCATTAATCATGCCGAAGTCGGAAGAATGATGGCGGAGAAATGGAACCTTCCCCATGAATTAAAGGCGGGTATAGGTTTTCATCACAATCCTGACGAAGAAAAAGAAGAAAACGTAATGGCAACCATAGTTTATGCCGCTAATATACTTTGCAAAAAAAAGGGTGTGGGTTTTTCGGGGGATAATTTTATAATGCCGCTTTCTTCTGATGCAAGGTCACTTCTTATGCTTGATGAAAAAGCCGAGGATGAATTAATGCAGAAGCTTGACAGCGAACTTGAAGAAGCAAAAGCTTTTTTTAATATGCCGAATTTATAAAGGATAAAAAATGGCTGATGAAGTCAAGGAATTAAAGGAATATATAAAGAATTTGGAAGTCATAAACGAAGGATTAAGGCAGTCTTTTGAAGAATTGACAACGCTTTACCGGCTTGTTGACATAATAGCCGAGGCAAGGACGCTTGAAAGGGTGTTAAATTCACTTTTGGATCTTGCCGCCGAAGTAATCGCATGCCAGGGAGCAATGCTTTTTCTTGTTGATGAAAAAACCGGAGAAATTGATGTTGGGCTTAAAAGAAATTTAAGCAAAAAAATTGAAGCCAAAATAAATCTTCAGAATAAGAAGAAAGTAATAGACTGGGCGCTGAAAAAAGGCAGAACAATAGCGCTTCCTGATATTGAAGAGGAAAATCCGGACGATGAAAAAGTGACTTTTGTGCTTGTGCCACTTATAGCGCATGATAAACCTGTGGGGCTACTTGATATAATAACGCAGACGCCGGAAGGCGATATAACAAGCCGAGATTTGTCTCTGTTGACAATACTTGCAAAACAGGCCGCGCTTGCGATTGAAAATGTAAGACTTTATGAATCAATAAAAAAAGATCAATTAAACATAATAAGGGCATTAAGTTCAACGGTTGATGCAAAAGATCATTATACTTTGGGGCATTCGCAGAAAGTATCCGAATACTGTGTGAAGATAGCGGAAGAAATGAAATTTTCCGAAAGGGAAATAGAAATAATAAAGTATGCCGCTCTTCTTCATGATATCGGCAAAATAGCCATTCCTGACGAGATAATAAAAAAACCGTCGCGATTAAGTTCTGAAGAGTTTGAGATTGTCAGGCAGCATCCGGTAATAGGCGCCAGAATAATAAAAGAAATAGAAGCTCTTGCTCCTATGGTGCCGCTTATTCAGCACCATCATGAAAGATATGACGGAAACGGATATCCGGGAAAGTTAAAAGGCGAGGAGATACCCATAGGCGCAAGAATAATTCATGTGGTGGATTCGTTTGAGACAATGGTATCGGCAAGAGCTTACAGGGATATGATACCTGCCGAGCTTGCAATATCGGAATTAAGAAAAAATGCAGGCACGCAATTTGATCCGCAGGTTGTTGATACTTTTATTGGAGTCATCAGGAAAGGCGGTATATCAGTTGATTGATTTAACTCCGATAGAATCTTTTTTTTACAGAAATAATTCCGGCTTTGGAAAAGTTGCAATACACACTTTTACAGCTTCTGTTGCCGCTGTTTCCGTCATGATTTTTGCTTTGCGTTCCAATAATCATTTCCTTTTGGCGGGTGCTTTTTTTCTTTCCGTATATGTTTTTTTTACGGCGGGAAAAACGGCGGGCATAATATTTACATTGTCCTTGGCGGCTGTTAACACGGCGGTATTGCTTATTGTTACCGGAGGCAGAATAACACCCATGCATGTTTCTTTCTTTATTCTGCTTCCTTTTCAGGCGGCTTTTTTTGCAAACAGAATAGATTCAATAGAGCTGAAAGAGCATCAGCAGGAGCTTTGGCTGTCTGAAATAGAAAAAGAAGAAGTTGAAAACACGGAAAAGCTTGAAAAAATTGTGGGGATTGTTGAGGGCAACAAGAAAAAAATAGTAAATTACAGAAAAATTAATGATGTTGCAAGAAAGCTTACTTCCGCACTTGAAAAAAAAGAAATTGTAAAGGTAATAAGCGAAGCGCTTTCCCAAATAATAGAAAGCAAAGACGTGAGTTTTACAATGCTGATAAAAAATGAAGAAGGCAACACTTTTTCTTCCGTGCTTGATGAGGAAAATATACCTTCTGTTTTTGGCAACCATATAAAGTTTTATAAAAATGACCCTTTTGATGACTGGATTGAAAAGAACAAATATACGCTTATTATAAAAAATATCGATGATGATTTTAGGTTTAAAACTTTAAGAAGGGACTGGATAAAATTTAAATCCATGATTGCAGTTCCGCTTATTGAAAATAAAAATATAATAGGAATACTCAAATTTTATTCGGAAAGACCGGATGTTTTTGACAAAGAAGACGCAAGAATACTTAATTATCTTGGCGATCTTTGCACCACCGCGCTGCAAAATGCCCAGCTGTATCTTAAAACAAAAGAATTGGCAATACGCGACGGATTAACCGGACTTTATATGCGCAGATATTTTGTTGAAAGGCTGGACGAAGAGATAAAGAGAAGCACAGAGCTTAAAGAAGCTTTGTCATACCTTATGATAGATATTGATCATTTTAAAGACTGCAATGATACACACGGGCATCAGTTTGGAGACAAAGTTTTAAAGTTTCTTGGAGGTTTCTTGAAAGACAGCCTTCGTGACGTTGATATAATCGGAAGATACGGCGGGGAAGAATTTGCCGTAATACTTCCCAATACGCATAAGAACGGGGCCGTATTTGTTGCGGAGCGTTTAAGGCAGTCTTTTGAAAAACAGGTTATACAAGTCAATGAAAATCAGGCGATGAAGCTTACTTTAAGCATAGGAGGAGTGGAATATAAAGAAGGGGTAAAAATGCTTGAGTTGATAAATATGGCGGATAAAGCTCTTTATCACAGCAAGCAAACGGGAAGAAATAAAGTGACTTTCTGGGAGGATATCAGGGCATGAAAGCGGAAAGAAAAAATTACTTTATATTTCTTGCCGGTATACTTATTTTAACAACTTTGACGGAAATTATTTTTAAGCAGCCGGAAATGAATTTTATGGCTTTTGCTCCGGGGCTTATGCTGTTTAATACTTCCAGCATTCTTGGCAGAAAAAATTCATTGGCTGTAAATGTTTTGGTCTTGACTTATTCTGTGGCAATGTTTTTTCTTTTAAAAGCAATGAGCGTTCAGATTTTTGTTTTGGTTCTAATCTGGATTATTTTTATTAATCTGGTATCTTTTCCTTTTGATAAAATCCGGCTTTACTTACAGGAAAAGGACGCGGAAATACTTCGAAGGAAACACAGGCTTGAAGACATGAAAGAAGAGGCCATTAAAACCGCGGAATATGAATGTTCTTTGATAGAAGAGGATATAAAGGGTATTACCGGTCTTTATACCGCTGTTAAAGAACTTGGTTTGAATTTGGATTTGAACAACACTTCAAATGCCATACACGAAATTATAAAAAAGATAATGAAAAGTTTTAAAGTGGATACGGAATATGTTCAAATTGCCCTCGTACTGCAGAAAATCGACAAAAAAAACGAATTCTTCCTTGCGGAGCAATCCGGTTATGATGAAGATTTTATCAGAAATAATGAAGCAAAACTTATTAAGCATATAATTTCGGCGACAAAAGGCGGGAATATAGAATATATTTCTGATACGTCAAAAATAAGCGATAAACCCGGGCTGAATATGGTCGGCAGCATTCTTTATGTGCCTTTCTTTGCCGAAAATCAGCTTAGGGGGGTAATGATGATAAGCTCGGGAATTCCGGGTTTATTTTCCGAGAGTCAGATAGAAAATATGAAAATTATAGCCAATCAGATAGCCATATCACTTGAAAAAGTTTATCTTTATGAAGAAGTGCAGCAAATGTCTATAACGGACTCGCTTACCGGATTGTATGTTCACAGACATTTTCAGGAAAAATTGGAAAATGAATTAAAACGCGCCAGTCGATATGACAACAAGCTTTCTCTTGTAATCGGGGATATAGATTATTTTAAAAAGATTAATGATACATATGGGCATCTTGCGGGAGATTACATATTAAAAAATATTGCCCTTACACTAAAAAATTTCACAAAACCCATTGATACGGTTGCAAGATACGGCGGCGAAGAATTTGTAATTATTTTCCCCGACTGCGATAAAGAAGCCGCATTTGTAAGAGCGGAAAAAATAAGAAAAGAGATACAAAAGCAGATTTTTAAATTCATGAATTTTGAAATAAAAGTTACAATGTCCATGGGAGTTGCAACTTGTCCGGATGATGCAATTGCAAGGCGCACGCTTATTGATAAGGCTGACAAGATGCTTTATAAAGCAAAACAGGAAGGAAGAAACAGGGTAATAAAAGCCTGATTGCCGGATATGCAACCAAAAATACGGAAAAGCATTTTATAATAATGATGGAGACGAATGAAAAAGAGTTAATAGAGAGGGCTAAAAAAGATCCTGAAGCTTTTGCCGTTCTTTATGAAAGAAATTTTATGCAAATATTCAGGTATGCCATGCACAGAACGGGTGATGCCGAAGCATCTTATGACATAACTTCGGAGACGTTTATGAAAGCGCTGAAAAAGATTGGATCTTTCAGAAGCACCGGGGCGCCGTTTTCTGCATGGCTTTTTAAGATTGCGATTAATGAAATACGTTTGCATTACAGAAGAAAGAAAAGGGGAGCTTTGTTGTTTGATGAGCCCGATTATATTTATTCCCTGGAAAATTCTCGGGTTTCTGCGGGTATACAGGAAGAACTGGCAGAAGCCCAGGAAGCCGCCGACACAAATAAGGTATTGCAGGTTTTGCTTCGGGCCATGCGTGATATGGATGAAAATTATAAGGATGCACTTATTTTAAGATATGTTGAAGGCAAAAAAATATCTGAAATCAGCCAAATAACCGGAAAATCCGAAGGTACCATTAAATCACTTTTATCAAGAGGCATTGAAAAATTGAAAAAGATTATGGAAAAAAATGAAAATTAATGCAACCTTTTTTATTTTGAGGTATTTAATATACGTAAAGCGTCATGAAAGAAGGCGAAAAAATGGAAAATATTGAAGAAAAAATAAAACAAGCCGAATTAAAAGAGCTGAAGCTTTTAAAAACCAAAGAAGCGCTTAAAGCAAAACTTTTAAGCCAATATTCAAAGAATAAAAGTAATTTTGTTTTTTCATGGTATATAAAAGCGGCTGCCGTGGCTGTTGTATGCGCTTTTACTTATGCGGCATATACTATTATAGATAACATGGATGACGGCGACAGATTTAACAAGAACGGCGGTGTGTGGTCCACATATTCTGACAAACATCAGGGAGGTGATTCCTGGGTTTGGCCTCCGGAACATTCAACTCCAGGAGAGGGTTTTATAATGAGTTCTCCCGGATACGGAGGCACAGGCTGGGCTGTTAAAATAAAAGGGGCAACCGGTTATGCGCTGGGCCCGGATTATAATTATCTTGGTGTGGTTGTAAGATTTGACAGAAAATCAGCCTGTCCTTCATGTGTGGGTTCCGATATCAGCCGATACAGAGGCATAACTTTTAAGATAAAAGGAGATTTAAAAGGCGGAAAATTAAGGTTTATACTTCCGGCTGAAACAAATCAATGTGATATTGCAAGGATGACATGCATAAGCAGAACGGATTATGCGGATTATGAATATGAAATTACTGACAAAGTATCAGGCGAATGGCAGAATGTCTCAATAAATTTCAGAGATGATTTAAAACAGCCGGTATGGACGCCCGAAAAATACAGAGTGGATATTGAAAGTGTATTAAAAGATGTTCATTTATTTAAGTGGCAGTATAAAAACGGCAGCGGAGAGCAAATGGAAATAATGCTTGATGATGTTGCTCTTTTTGAATAAAAATCCAAAAGGAGGGATTTGAATGTTTAAAAGTACGGGAGTAAAGAAAGTTTTTGCCGCGGTTTTGTTTGTTTTCTTTGCTTCGGCGATTTTTTCGGCGCCGCTTGGCAAGCATGAAACAAGGCTTTTCAGCTTTGAAAGCGGAACAACGGAAGGATGGCACGGAGCCAACAAACTTGCCAATGCTGTGTCTGTTGCCACGATGAAAGAAGCAACCGACGGCACAAAGATGTTAAAGGTTGATTTAACCGGAGTTAACAATTGGAATCAAGATGCAATGATATTTGACGGACCTTTCTCTTCCGACTGGTCGAAATTGCAGTCTATCTCAGTTGATGTTTTTCTTCCGGAAGCATCAACGGAAGGCATGTCTTATCACGAACTTTATCTTGTAATTTCAGGAAAGGCCAATGCCTGGTATCAGCTGAAAAAGCCTCTTAACAAAGGCATGAATAATCTTACATTTAAAATAGACAATTCAAAGGTTCAGGGACAGCTTTGGCATATTTATTTTGTTGTAAATTCAAGCGAGCCGTGGAAAGGCCCGATTTATATTGATAATATTGTGGGGAAATTAAAGGGTGAGCCGGGTACGGTTACCGGTAAAGTGGTAGATTCTGTCAGCGGCAGCGGAATTGCGGAAACTCTTGTTGTTCTTGGCGATCAGCTTGGTAAGACGGACGGTTCGGGCAAATTCACAATGACGGTACCGGAAGACAATTACAAAGCGGAATTCGCAATTTACGGCTATGTAAAGAAAACCGTTGAAGGAATTGAAGTTATTGCAAATAAAACCAAGGATTTGGGAGAAATACAGCTGGTAAAACAGAAAGAACCCAAGAAAGATCCTGTGACGGTAACCATTGATGCATCAAAAGTGACGCGCTCCATTGATCCGCATAAACTTTATGGCAACAATATTGCCGCATGGCATCCTGTTATCGGCTACAGGGACAATGTTGCAATTGAAAAATTAAAAAAACTTAATCTTACATTTTACAGGATCCCCGGGGGAGACTACGGAAACCAATATGACTGGAAAACAGGAGATGTATACAGTTATGACGGCAATGTTTCCTGGACTCCGGAACTTAATTACTTCGGTGGCATGGTTCCTTTTATAAAAAGAATGGAAAAGGAAATGGGCAATGTTGAAGTTCTGCCTATAATTAATATTCTGTCGCCTGCGAAACGCACAATTCAACAGAGAATTGATTATGCTGTTGAATGGCTGACGGACATGAAGAACAAAGGAATAAAATACAGCTATGTGGAGATTGGCAACGAGCTTGACAACAAACCTCAGGTTCCGGGGCCGTCGTCTCAAAAAGATATTTTTAATTCTCCGACAGATCTTAAAAATCTTAATTGGTGGACACAGATAGACAATTACAGCAAAGTTTTTAATAAAGCATCATACGATATAAAGACAAAAGTGGACAGGTCATTAAAGATTATGGGGCCTATACCAATGCAGCCCATGAACCAGGAAAGAAAAGAAGGGGAGCCATGGAAAGCGGACAAGAATGCGCCTTATTGGGTTGAAAAATTTCTTTCCAAGTCTTGGCAGTATGTTGATGTTGTGACAGTTCATGAATATCCTTTATGGGCAAATAACAATGCCGTTGCTTTGCTGAAAAAACCTCAGGAAACATGGCCTGTATATATGCCAAAATTCAGAGAATGGATAAAAACCCATATTAACAGCAAAAAAGGATATGAAGCCAAAAAGATTGAAATTGCATTAACGGAGTGGAACTCTGGTGATGAAAATTCCATGACAGCCACAATAGAAAATGCTTTATTCTGCGCGGACTATCTTGGTTCCTTTATTAAAGAAGGCGGGGATATTGCGTTGATGTGGGACATATATACACAAAAACCAGGTTTGGGCGGAGGGCATGGAGTGCTTGATGCGGAAAATGACCCCACGAGCAAATTCTCCGAACGCTCTCATTATTGGGTAATGATGCTTTATGGCCAGAAATTTAACGGCAAGATGCTGAAGTGCGAATCATCAAGCCCCAATCTTTCGGTATATTCCGCTATAAACAAGGATAATAAGCTGGTGATAATAGGGATAAATAAAACAAAGCTTGCGTCCGCCGAAGCAACATTTAATATTTCCGGTACAGGCGTGGGTTCCGGAAAAGCATATCAATTGTCGGATAAGGAATATGTATGGAGCAAGGATTTGTACAGACCGATTGTTAACAGCGGTCCTTCGGAAATTAATGTTAACGGAGGAGCGAATTTTAAATACAGCTTCCCGCCGTACAGCATTACCGTAATTGAACTGGGCAGATAATTAAATATGTTTGGCCCTCCCTGTAAATCAGGGAGGGCTTTTTATTTTTGTATAGCATTTTATTTGATATAATCATAAAAATGTTTTCATTGTATAAAAGAAACACAACGGAGGTTTTAATGCAGGACCCAAAAGCATATCTTGAAAGAAATGAAACTCTGCGTACCATAAGAGACAGAAGAAGCATAAGGACTTTTTCCGACAGACAGGTGAGCGAAGAAGATCTTTTAACCATACTTCATGCCGCACATCATGCTCCTTCGGCCCATAATCAGCAGTCGTGGAGATTTATTGTTTTAAAAGATAAATCAAAAAACGATCTTGCGGCCATGGTGGCGGAAAAATCCTCAAGATTTCCCAAACCCTCGGCGGCTCTTCTTCGTATGGCGGCCCGCAGCATAATAAGCGCGCCGGTTGTTGTGGGGGTAATGAACACCGGAGAATTAATTGAAAGAGGAACGGAGCTTTTTAAAATTGACAGGGAAGCCGCGCATGATTTTTTCAGGATAATGGAGGTACAGAGTTCGGCCGCAAGCGTTCAAAATATGCTTTTGGCCGCAACATCTCTTGGGCTTGGCACTGTATGGCTGGGAGTTCTTGCGCTTATGCAGAAAGACGTGCTGGATTTTTTGGGTGAACCTCAGGGGGAATTTGTGGCAATAGTGCCCATAGGTTATCCTATTAAGCCCGGAATTCAGCCTTCAAAGCATACGTTGGATATGGTTGTAAAATATATTTAAATTTGAGAAAAATATTTCATTGATTTACAATGTTGATATGTTATTATTAATTCAAAATTTTATTTACAAATATTTTTAGGAGGAAAAAATTGGCGAAAATATACGGAATTTCCGCGAAGGTCCCAAATAAATACTTTTTGGCTGCGGGTCATTCTGAAGGCATGACCCCGCTAAATGCTTTTGACGGAGCGTTAATGGATGCCGGAGTTGGAAACACAAATTTGATGAGGATGAGTTCGATACTTCCCCCGAATTCAAAACAGATAAAACCGTTTAAGCTTCCGCTTGGAGCTCTTATTCCAATTGCTTATGCCGGAAAAACTTCAACACAGGCTGATGAAATAATTTCTGCGGGGGTTTCGGTTGCCATACCAGTTGATAAAAAACTTAACGGGCTTATTATGGAATATTCCGCCCCGGGCAGAAAACATGATATTGAAAGAATTGTAAGGGATATGGCTGAAGAAGGAATGAGAATAAGGAACTATAAAATTAAAGAAATTAAGTCAATATCAACGGAACACCATGTAAAAAAAATTGGTGCGGCTTTTGCCGCGGTTGTTCTTTGGTGGTAAAAATGAAAAAAATTACGGGAACGAAATGGGCTCATGAGCCATGGCACAGTACCATGCTCAGCTATAAGATAGAAAAAAAATTGTATGAGAAAAAATCTGATTATCAGCTTATAGAAATATTTAAAACCAAGGGCTGCGGAAATTTGATGGCTCTTGACGGATGTTTTATGTTAACAGATATGGAAGAATTTGTTTATCACGATATGATTGTACATGTACCACTTTTTTCCCATCCTAATCCTGAAAATATACTTGTAATAGGCGGCGGAGACGGAGGAACTATAAGAGAAATTTTAAGACATAAAACCGTTAAGCGTGTTGATTTTGCCGAAATAGACGAGGAAGTTTTTAAGGCGGCTTTAAAATATCATAAAGGGCTTGTCGGCTGGGTTGGCGATAAGCGCGTGAATTACTGCTTTTCCGACGGATGCGAATTTATTAAAGATAAAAAGAATGAATATGATGTTGTTATTATTGATTCGACGGATCCTGTTGATATAGGAGAGGGTCTTTTTACCTATGAGTTTTATAAAAATGTCAAAGAATCTTTGAGAAAGGGCGGATGTATGGTTGCTCAAACCGAAAGCCCGTTTTATGATCCGGAGTTTTTATTGAGAGGACATGCAAAGATAGCAAAGACTTTTAAAAATGCTCATATGTATCTTGCGCATATACCGACATATCCTTCGGGAACATGGAGTTTTACATTTGGTTCTGACAGTATAACGCCTTTTGAGATAAGAAATAAAAAAAGCGGAAATATAAAATGCAAATATTATACGCCTGCGGTACACATTGCCGCATTTGCCCTGCCTCAGTTTGTGCAGGACCTGCTTAAAAAAGGCAAAAGTGTGATAGAGGTTGAGGGGAATAAAAAGTGACTGAGTTTATAAAAACCGCCCCTAATTTTGTGGGCGCGGGCGATGACATTGAAAATGCCGAAGTAATAATAGCGGGCATACCTTATGATGTAACATCTTCGTACAGGCATGGTTCGGAAAAAGGGCCTGATTCCGCGCGTGAATTCTCTGACTCTATAGAAACATTTTCTCCGGATATTTTTGATGATATAACAGATCATAATATTGCGGACATAGGGAATATAAAACTTAAATCTCAAAAGCCCGAAGAGGTAATAAAAGAAGTTGAAGATATGGCGGACGAATTTATAGCAAAAAATAAAAAAGTTCTTTATCTTGCGGGAGAGCATCTTCTTTCTTATCCGCTTGTAAAAGCTTATTTAAAAAAATATCCCGATTTAAGACTTATGCATTTTGACGCTCATGCCGACATGCGCGACAATTATAACGGAAATAAGTTTACACACTGTACTTTTATGAG
Source organism: uncultured Spirochaetia bacterium (assembly GCA_964417645.1). GTDB lineage: Bacteria > Oederibacteriota > PGYV01 > PGYV01 > PGYV01 > CAYQIS01. The sequence goes on from CAYQIS010000005.1 coordinate 100,082, forward strand.
AAGATTATCCGAAATAATTCCGCCCGATAACATTTTTATGTTTGGCATTCGAAGCTTTGAAAAAAATGAGATGCTTTATATGAGAGAAAAAAAAATATTTTGCGACCCTAAAATTGAGCATATTGAAGATGTTATTGATACAATAAAAAAATTCCCGGTTTATATCACGATTGACATTGATGTTTTTGACCCTGCGGCGGTGCCCGGAGTTGGAAATCCGGAAGCCGGCGGGATATTCTATAATGATTTTATAAGAATTACCACCGCCTTTGGAAAACTTAACAATATTGTTGGCGCCGACATATTGGAATTAATGCCGAACTATGACACAAAAGGCGCTTCTTCAACTTTAACGGCGAAAGTCATAAGGGAGATGCTCCTTGTTATGGCGAACAACAGCAAACAGGGATAATTTTTACAGATTAATTCTAGTATTAATTTCTTTTTATCAGCTTTATCCTTGTTTTTTTTACGGTCTTTTTCCCGCGTGGCTTGATTCCAAGCTTTATTTTATGCCTTTCAGGGAAATTGTTGCTGATGCCGTGAAATCCGGGGAAATGCCTTTTTGGAATCCTTTTATATACTGTGGTGCGCCTCTTATGGCAAATATGCAATCTGCGGTTTTTTATCCTTTAAATGTTGTCTTTTATGTGTTTCCTCCGGAACAGGCAGGGGTTATTTTTATGTTTTTGGGCTCTTTGTTGACCGCGTTTTCCATGTTTGCTTATGTCAGAGAAAAGGGGCTTGGAAGCGAAGCCGCCTTTATGGCTTCGGGAATATTTACTTTTGGATATTATATGTATGTAAGAATTGTTGAATTTGCTGATTATCACGTAATTGCATGGACACCTGCGGCTCTTTATTTTTCTTTGAAACATGCGAAAAAAGGCGGATTAACAGATGGGATACTTGCGGTTTTGTCATGCTCGATGTCTCTTTTGGCCGGGCATCCTCAGGTTTTTGCTTATTGTATGATTCTTGTTTTTGGAATGTATTTTTTTGAAAACATCAAAAAAGGCATAATAATAAATATTAAATATTCTTTGATTGCTTTATTGCTTATAATTTTGTTAACGCTTCCTCAAACCGCAATTACGTTTGAATATATACTTAACAGCGCGAGAATGGGAGGAGGGGTGGGATATGAATTAAGCGCGGCTACTCATATGGATATTGAGCATCTGGTCGCCTTTTTTATGCCTTTTATTTCGGATTTTTTTACAAGTTATACAAGATTTATGAACTGGGCGGCTCTTATTGACATTGGCGCTCCTGCGGTTGTTTTTATGGCAGCCGCTTTTTTTATTTCGAATGAAAGAAAGAACGTGATTTATCTGGCAATTATTACGGTTATTTCCTTGTTTTTTGCGTCTTTGGGAAAAACATTTTTTTATGAACATGTGTTTAAAACGCTGCCTTTTATTGCTTCTGTAAGATATCCCGCAAAAATCAACGTTATAACACTTTTTTCGGCGGTAATGCTTGCCGCCTACGGTTTTGAAACATTTGTAAACGGCAACATAAGAAACAAAAAAAAAGAGTTTGCATTCATAATGTTTTTTTATCTGTTATTTTTGATCTGTGTTTTAATATTAATGTTGCTTTTCAGAGAAAAAATTATATCGTTTATAATTGATGCTTATTCGATAAAAAGGAACTTTCAAAATATTTATAACGTGTTAATTAAATTTCAAGACGGTTTTATACCTTCCATGCTTTTGCACATTACTGTAAGTTTTATTTTTGTATATGCTGTTTACAGGCTTGAAAATATAAAGAAATCATTTAAAACCGCACTTGCGTTTTTGGCCGTATTTTTTGTTGTTGGGGCCGTTGATCCGGTTAAAATGGGATTTGTAAGTTATAAAAATTCAATAAAAAAAGAAATGCCGGTGATAAATTTTGTAAAAAAAAATATAGGAAACCAAAGGATTTTGGCTCCTGATTTATATGACCCTATTAGTTTTGAACTGCAGGCTGATAATACGGAACTGGCAATAAAATTTACAATGGATTCTTTAATGCCCAATTCACCGATGCTGCACGGGATTAAAAATGTTACGGGTTTTGATTCGCTTATTATTAACAGATATAAAGAGTTTGTAAAAATAGCCGCGGATAAAGATGCGCCCTGGGAAAGCGGCACATTTCCTTTGTTATCGGCTAAATTTGTTGCGAGCATACCAAAATTAAAGTCTGACAGGTTAAAACATGAATTTTCAGCCGCAACAAATATTTATAAATTTAATAAAGCGGAAGAAGTTGTTTTTTTTATGCCGAATGATAAAGCTGTTTTTATGGACGATAAAAAAGTTTTAAGTGAAATGTCACGCGGGGACTTTGATCATAAAAAAGCATTGATAATTTCAGGTTTGGGAGAAAATAAAAAAAAACCACCGAAAGAAAATGCGAAAGGTTTTTTGCTTTCTTATTCGAGAAACGGATTAAACTCCGTGATGGCGGCAATATGGGCGCCTGCTGAAGGTTATGCCGTGATAACCGAAAATAATTATCCGGGATGGAAAGCATTGGTTAACGGAATGCCCGCTGAAATATACAGGGCTTATCATACATTTATGGCTGTAAAAGTTCCGGCGGGTGAAAACCGAATTGAAATGTATTATGCGCCAAATAATTTTAAGGCATATTTTATTGCTGCTTTGTCTGTGATGTTTTTGATTTTTATAATATATTTTTTGAGGATTATAAAAAATGAAATATAAAATAATGTTAATCTGCTCCGCGATTTTGGTTTTTTTTGTTATTTATATTCAGGTTATGCCGCCTTCTTTTAATTCTGACGACAGTCCTGAGACAACCCTTGCTTATGTTACTCTTGGCATTCAGCACCCTCCGGGTTATCCTCTTTCCTCGATTATCGGTAAGATGTTTTCTATGATTCCCGCGGGTTCTTACATGTTTAGGGCAAACATAATGTCTGCGGTAATGAATATGGCGGCCTCGATATTTATTATATTGATAATTCTCCGCATTATAGGATATGAAAAACCAAATTACGGACTTCGTGAATATACGGCGGCATTGATGGCCGCATCTTTTTATCTTTTTGGCTCCACCGTATGGCTTCAGGGAATAATAGCCAAAGGCGGAATATATACATTGCATGCCGCTCTTATATCGTGCGTTTTTTGGCTTCTTGTTAAATCCGAAAAAAATATAAAATATTTTTATCTGGCTTCGCTGATTTACGGTTTGTCTTTTGCAAATCATATGCAGAGTTCCGCGGTGATTTTTCCCGCGTTTTTTTTGTATTTGATAATTACGCTTTGGAAAAAGGCGGGTTTGAAAAATTTAATATGGGGGATGTTATTTTTTATTTTGGGCGCTTCGCTGAATTTATTTGTATTTGTCAGAAGTTTAAGCAATCCTGTTTATGCATGGGGGGACATAAAAACAATAGATGATTTTCTTTGGCTTATTACAAGAGCGCAATACGCCGGTATGGAAAATAAACATACCTGGGCGGATACGGCAAATCTTTTGTCATATCATTTAAAAAATTATACTTTTAAAGAGTATCTTCCTTTTTTGGGAATTTTGGCGCTTCCTGGTGTTTTTTTTATGGCAAAAAAAAGACCGCGCGAAACATTTCTTTTGTCGTCTGCGCCGCTTTTGCTTTTGATAAGTGTTGCGGCTGTTGCTACTCCGCCGGATAATACCGAATGGCTTATAAAACCGTATCTTGCTTCTTCTTATTTGTTTTCTTCGATTTTTATTGCTTTCGCCTTTTATATTTTATTTTTAAAAATTAATCGTTATGCAGTATATGCAATAAGCGCCGTTTTACTGACTGCCGGAGTTTTTATAAACGCACCTGATTACAGGTATTATTTTATAGGCTATGACTATATGAACAACCTGAAAAATTCAATGAAACCCGGATCTGTACTTATATGTGAAGGGGATATGAATATTGGTGCGGCATTATACGGCACCATAATAATGCGGCATGAATATGTTCCGTATATTCCTGTTGTCTCGCTTTATCCTTGGTATAATGCTCAAATTAAAAGAAATTATGGAAAAAAAATAAATCTGCCTTTGGCTTCCGATGACATAAAGTCCAATATAGAAAATGTTGTGAAACTTAATTCCGAGAAGGAATGTTATTATACAAATGTCTTTACCGAACAATGGGTAAAAGGGCTGCTCCCCCAGCCAAGAGGAGTGCTTAATAAAGTGACTGTTGTTCCGGCACTTCAGGTAATAACCGACAATCCCATAAAAACTTATTCTTTCAGGGGATATATACCGTTTAAGATAAAATCGGACGAATTTACAAAACGACTTGTTGATCAGAATTATGCCAACGGATTCTATAAAATTGCGGATTCACTGAGGATTAATCAAATGAATTTGCAGGCGGTTTATTTTTATAAAAAAGGTCTTTACTATTATGAAAATGACGGCGCTTATGTAAATATGGGACTTTGTTATTATGCCATAAATTATAATGATAAGGCAAAAGAATCATGGGAAAAGGCAATTAAATTAAATCCCAAAAATTCTGTGGCGTATTCAAATATGGCTTTTATTTATCTTGCCATGAATGATGCCGGAACAGCTCTTGAATTTTCGAGAAAAGCTCTTGAGATAGACCCAAACAATGCCACAGCTTCGCAATTGATAAAAGCTTTTGAAAGAAGGCAGTTTTCGCCAAGATGACACTGTTAAATAAAGTTTACATATAGTATAATTTAAGCAATATATGGAAAAAGCGCTTCTTATAAAGATTGTTTCAGGCACTGAAAGTCCTTTTGAGACAGATAGCGACATACAGGAGATGAAAGGCCTTATAGATACGGCCGGCGGAACAGTAATTGATACTGTTATAATAAAAAAAAGAGAGATTTCACCCGCTTATTTTATAGGCAAAGGGAAAGCCGAAGAGCTTGCCGAAAAATATGATAATAATAAAGTTGATCTGGCTGTTATTGACGCCAATTTAAAACCTGTTCAGATAAGAAATCTTGAAAACCTGATGAAAATCAGGATAGTTGACCGAACTCAGCTTATTTTGGATATTTTTGCGGCCCGTGCTCATACTGCGGAAGGCAAACTTCAGGTTGAGTTTGCTCAGCTGAATTATTTATTGCCCAGATTAACAGGTCACGGTATTTCCATGTCGCGGCTTGGAGGCGGTATTGGAACAAGGGGGCCCGGAGAAACAAAGCTTGAGGTTGATACAAGACGAATTAAAGCAAGAATTCAAAAAATAAAAGCTGAACTGTTGGCCGTAAAAGATAACAGAGACCGGCAAAGAGCCAGACGAAAGGCGATACCTGTTCCGCAGGCTGCTCTTGTAGGATATACAAATGTGGGCAAGACAATGTTTCTGAATATGATGACCGGGGCCGGAAAACTGAGTGAAGATAAATTGTTTGCCACGCTTGATCCCAAAATAAAGGCATATATTCTTCCGAACGGATATAAGATACTTTTCTCTGATACCGTTGGATTTATAAAAAATCTTCCTCCGGAGCTTATTTCGGCGTTTTCGGCCACGTTAGAGGAAGTGCGTGATGCCGATATAATAATACATATGATGGATATATCGGATCCCGATGTTGAGGCGAAGCGCGGTACGGTCTACGAAATTTTGAATAATATAGGCGCTCTTAAAGACAAAAAGATTATTGAGGTTTATAATAAAGTTGACCTTATTGATGAAGAACGGCGGAGAATTATAATATCCAGACTTCCCGGCATTTATATATCCGCAAAAACAGGCGAAGGACTTCATAAGCTTCTTGCCGAATTGGAGAGTGCTGTAGAGGCGGATTTTGTTGAAACGGATGTTGTGATACCGTATGATAAAAGCGGTGTTTTGGAAATGTTTTATAAAGAAGGAATAATAACAGACAGAAAGGATACGGCAAAGGGAATAAAGATAAGGGTTAAATGTGCCAAAAAGACCCTTGAAAAATACGATAAAATTAAGGCGGTGTAAATATGACTGAAAAGATAATAAGATGCGGAGTTATAGGCGCGGGAAGCCTCGGCCAGCATCATGCCAGAAATTATGCCGGTCTTGGAGACGGGGTAAAACTTACCTGCGTGGTTGATATTTCCGAAAAAGCAAAAGAGATAGCGGACAGGTTTGGGGCGGAATTTTTTACGGATTACACCAAAATTCTTGACAAAGTTGATGCGGTAAGCATAGTTGTTCCCACGACAATGCATTATAAAGTGGCAAAATTTTTTCTTGAGAACGGCAAGCACGTTCTTCTTGAAAAACCGATGACAGCAACGGCCGCTGAAGCAAAAAAACTTTTGTCGATACATTCCAAAAACAAGAATCTTGTTTTTCAAATCGGGCATATTGAAAGATTCAATGAGGCGGTAAGAAAAATGCAGGAATTAAAGAAAGTTCCAATATTGATTGAAGCGGGAAGGCTTGGACCTTTTACCGCAAGAAGCCTTGATGTTTCGGTTATATTGGACCTTATGATACATGACATAGATATTATCCTGCAGCTTGTAAATTATTCTCCGGTAAAAAAAATAGATGCTATAGGCGTGCCTATACTGTCAAACAGCACTGATATGGCAAATGTAAGGATAGAATTTAAAAATGGAACTGTTGCAAACGTAACCGCCAGCAGGGTAAGCCCAAAAAGACTGCGAAAAATCAGAGTGTTTGAAAATAATGCATATATGTCAATTGATTATATAAGGCAGTCAATAAAAATGTATAAAGTTGACGAAACACTTCCCAAAAACAGGCAGGTTTCCTGGAATGATATGATGGAATATGAGTCTTATCCCATTGAAAATGAAGAAGAAAATCTGGCTAAAGAATTAAGGTCGTTTACAACGGCAATAAGGGAAAATAAAAAACCTGAAGTTACGGCGGAACAGGCGTATAAAGCCTTGAAAATAGTGCTTGAAATAGATGAGCAGATAAAGAAAAAAATAAAAAAAATACCGGGGGTATAAATTGTCAACCGTATTAATATCTGCGGGTGAAGCAAGCGGCGACATATATGGAGCGGAATTAACCCGTGAATTAAAAAAATCAGGGCACAGGGTGATTGCGTTTGGCGGGCCGGAAATGGCCAAAGCGGGCGCCGAAGTAATGATTGAGCTTACAAAATTTGCTGTTGTTGGTTTTGTTGAAGTTATGGCAAAGTTGCCCGGAATTTTGGCTTCTTTTAATGCTGCCAAGAAAATTATTATGAATCAAAAACCTGACATACTGGTTGTTATAGATTATCCGGGATTTAATCTTAAACTTATTAAAGAAGCCCGCAAACTCGGCGTAAAGCGCACGATTTATTTTATAACGCCGCAGGTGTGGGCATGGAAATATAAAAGAATTTTTAAAATAAAAAAATATTGTGACCTTGTTATAAATGTCCTTCCGTTTGAAAAAAAAATATTTGAAGATGCCGGCATAAAGGCAAGGTATTTTGGTCATCCGCTGACATTTATTCTGGATAAAATAACGGAAAAAAACAAAGAAATAAAACAGAGGGAAAATCTTGTCGGGATATTTCCGGGAAGCAGGGAATCAGAAATTAAGATTTTTTTTCAGGATGTTCTTGATTCCTGTGATGAATTGAATTCATTGGTCCCCAACGTTAAATTTCTTGTTTTCAGGGCGCAAGGAGTAAGCAGGGAATTTCTTGAAAAAAGTTTTTCGAAATATCCCAAATTTAAATATGAAATCACGGAAGGCGGCGATTATGCTTCAAGAAAAAGACTTGCCGCAGCCATTGCGAAATCCGGAACCACCACACTGGAACTTGCGCTTCTTGGCGTGCCGCAGGCGGTGGTTTACAAAGTTAATAAAATTTCTTTTTTAATCGCCGGCCTTATGATTAACAGGAAATTTCTTAAATACATATCATTGCCCAATATAATCATGGGAAGAGAGATTGTGCGTGAATTTATTCAAAACAAAATGCATCCCGGAGCGATTGCTCTGGAAACCGCAAGACTTCTTAAGGATTTTGAATACAGATCTTTTATCATGAATGAATATGTTAAGCTGAAAAAGATGCTGGACGGCGGGCCGTCAATATTTGCTGACATTGTAAAATCAATAGAGGGTAAGGATGCTTAATTTATATAATATTATTCTTAATTTTTTGCTGATTTTGTTTTCTCCTTTAATTATTGCGGTTGTTATTTTATCAAAAAAGTACAGGATGGGTATTGGCGAAAGAATCGGAATTATTGACAAAGCTGTGCTGGCAAAACTGTCGGGTCATAAAATAATCTGGTTTCACGCGGCTTCGGTTGGTGAAACACAGGCATTGATACCGGTTATTAAAGAACTTGCGGCAATAAACAATAATTTGGCGTTTTTGGTTACAACAACAAGTGTAAACGGAAGAGACCGAATAATAAAAGAAATTAAAGATTTAATTGCCCACGCCTGCATTCTTCCCGCGGATTTTAATTTTATAATCAAAGGCTTTTTCAATAAAATAAAACCGTCAATGCTTGTAATTGTTGAAACGGAATTCTGGCCCAATCTTATATCCGTTGCGCATTCATCAGGCATCCCTGTCATGCTTATAAACGGAAGAATTTCGGTTAAAAGTTTTGGTTTGTACCGTACTTTCAGATTTTTCTTTAAGCATATTCTGGATAAATTTGATGTTTTTGTAATGCAAAGCGAGAAAATGGTTGTAAGACTTCGTATGCTTGGAATAGACAGAAAAAAAACAATTCTTGTAAAAAATACAAAATATTCACAGGAAACGCCGGTTGATCCAAAAGTTTCATCTTTTGACAAAAGAAATAAAATAATTGTTGTGGCGGGAAGCATAAGAAAAGGCGAAGAAGAAACTGTAATAGAAGGTTTCAGACAGGCTCTTATTTATAAAGGAACGCTTATAGTGGCTCCGCGACACATGAACAGGGTTAAGGATACGGAATGGATTCTTAAACGTGATAAAATGAAATATGTAAAATGGTCTGAAATCAGAGAAATATCCGCTGTCCCTTTATATGATGCCGTTATTGTTGATACAATAGGTGATCTTGCAAGACTGTATAATTATGCGGACATAGCAATAATAGGCGGAGGGTTTAAACCCTATGGCGGGCATAATCCCATGGAAGCTGCAATGAAGTCTCTGCCGATTATTATGGGAAGAAATATGTTTAATTTCGAGGATACATCCGAAAAATTTGTGCGCGAAGGAGGCGCATTTATGACGGATAACAATCCTCAGGCGCTGGCTGAAAAGCTTAATATACTTGCGGAAAATCCGGAATTAAGAAAAAAAATGGGTGAAATAAACAGATCCGTGGTTATGTCGTTTGCAGGTTCTGCCGCAACCACCGCAATACTTGTTAATGAAATGATTTTAACCGGCGGAATAAAAGGGGAAATATGATGCATGACTTTTGGAAAGCAACCGTAAATTCAAAAAAGAAAAGTTTTTCACAAATTTTATTTTATTGTTTGTTAAGAGTTGTTTCTTTCTTTTATTTTATAGCGTCTTTTTTTCCTGAAATCGCCGTTTTTTTAAGGTTAAGATCAAAAAAATCACATACAAGAAAAATTATTCTTGTGGGGAATATAACTGTGGGCGGGACAGGAAAAACTCCTTTTACCGAAGAGCTTGCGCGCAGGCTTGTAAAGGCCGGTAAAAATGTATTGGTTGTTGAAAAAGGATATAAAAGAAAAAAGAAGAAGAATATTGAAACAGTTTCCGATGGTACATCTGTTTACCTTAATTCCGCTGAAGCCGGAGACGAGCCGTTTATAATAGCAAGAAATATCCCGGAAGCCAAAGTTATTGTTTCGGACGACAAAACAAGAGGTCTTGAATACGGCTTAAGAAAGTTTCTTCCTGATGCGGCGATTATAGACGACGGATTTCAAAAAAGGTATTACTTTAAGAATGCATCAACCATAGTTTTGGTTGATGCATTAAATCCGTTTGGATTAAACAAGATATTTCCCGCGGGCTATTTAAGAGAACCGGTTAAAGTCCTTAAAGAATCAGAAAATATTGTTATTACAAACAGCAACCTTATATCTCAGGATGCACTTGCCGCCCTTGAAAAGAAGATAGCATCAATTGCTCCGGAAGCAAAAATTTTCACCGCCGAACATGAACCGAAATATTTTTATTCTTTCAAGAATAATGAAAAATATGATCTTCAAAAGTTTGCCGGCAGAAGAGTTATACTGCTTTCCGGACTTGGAAATCCGGAAGGATTTGAAAAAACAATGGGGCTGTTGTCCGTAAAAATGTGCGCTTCTTTAAGGAAACCGGACCATCATAAATTTAAAAAAAGGGAAATAAAAGCGGTAATATCGCTTTTGGAAAAAACCGGCGCCGAAGCTGTAATAACCACGGAAAAAGATGAAGTAAAAATTAACAGACGGCATATTGGCGATGCGCCTTTTTTTGCCCTTAAAATCGGAATGAATGTAAAAAATATAAAAGAACTGGAAAAAAGACTTAAGGTGGCCTGATTGAAAGCCATTATCATACGTTTGAGTTCGGCGGGGGACATACTGCTTCTTTCCGGCGCAGTTAAGTTTTTAAAAAAGGCCGGTTATGAAACCCATTTGCTTGTAAAAAAACAGTTTAATTCTGTTGCCGCTGAGACAGGAGCCGATAAAATACTTTTTTGGGAAGATGAAAATGCGCGTAAGTATCTGCAAAAAGTTAATTATGATGTTCTTTGTGATATGCACTCTGTAATTAAAAGTTTTTTTATCTCGTTAAAGATTAAAGCAAGAAAGAAAAAGTCTTTAAGAAAAGATTCTTTAAAACGAAGAATGCTTGTTGCGTTTAAATGGTTTAAAGGCGGAAATTCTTTGATATATGACAAATATATTGAGACTGCCGCCCAAGCCGCCGGAATCCGCTGTGATACTGACAAAAAAGTTTTCAAAAGAAGTTTTTCGGGCAAAAAAGTTTTAATACATGCAGGTGCCAGATGGCCTCTTAAGAGATGGCCTTATATGAAAGAACTGGCGGTTTTGCTTTCAAAAAAAGGATATAAGGTCACAATAACCGGAGTTAAAGATGAAGTTGAAAAGGAAAGCGGCTTGTTATATATTAAAGGTAAAGGAATTAAAAACCTTATTGCAAAAACAGATGTTGGCGGGCTTCTTAGCGAAATAAAGAAGTGCGATATTTTTGTGGGAAATGACACAATGGCGGCGCATGCGGCCGCACTTTATAATAAGGCTGCATTTATTTTTATGGGCCCGACTGTAAGTGAGTTTGGATTTATAGACAAAGAAAGGTTTAATGTCATTGAAAATAAACTTGCTTGCAGACCCTGCAGTCTTCACGGAAAGGGTGAATGCGCTACCGGCGGTTTTGAATGTATGAAAGGCATAAGCCCTGAAAATGCTTTAAAAGAAATTATAAAAATACGGCGGGAAAAAAGATGAGCAAACCCTACGATTATAAAAGGGCAAAGGAAAAATTAAAGATAACAAATCCAAAACAGATAAATCTTAAAGAAGTGTCATCGGTAATTCTTCTTGCCCCGTCAAAGATTGAGGACTTTGTGCTTGTTACGCCCGCTATTTCCGCGTTAAGAGAAGCAATGGCTCCGGAGAGCAAAATAACAATACTTGCGTGGAAACAGGTTGCCAAGCTTGCATCGGAAACAATGTGTGCGGACGAAGTTCTTCCCGTAACTTTTTCCGGGATAGGGAAAACTTTGAAAGTCATAGCAAAAAGAGTTTTTGATATATTTATCAATTTTTCCGGAAACAGAACGCTGGCGGTGGTTGCCGGAGCTCTTATTACGGCAAAAGCAAAGATTTCATACAGCAAAGGCGAAAAGGATAAATTTTTTAATTCAATTTATAATCTTCCTCTTTTTACAATATCAACGCCTCAGCACAAGATAGTAAAATATCTTAATCTTGTGAGGTTTATAGGCGCAAATTCGTATGATTTTACACCAAGGATTCGTTTGTCTAACGAAGACAAACAGTATGCGGCGGAATTTATAAAAAAACATAATATTGACTGTGAAAAACCTCTTATAGGAATACATCCCACTTTAAAGGATCCCAAAAAAAGGTGGTCTTTTAAGAAGTTTCAGCTTGCAATAAACAGTCTTATGGAAAAAGATTCCGCAACGATTTTGCTTGTATGCCATAAAGATGAAAAAAATCAGATGTCAGAGTTTATGCATGTCACAAAAAATAAATGTATACTTGTTGATACAAATGATTATCTTAAAATAGCCGCCATATTCAGGTTTTTGAATTGTTTTATATGCAACGAGACTGATTTTATGCATATTGCGGCCCCTTTTACCAATGTTATAGCAATATGGGGGGGGAAAGATGATCCTGAAAATAACAGGCCTTCGGGCAACAATCACATAGTGCTTACACCGTCTGACGGTCTTGCTGAATCTGTTCCTGTAAGCAGCGTCCTTGATGCCGTGAGAAGCATTTTGCAGAAAAATATTAATTGATGAAAAAAAGAACAATTTCGGCCGCAATTATCACTCTTAATGAATCACGGAATATAAAAAGACTTTTAAAAAGTCTTTATTTTTGTGATGAAATAGTGGTTGTTGATACCGGAAGCACGGATGATACCGTTTCGATTGCGCGTAAAATGGGCGCAAAAATAAAGAAAATTAAATTTAAGGATTTTTCCCATGCCAAAAATACGGCCGTTTCCGCGTGCCGCTGTGATTATATTTTATCCGTCGATGCGGATGAAGAAATATCCGAAAACCTTGCGAAAAAAATAATATCGGAAATTAATTCCGAATCGGCGCTTGACGGATATTGGATAAAAAGGGATACGTATTTTCTGGGCAGGATAATAAAGCATTGCGGCTGGGGCGGGGATTATCAGTTAAGATTGTTTAAAAGAGGCAAAGGAAAGTTTGACGGGAAGCAGGTACACGAGTCGCTGATAGTTGAAGGTAAAACGGGAAGAATATTTAAGCCTATAATTCATTATTCCTATCCTGACAGTTTTCAATATTTTGAAAAAATGAACAGGTATACAAGTATTCAGGCAAAAACAAAAAAAAGCCCTTTTATCTTTTTAAAAATGATTTTTTCGCCGGCTTTTAAATTTATAAAAATGTATTTCCTTAAACTTGGATTTATGGACGGTTTTCAGGGTTTTATACTGTGCGCTTACAGCGCCTTGTCTGAATTTGTAAAGTTTTCAAAAACACTTGAAAATAAACTTAAAGTAAATGATTTTGGGAAATTTGCCCTAAGGGCGCCAAACTGGCTTGGAGATGCCGTAATGTCTACGGCTTTAATTAAAAGTCTTTGTGAAAGGCACGGTGAAATATTTGTAATATGCAATGATGCCGTAAAAAGGGTATATGAAGGCATTGACGGAATTAAAGAAATTATATCATTTGACAAAAAAAATTTTTTTTCATACTTGTCTGCCGTTATCAAAATAAAAAAAGCCGGCATAATTACTTGTGTCAATTTAAGCCCTTCTTTATCCGCGGGATTTATGCTTTTTGCTGCGGGAGTCAAAACAAGATGCGGTTTTGATGAAGATTCACTTTTTATGAATGTAAAAGTAAAAAGAGATAAAACGCATTCCTGCTGCCATATTATTGAAGAGTTTGCGGAAATATGTTCCGCGGTTGACGGCGGGTTTTCAAGGTTTAATCTTGTACAAAAACTTGCCGTTAATGAGGAAGATTCAAAAATAATTCAAAAACACGGTCTTAAAAACAAAAACTATGTTGTTTTTGCGCCTTTTTCAGCTTACGGTGCGGCTAAAATGTGGCCGGCGGAAAAGTGGGAAGTTTTCCTGGACAAAGTTTCCGATAAATTTAAAAATATTCTTTTTGTTATGCTGGGGACAAAAAAAGACAGCCATGTTTTTTTTAAAAACAGAAAAAATCTTGTTGATTTAAGAGGAAGGACATCTGTTGGTGAAGCTTTTGCCTTGATAAAAAGTGCTCGCGTCTTTGCAGGCAATGATTCGGGGTTAATGCATGTTGCGGATGCGTTAAACGTACCTTCTGTCGGAATATTCGCTTCAAGCAGCCCGTTATGGACGGGAATGAGGTCAAAATACGGTATACACGTCAAATCAAATGAAAAATGTTCACCTTGTTTTGAAAACAAATGCAGATTTGGGCATTACGACTGTATGAAAAATATAGGCATTGATGAGGTTTATAATGCATTTATCAGGGCTTATTTCCGCCAAAAATGATATAAGCCCATTCTGCGGGTATTGATTCGGAAGATTCTTCGCCGTGCAGGGCTTCGGCTGTACCGGAAGACCTTACTATCAAATTAAAGTTTGTTTTTTGGCCGCTTAATTTACAAAGACACCCTGTCATGAAATTATGCCATGGAATTGCCGCCTCAAGAGCCCATCCTTTCTTTAATGTTCTGTAAGAGATTTTGGCCCTGTCCAGCGGTGAATTAAGCGTGGCATTAAATCCTTCCGGTTTGTCAGACGCTTTAAGATGAATTATAAAGTCGGATGCTTCGGTTTTGGACCTTAACTTGTTTAAAGAAGGGTCTGTGCTTAAACATATTGTTACCGAATCTCCGTTTTTTATAGCCTTTTTGAACATATTGTTGCCGGAAGCGGGTATGCGGCTTTCAACATATATCAGAAGGGCGGAGGAGTTATACGCAACAGAAAAAATGCTGTTTTTAAGTTCCGCGGATACAGGCAGCTTTTCGTCGTTTAATGAGTTGATTTGAGGTTCGGAAAAAGCTTGCGCAATTATTACGGGTTTTTCTTTTAAAGAAGGGGGGACAGTTGGTGTAATTGTGGGGGTTGGAGGCTGCATCCTTGGAAAAACAATAGAAAAAATATCGGCAGGATCTGAAACGAATAAATCGGAAGCGATTTCCCGCCTTAAAGTTTCGGCTGTTTCATTTTTCTTGAAAGCCTCCGGATTAAAAGACAAACCGCGCAGCGCTGTGATATTTTTTAACAATTCCGAATCGCCGGGTGAAATTGAAAAATCATCGGCAAGCAATGTTTTGTCTTTGGCAAATTCGGAAGCGGCAATTACGGTATTTGTTAAAGATGAAATATCCGGCGCCTGCGCAATCAGTAAGTCAACATATTCGTTGCCGGGATAAATGTTTGCGGGATTTGAAATATGGGAAACGGACGGCAGAACGCTGTATCCAAAAGCCGTTAAAATATTTTTGGCATTCGATTTCCTTAACGCAAGAACACAGCGTATAAATGCTTCCTTATAATCGGAAAAACGATTTTTATTGTTTTTTAAAGACCATAAAATGTTTGGGTCATTGGCGTTTCGAAGCGGACAAAGTATAACCGGTTTGCCGTATGAAGCGGCTTCTGACGCAAATTCGGCCATATAATCTTTAAATATACCTTTATTTATCATTTCGTAATCTATTGCGGTGCCGTCAGATAAAATCGGATCCCAGTAAATGACGGGTATCGATCCGTAATTTGAAATGTCCAGGCATTTTGAAAGCGGAAAGGGCTCGCTCCAGTTTGTATGAACAATGAAAAATGCAGGTTTTTTTCCGGTGATTCCAGCGTAATAAGAGGGTTTTTTGTTTTTTTCAATTGCTGCTCCTGCCAGAATTCCATGGCTGTTTGAAGGCGTATTTATAATTACCGAAGCGGGTTTAATTCTTAATGCGGGCGTATTAACGCCGGGTTCATTTAAGGAAAGCGTGCTTATAGATAAATCCTGATTTCCTGAAATTATGCCTATACCTCTGATTGCTGAATAATCAAGTTTCTTTTGTGTTTTGCCGCCGCCTGTTGAAAAAGCTGTTTCGGGGAAATCTGAAAGCGTTATTACGGCGCAGGCTGAGTTGTCCGTGAAATCCGATGCTGACACACATGAAGCATACAAATCTTCGCCTGTTTTTCCGTTTAAAAGGCAGATTTTGGTTTCTTCGTTTATATCCGAAGCAAATACGGCTTTAACCGTGCCGGAAATTCTTATTGGATAACAATTGACAGGTTTGTAAAGGCAGAAAAAAGCCTGATTAAAAGCAGGTATTTGTGCTGTGATGCTTCCGTCGGAAGCGGCGGCGGTTAAGGGTAAAGGAGAATTTGGAAGTGTATCCGTGTAATTATACGGACCGAAGAGAACCCCGTCAAAAAACACGGCGCCTCCAAAAATATTTGAAAAAAATGCCAAGCTGAAAAAAATAATTATTTGCTTTTTCATTGTGCCTCCTTTAATAAAATATCATAAACAGCAGATTTCTGAAAGAAAAGTGTTTTATGGTTTTTATGTGAAAATGTGATAATATTAATTTTTAATGCGGACAAATAAAGAAAGGCAGGTAAGTATATTGAGAAAATTCTTTATTGTTTTATTTTTTTTATTTTCGTTTTCCTGCCTTATTTTTTCGGAAAGCGACGGCATAATAGCCGATTCGGGCGCAAATACATCGCTGCCAATGTTTATATACGGAGATAAGCTGATATATGACGGAGAACGGGGAAATATAACCGGATCGGGCAATATCATTATTAAACAGGATGATATACAAATATATGCGGACAGGGTATATGTAAACGCGGAGACCGGCGACATATCTGTTGAAGGCAATGTGCTGTTTATAAGAGCGGATGTAAAGGTTCAGTCAGATTCGCTTTATTATAATACAAAAAATAAATCGGCTTTTACCAGGGATGTTCATGTATCAAGAACGCCTTTTATAATAAGAGGGGCGGAAATGAAAAGAGAGGGCAAAACAAATGAAATTAAAGAGCCTGTTTTTACCTCCTGCAATATGGAAAAGCCGCATTACAGAATGCAGAGTTCCGCCATTTATATATACGACGACGACAAACTTGAAGCATGGAACACCGTTGTATTCCTTGGGGCAATTCCGGTTTTGTATCTGCCTTATTATTCACAGCCTTTAAAGACAAGAAAAACTCCTTTTGATTTCAGGGCCGGACACAGTGATTATGCCGGCTGGTACACTTACATAAAATATAATTTTTATTTTGATGCCCTTAATTCCGGCGCGCTGGGTTTTGATTACAGGGAAAAAATCGGGAACAATTATTCTTTGGATTATTCTTACGGTTTTTCAAGAAACTCAACCGGAAATTTTAACGGGTTTTATAATTACATGAAAGATAATCCGGTTACCGGAAAAGACAGGTGGTCTTTAAGACATATCCATACTCACAGGTTTGACGAGAGAACAAGTTTTGGGCTGAACTGGGGTTCAATATCCGACCGTTATTTAAACAGGGAATTTTTTGAAAACGAAATAGACACTTTCAGACAGGATGCTTACGCTTATTACTCAACATCCGCCGGCAATCATTCTTTTACAATAAGTGTTGCCGATACGGAACAGCTTAATACAATCAATTCCAGATATTACACTGTAAGCAGAAAACTGCCTGAAATAAGCTATGCGATGACATCAACACAGTTCCTGCCGAGATTTTATTACAGCCAGGCTTTTAATTTTTCGAGGAGCTTAAATCTTGAAGGCGCTTATTACAATAATACGGGTTCATTCAGGCCGGGTTTGACATATTCTTTGCCGCAGCTTTCAATTATAACGCTTACGGGAAGCGCAAATATGGAAAGCGCCTGGAAACATTCCGAGAATAACAAAGGAATGGGTGAACTGCTTAATACGGGCACTGTTAACGAAGTTCTTGTAATGAATTTTATACCTGGATATCTGACTTTGAATACAAGTCATACTTTGTCCAGAAGATTCAACAAAAATTCCGGCATGCCCCATACGGGTTTTACGGCAAATTCAATTGCTTCTTCACTGTCTGCCGGAATATCAACTTTAAGGCTTACATCCTCGATTTCTTACGACCTTCTTTCGGATAAAAGCGAAGTGGAAAACGACAAGGACAGGTTCTCAATGCTGGTTACATCAATAACCGGAAGTTATGATACTTTTTATTTAAATGCCAATACATCTTACAGCGTTTTTGCGAATATGATAAAGAACGCTTCTTTCGGGCTTGGGATATCAGAGCCGGGAAAAGGGAAATGGAATTTTTCCTCCAATATAAGTTATATAAATAATCTGATAGACGCTAATGAAAGACGGCAGCTTAATGTGAATGATATACTTACTTTCAGTTCAATGCTTTCTTTTGCCTTTACGGAAGAGTTCAGGCTTACCGTTACAAGAGGATACGATTTAATGGCAAAACAGATTACATCCGAAACTTATGCTTTAAATTGGTATCTTCATTGCTGGCAGGCATATCTTTCTTACGGAAGAAGGCCTGTCGCTTCCGGCGGATACTCTTCTGACTTATATTTTTCAATATTTATAACCGATATACCGGAATTTAAGCTTAATAAACCTTCTTCCAGCGACCCGAATCAGAATCTTTTATTTGGGCAGCTTTTGCAGCAACAATGAGCGGCGGACTTCAAAAAGAAATACAATACTTAAAGGGTGTGGGGCCGGAGAGAGCCAAGGCATTTAAAAAACTTGGAATCAGTAATTTATCGGATATGATTTTTTACGCCCCAAGGGCTTGGGCTGACAGGTCCATAATTAAGCCTATTTCAAAAGTTATTCCCGGAGAGCGTGAAAGCGTAAGGGGTATTGTATACGCTGTTGGAACAAAAAAAATAAGGCCAAGACTTGCCATAACAAGCGTTGTTATAAGGGATCAAAGCGGATTTATAACCGGAGTTTGGTATAACCAGCCATATATGGAAAAAAGATTTTCACAGGGCGACGAGGTTATTTTTTTTGGGCGGGTTGAAACATACAGGGGGCAGCTGCAGATAAACAGCCCTGAATATGATTTTGAAGAAAAGGGAAGCGAAGCCCTTGATGTTAAACGGATTGTCCCTGTTTACCCGCTTACGGAAGCGTTAACTCAGAAAGTTTTCAGGAAAATAATGAAATCGGCAATTGATGAAGCTTTGCCGCTGCTTAATGAATACCTTCCTGATTTTATATTGAATAAAATCAGATTAATGAATATAAAAGATGCGGTTTATAATCTTCATTTTCCGGATGACGGCGAAAAGTTAAAAGCCGCAAGATACAGGCTTGCTTTTGACGAGTTTTATGCTCTTCAGCTTGCTTTGCAGTTAAGAAGAAAAAATAATATGAAGAATCCGGGAATAATTTTTAATATTAACGGTGAAAAGAAAAATGCATTAAGGAGCGCGCTTCCTTTCAAGTTAACCGGCGCACAGCGAAGGGTTGTTGAAGAAATAAAAAATGATTTTATATCAGGCAGGCCCATGAACAGACTTGTTCAGGGAGATGTGGGATCAGGCAAAACAATAGTTGCTCTTATTGCCTGCGTAATTGCGGCCGATTCCGGCCATCAGGCGGCGGTAATGGCGCCAACCGAAATTCTTGCAAGACAGCACATGGCTGTTATGGGGCCTTTGTGCGAAAAAATCGGTATAAAAACCGCGCTGCTTCTTGGCGGAATGAAGAAAAAAGAAAAGGAAGAAGCATATAAAAGTATTGAATCCGGAGAAGCCGGTCTTGTAATAGGAACTCACGCCCTTATCACACCGGAATTGAAGTTTAAGTCTTTGGCTCTTTGTATAATAGACGAACAGCACAGGTTTGGAGTGATGCAAAGGGCCAAACTTTTGGATAAAAGTCAGGAAGGAATTTATCCCCATTGCCTTATAATGACAGCAACTCCGATACCCAGAACACTGTCGCTTGCTGTTTACGGGGATACAGATATATCAATAATTGATGAACTTCCCCCGGGAAGAAAACCGGTAAAAACAATAGTTTTTCCCGAAAATAAAAAAGAGGCAATATTTGAATTTATTCAAAAGCGTCTTGATGAAGGCGGAAGGGTTTATGCCGTATATCCGCTTGTTGAAGAATCCGAAAAATTAAGTCTTAAATCTGCCGTTGAAATGCATTCTCTTTGGTCCGCAAGATTTCCAAAAGCAAATGTTGGCCTTATTCACGGAAGAATGAATGCGGAAGAAAAGGATGCTGTTATGGCTGATTTTAAGTCCGGGAAATCATCAGTACTTGTGGCAACAACTGTTATTGAAGTTGGAGTTGATGTTCCCGATGCAACCGTTATTTTAATAGAACATGCCGAAAGGTTCGGATTATCCCAGCTTCATCAGCTGCGCGGCAGGGTTGGAAGGGGCTCATCGGATTCATGGTGTGTTTTGATTGCAGATCCGTCAACCGAGGGGGCATTTGCAAGAATGAATATTATGGCAAGCACCAATGACGGCTTTAAAATTGCGGAAGAGGATTTAAAACTCAGAGGACCGGGCGAATTTATGGGAACCAAACAAAGCGGTCTGCCGGAATTCAGGATTGCCGATATAATAAAAGACAAGCAGATTATGGAAACCGCAAAAAAAGCCGCGGAAATCACTGTTTTTGAATGTGATAATAATCACTTCGATGCGGAAGCTTTAAAAGATATAATTAAAACAAAATTAGGAAAGAATTTGGACTTGATAAATATCGGATGAATAATTTATAATGCCTGAAATTTAAAAATAAAGGCCTTTTTTGCCTTTTGGAGAGCGCAATGAAAATTAAGTATTACGGGGTAAGAGGTTCGCTTCCCGTATCAGGAAAAGATTATATAAAATACGGCGGAAACACCACCTGTGTTACCGTTACCGAAGGAAATACCGTGCTTGTAATAGATGCGGGGTCCGGAATAAGAAATTTTGGGCGCGAATGCATGAAAAAAGGAGCAACCGGCCACAAGATTAACATACTTTTTACGCATTATCACTGGGATCATATTATGGGATTTCCTTTCTTTACACCGGCTTATATCAAGGGCAATGAAGTGAATTTTTACGGTGAAACAAAATATAACATGAGCGTTCTTGATGTTCTTAAACGTCAGCAGCAGTTTATAAATTTTCCGGTTGAATTATCCGGGATGTCCGCAAAACTTTCTTTTAATGAAATTAACGAAAATTTCGAGTTAAATATAGGTCCTTTTAAAATTTTTACTTCAAAATTAAATCATCCTGCCGGAACCCTTGGCTTCAGAATAGAAGCCGGCGGCAAATCTTTTGTTGTTGCAACCGATATTGAACATTTTTCTGTACCTGATAACAAGCTTATTAATTTAAGCAAAAACGCCGATGTTTTAATGTATGACGCACAGTTTACTCCCGAAGAATATCCAAAATTTATAGGCTGGGGGCATTCAACATATGATGAAGGCATAAAGGTTGCGCAGCTTGCCGGTGTAAAAGACCTGCATCTTTGCCACCATGCCCCGGAGCACGGCGACGATGAAATAGACAGGATACAGCAAACGGCGCAGTTAAAATTTGAAAATGCCCTTGCCGTACAGGAAGGCTGGGAAGTGGAGATATGAAAGCGGCCGGCCGTGATAAAAGGAGAAAAAATGCCTGATCCAGTGGAATATGAAATGCTTAAAGGAATATCTCTTTTTTCGGGAATGACGGATGAAGAGCTTGACATTGTTTCAAAAAAAGTCTTTTTAAAGTCCTACAAAAAAGGATCAACGCTTTTTGTGGAGGGAATGCCGGGGGAAGTTCTTTATATTGTTGTTGACGGCAAAGTTGATATAATAAAAAAAACCAAAGAAGGCGATAAACTTATAGCCCAGCTTGGCGCCGGGGAAATATTGGGCGAAATGTCATTGATTGATTCAGGCCCAAGGACAGCCTCGGGCAAGACGTCCGAAGATTCCAGGCTTATAGTTATAACCAAAAACAGTTTCTCCGAGATGCTTGATTCAGACCCAAGAATTGCGGCAAAGATATTGATGGTTCTGCTTAAAATAATTAACAAACGTTTAAGAATTACAGACAAAAAGTTTGAAGAATAAAATAACATGAAGAAAATATATTTTTTTCTGTCGATTTTTATTTTGCTGTTTTTTGGATGCGCCACAACCGGAGGCAAGGAAAAGTTATTTGTAAAGCAGCGTCCTTTAATAAATAAAAATCCTTATCAGGAAGCCGTGTCGCTTCTTTATTTTTCCATGGGATATCTTGCAAGTTTAAGCGGCAATTACGACGCTGCCGAAGAAAATTTTTTAATAAGCAGCAAATATGCTTATGAGCCGGGAACAATATATCTTGAACTTGCGGATATCAGAAATAAAAAAGGCACACCCGAACTGGCAAAAGAAACAATAAATGAAGGAGTGGAAAAAGACCCTTGGCATCCGGACCTTCTGGTTATGGCCGCCCGTAATATGATGGAAAAGGAAGATTATAAAAATGCTCTTTTGGCGCTTAACCGCGCAATAGAACTTGACCCAACCCTTGATGAGGCGTATTTTTATTCGGGAGTGGTAAATTACAAGCTTGGAAATACTGAACAGGCCGAAGCTGATTTTAAGAAAAGTGTGGCTTTAATGGATAAATCCTCGGCCGCCGCGGCTTTTTACAATATAGGATATATTTATACCGCCAAAAAAGACTATGAAAAGGCGCTTGAATTCATGCGAAAATCAATTGAGGCGGACAATTCATATCTTAAAGGTTATGACGCAATATCCAGAATAAAAGAAGAGCAGGGTGATATTGAAGGCGCGGTTAATGCTTTTAAAGAATATCTTAAAATTTATCCCGATGATACGGACATAATGGGTTTAATAGCCGAAATATATTTCAGGGCCGGAATGCTTGAAGAAGCGGAAAGACAATATGATGCAATTATAAAATCAAATCCCGAAGCTTATGATGCAATTTTTGAAAAAGGCAAAATAAGAATGAAGAAAGAAAATTTCACGGAAGCGTTAAAGATGTTTGAGGAAATAGAGAAAAAAAGACCGGAAAATATTAATGCGAAATATTTTGCAGGAATATGCCTTGAGGAATTAAAACGTTATGATGAAGCGGTATTAAAATACAGAAAAGTGATTGAAATAGACAAACGTCTTGTTAACGCTTGGTTTAGAATAGGCGTATGTATGGACAAACTCGGGAAATTAAATGAATTAATGCCGGAATTTCAGGCTTTGCTTGATTCTGAACCGGGCAACGAGGATTATTATCATCTTGTGGCATCCGCATGGGGTGATTTGAAAAATTTTGATAAAGCAATTGAAGTATACAATCTCGCAAGAGAGAGATTCCCTGATTCCGAGAAAACAGCCTTTAATGCCGCTTTTTTGTATGACAAAGCAAAACAAAAAGAAAAAGCAATTAAAGCCTTCAGGGATGTTATCAGAATAAATCCAAAGAATGCGGAGGCTTACAATTATATAGGATATGTTTATGCCGAAGAGGGCAGAAATCTTGACGAAGCTTTAAATCTTGTTAAAAAAGCTTTGGAATTGGATCCGGGAAACGCTTTTTATCTTGATTCTCTTGGATGGGTTTATTTTAAGATGGGCAGATATCAGGAAGCGCTTGAAAAACTTAAGGATTCCGTTACGGCGCTTGAAAAGGAAAAAAGAAAAGACGGCGTAATTTACGAACATTTGGGAGACGCTTATATGAAAGTCGGGGATAAAGAAAAAGGCATGGAGTGGTATCTTAAAGCGCTTGACAATAATCCCGAAGACAGGGAAGCTCTGCTGAAAAAAATTAAAGAGGCGGGCGGAAATTGATATTTAAATCCTGCGCCAAAGTTAATCTTGCACTTTTAATAACGGGAAAAGACGAAAAAGACGGCTATCATTATATTGATTCTTTGTTTGTGCCCGTATCTGTTTATGACATTATAGAAATAAAAAAGACAAAACCCGGAATAATTGAAGTTGTTGATACAAAATCCGCGCTTAATATACCGCAGGAAAAGAATATAGCTTATAAGGCCGCCTTTAAATTTTTTGAAGCCGCAAAACTTAACGGAAAAACCGGTGTACAGATAAAAATAACCAAAAATATACCAAGCGGCGCTGGGCTTGGCGGAGGAAGCAGCAATGCGGCCTGCGTTCTTAAGGGCATGAACAAAATATTCGGCAGCCCTCTTAACAGAAGAAAGCTTTTTAATATTGCATATTCGCTTGGTTCGGATGTTCCTTTTTTTATATATGGCAAAGCCGCAAGAGTAAGGGGAAAAGGGGAAAAAATAAGCTTTATAAGGCAAAAAAAGCGTTTTTGGTATGTGCTTTTATGCCTGAATATTCATGTTTCCACGCCCGTTGCATATAATTTGTATGATAACTATATTCTGCAAAATAATTTGACACAGCCAAAATATAAGGATATACTTATAACAGAAATGATTAAGGGACGAAATATAAAATTTATGGGAGATAAAAAGATACTTTACAATGATTTTGAAGCGCCTGTATTTAAATCGTATCCTTTGCTTCTTAAAGCAAAAGGAGCATTGTTAAAATATAAATGTATTGATGCACAGCTTTCAGGAAGCGGTGCAACGGTTTTTGGCTTGTTTAATTCAAAAAAGGAAGCTCTTAAATGTGAGGAGGGACTGCGTAAAGAGTTTCCGGGGAGCTTTGTAAAGGCGGTGCATTCAATATGATACCGGATTTCAAAGAGGAGGGCGGCATGAACATCACGGAAGTAAAGATTTTCCCGAGGGTCGCGGGCGAAGGGGATGACCAGAAATTAAAAGCTTATGCAAGCATCACGTTTGACGAATCTTTTGTGGTAAGGGGTCTTAAGGTAATTGACGGTAAAAACGGGCTTTTTGTTGTAATGCCGAGCCGGAAATTATCTGATGGAACATTTAAAGACATTGCGCACCCGCTTAACAACGATACAAGAAGCAAAATAGAAAAAATGGTTTTGGATAAATACAAAGAAGTTACGCAGGCAAACGAAGACAGAGCAATGTAAATTTGGTATAATTATTTAACAGAAGTTTTATAAGTGCCATGGTGATTTTGCCATGGCCCTTTTATTTTTTAAATGGAATATATTTTTGTATTTTGTATAATATTAAATATTTAAAGGTTGGGCGGTCGCCAAATTGGTAAGGCCTACGGTTTTGGTCCGTATATCTGGTGGTTCGAGTCCACCCCGCCCAGCCATAAATAAAAAGTTGCGCTTTGTATAAGCCAAATAAAAAGACATCCGGGTAATATAAATTTTGGTAGTCGCAATACTGGCAATTAACTGTATCATGATCAATCACGCAAGCGGACTAATGTTGGTTATACGGCAGTTGTGACTAAATTTATTTGACAAGATGCTATTTATTATATATTATTTTATTGTAAGTAAATTATAAATCATCCCAACAGGACTTGTGTCCTGTCGGCCCCGGATTCCTGTGGATCCGGGTTTTTTTTTTATAAAAATATAGAGGGGAATTGATATGGAAAGAGTGGTTTTTTTTATAGACGGGTTTAATCTTTACCATGCCTTAGTGGGGAATAATCACAAATATGCCGCATACAGATGGCTGAACCTTGAAAAGTTGTGCCGAATTTTTATCAGAAAAGATCAGGTTATAGAAAAAATTTTTTATTTTTCTGCGTTTGCTTGGTGGATGCCTGATAAAATGAGAAGGCATAAGATATATGTAAGAGCGCTTGAATTAAACAATGTGAAGTTTGTGTCGGGCAAATTCAAAGTAAAAAACAAAACCTGCTTAATATGTAAAAAGACTTTTCAGACATATGAAGAAAAGCAGACTGATGTAAATATAGCTGTTAAGTTGTTTCAGGAAGCTGAAAAAGATACATTTGATACCGCAATAGTGATTTCAGGCGATAGCGATTTGATTCCGTCAGTTGAAGCTGTCAGAAATACCTTTCCCGCTAAAAAAGTTGGTATTATAATTCCGATAGAAAGAAAAGCCGAAGAATTGAAACGTGCAGCTGATTTTCATATTAAAATGAAAGAAATTCACCTTAAAACAGCTCAATTTCCGGATGTAGTTGAAAAGGATAGCATTAAGATATTTAAACCGGAAGAGTGGAAATAATAATATTTTATTCCAAGTTTAATTGCATCAAAGCTCAGTTTTCTTACCGGATGTCAACTGTCAGTCATAACGCAGTATTGTCTAAAATGCAGGAAAATAGCAGGGAAAATCTGCGGAAAACAAGGGAATAGCAAGAAGAAACCAAGGAAAAACCAAGAGAATACCAAGAAGAAAACCAAGGAAAACCCAAGAAGAACCCAAGACTAACCCAAGCGAAGACCAGGCGCAGCACAGGCGGATCCCAGGGGCATTCCCAAGCCATAGCCATCCTTGCTCCCAAAGGGGATAAAATGGCGAATTGATGCCATTAACGTGTATTCAATTCATAAAAACCCTTTAAAATATTGAAACAAATTGACGGAATGGCCTATAAGACGTATAATACATTAAATTCTATGGGAGGCAAACATAGCACTTAAACTGGAGGGATAGTTAATGAATGGAAATCAATATAATAAAATAGTATCTTTTATCTGGGGCATTGCGGATGACGTGCTTCGCGACCTGTTCAAGCGGGGTAAATACCCTGACGTAATACTTCCAATGTGTGTCCTTCGCAGGTTTGACGCAGTACTTGAACCAACCAAGCAAAAAGTCCTGGATGAAAAGAAAAAACTTGATAAACTGAAAATTCCGGCTGACAAACAGCATGCTGCACTGTGCAACGCTGCAGGACAGGCATTTTACAACACGTCAAAATTTACCTTAAGAGACCTGCGTTCCAGGTCAAGCCAGCAGCAGTTAAAAGCTGATTTTGAAGCTTACCTTGACGGTTTTTCGCAAAACGTCCAGGATATACTGGAAAATTTTAAATTCCGCAAGCATATTCCTGACCTTTCAAAAGCAGACGCTCTTGGCACACTTATTGAGAAATTCCTTGACCCTGACATAAACTTAAGCCCTGAACCAACGCGTAACAGCGACGGCTCTATAAGGGCTGAGGGGCTGGACAATCATGCCATGGGAACTGTATTTGAGGAACTTGTAAGAAAGTTTAATGAAGAAAACAACGAAGAAGCGGGCGAACACTGGACGCCAAGGGACGCGGTAAAACTTATGGCAGACCTGATTTTTGCGCCTGTTATAGATAAAATCAAGTCAGGCACTTATCTGCTTTATGACGGTGCGTGCGGCACGGGCGGTATGCTCACGATAGCGGAAGAACGCCTGCAGCAAATGGCAAAGGAACAGAAAAAGCGCGTCAGGACTTACCTCTATGGCCAGGAAATAAACCCCGAGACATTTGCGGTATGCAAAGCGGATATGCTGCTAAAAGGCGAAGGCGACAACGCTGACCATATCATAGGAGGCGCGGAGTGGAGCACGCTGTCTCATGACGCTTTCCCCGCGAAGGAATTTGACTTTATGCTATCAAACCCGCCATACGGCAAGAGCTGGAAAAATGACCTTGAGAAAATGGGCGGTAAAGGAAATATAAGAGATTCAAGGTTTAAAGGCATGATAGGCGACGAAGAAATAGATTTATCCAATGTCCGCTCAAGTGACGGTCAAATGTTATTTTTGGTTAATATGCTTTCAAAAATGAACCACAAATCAGAGCTTGGCAGCAGGATAGCAGAAGTTCATAACGGTTCGTCTCTTTTTACCGGTGACGCAGGCCAGGGCGAAAGCAATATAAGACGCTGGATAATAGAAAATGACTGGCTGGAGGCCATAGTGGCTCTGCCGCTTAATATGTTTTATAACACTGGTATTGCCACCTATATATGGGTGCTCACTAACCGCAAGCCGGAACACAGAAAAGGCAAAGTACAGCTCATAGACGCGACCGAGTGGTATAAGCCCCTGCGTAAAAATCTCGGAAAAAAGAACTGTGAGCTGTCCGAAGAAGACATAAAAAAGATATGTGATACTTACATGGAATTTAAAGAAACAGAACAGTCAAAAATATTTGACAATAAGGCTTTTGGATACTGGAAAGTGACTGTAGAAAGGCCCCTGCGTCTTTACAGCCAGTTTACTACAAAAGCCATAGAAACTTTGAGGTTCAATTCAGGTGATGAAGACATACGCTCGCAGATGTATGATGAGTTTGGCGATGACCTGATAGAGCGTTTTGGCACGATAAGGAAAAAGGTTGAAAAGTGGCTTAATGACTACGGAAACAATGACGAAGAAGAAAGTGACAGTGAGGAAGAAGGCAAAAAGAAAGGCATACCTGAGAAGAAAAAAAAGAAGTTGCTTGATGCTGAAAGCTGGAAAAGGGACGCGGCATTGGTTGACCTTGCTTTTGAGTTGAAGAAAAAAATGGGTGAGGACGTTTATAAAGACCATAATGTATTCAGGCAAAAAATATATGAAATTACTGAAAGCATGAAAAATAAAATCACAAAATCGGATTTAAAGGCCATAATAGACGCTGTAAGCTGGCGCGAAGAGTCAGCCCCGCCGGTTATAGCAAAGATACACAAACC
>CAYQIS010000006.1:0-232 GCA_964417645.1 uncultured Spirochaetia bacterium
ATTTTTTTTAATATCCGATAATAAAGATTTTAAAAATATTTTGAACTCACAAAAGACCTTTGTTTAAGATATGCCAAAAATTCTTTCTTTCTGTCATAAGGATATTTTGAAACCTTTGCCCAAAAGCACAAAGTGCCCGAGACTCCGTCAGCCGCTGTTATGGGCCAGTAAACAACCGTTGTATCTCCGTAATAATTAACCGAACATCCGTTACACCCCACATAAGTCATTA
>CAYQIS010000006.1:267-25885 GCA_964417645.1 uncultured Spirochaetia bacterium
CGGTAAATGTCTGCGATGCTCCGGTTCCGTTAGTGTAAGTTATGCAATAAGTTATGGTATCCCCCACATAAGCTTTCATGGGTGATGCGGACTTGTCCATGTAAATGCGTGTGCAGGCGCTTATTCCGCACGGCTGTTCTCCCGACATGCTGTCCATAGTTGAAGGTGATGTATATTCGCAAAGATGAACATCATTATCTTCATTGTCAGGTGTAGCGGCATTATAAAAAAGTGTCATATATTTATTATTGTCAAGGCTTGAAAAATCCATTGCCCTTGAATAATCATCCGTCGGGTCAGGCAGCGGAGCCGAAGCGTGAACCAACTGCTCGTCCTGTGACATGTCAAGATAACCTCCGTTTGGTACAATCACATTGGCATTTGCGTTATAATACATCCTGGCATAAAAATTTGTAATCCTTGTATAACTTCCGGTGTCAGGGCAATCGCTTGTTGAAGTATTAATGAACTCTGTTGTCATCTGATAATTGCTTCCATTGCTTGTCCCGTCCGGCTGCATGAACTGCCAGTTGGCATTATTATAAGACCATCCGCTGCTTTGCCCGGTGTGATTCATATAATACCTGACAGCAACCTGGCTTCCTTTGATTGCCGATTCCGAATAATTGGTTATCCTGTACCTGATATTAAGCCTGTCCGATGAAGTTGAACCATATGCCGTAAGGTTCAATTTATACGGGGTTGTTGCGCCGGATACAGTCAATGTTGTGCTTGCGGTGTTGTTTGGCCCCTGCACAGAGCTGCTGCAGTCATACCTTAAAGCATCATTGTCCCTTACAAGCACATAGATGGTAAAATTCCCCGCTTTTTCCGGAGGCACATAGGTTACAACATCAACCCTTCTGAATGTCGTTGTGCTGTTTCCGGTTAATCCCGTTCTTGGTCCGTTCCCCGCATAATTCATTGCAGTTGCGGTTTGTGACACACCATTAACCCAGTAATTTACTGTGCTTGCTCCCGCCCTGTTGTAAATTTTATCATCCGCAAGCCAGTCTTCCTGGCAGCTGTTAAGCGTGGTATCATCCGAATATGCAATTGCAAAGCGTCCAGTTGCTCCGTCAGTGCGCATTTCAAAACTTACTGTAACAGGGTCGCCGGGCGCCACTGTTCCCGGGCTTACGGTTACATTCTGGACATAAGCCGCCGCAAAAATTCCAGTTGCCGAGAAAACACAAAGCACTGTGATTGCTGTTGTTAAAAGCAATTTTTTCATTTTTCCCTTCCTTAACCGCAAAAACAAAAGTATTTATTGCCCTGCGCAAAGATTCCTGTGCATCACAAGCCCCTCAGTTCCGCCCGGCGGCCTTCCCGAAATAAGCGCCCTTAGCTTATCTTCATCAAGCGCGTACATTATATTGTCATCAAGTTCTGCATGCGGGAACCTTGCAACACGCGCCCATATGCATACAGAACCCGAGTCACCCGGCACAACCGAGGGCAATGTCCAGTAAACCATTGTGTGATTATATCCGTTAACACTTACAGTCTGCGTGTTATAAGGTATTGTTGCATAAAGAAAATCCAATTCATATGGTATGGTGTCCCATATATTAAGGTCAGACACAACTATTCCCTGATTTGTAAACGTTATGCAGTACTGCACTGTGTCGCCTATCACAAATTCATGCGCATTTATTGATTTTTGAAGACCAAATCTCAGTATCGGTGTCTCTGTTGCCGTCGGCGTATGGCTGTTAGTCGGAGTGTTAGACGGCGTATACGTTAAGGTGGGCGTGTGAGTCTGGGTAAATGTATGGCTTGGGGTAAACGTTAAAGTCCATGTATTTGTAAACGTATAAGTGTTTGTAAATGTCCTTGTGTTGGTCGGCGTATTCGTGAATGTCCAGGTTGCGCCCCCGGGTGTGTTTGTATTTGACGGCGTAAATGTTTGTGTGTAAGTGTTGGACGGCGTGTAAGTAAGAGTCTGTGTAAAAGTATAAGTGTTTGTTATTGTAAACGTGTGTGTATAAGTATTTGTAAAAGTATATGTAAATGTTGGTGTCCTTGTAAATGTCTGGGTAAAAGTATAAGACGCTGTCCATGTGTTTGAAGGGGAAAAAGTAAGAGTGGGCGTGTTTGTATTAACAGGGCATGTCATCTGCACCGTAACCGTGTTTGAAGACGGCCAGTCCGGGCTTCCGTATTTTACCCCGGCAACATTGCTTCTATACTGGCACCACTCGGAGGAATCAACCCAGTAATCTACAGCCCTTGCCGTTATTGTAATGCAGGTTGCTCCGGGAAACCCTCTTACCCATTTCCCTGTAAACCCGCCTGACACCCCGCTTAAGCAAACCGAACCATCGCCATAGCCGCTGCAATCCCCGCCATAAGGACCGTCAAAACTGAAGCGGTCATCAAGGTCGTCAAACATCTCAACAACATCATAAGTAAATTTTCCTGAGTTGCAGATAATAAGCTGGTATGTAATCCTTGTATTTGTTCCTATTCCGGGCGTGGGAGTCGCAAGAACCGATTTTGTGATTGTAAAATTCGTGGGCGGAAGCGTGGGCTCGGGGGTAAGCCCAAAAGGCTGCCTTAGATAAATTGTCTGAAAGTCATCGGTTTGCGCGGCGCTGTCAGCATTCCAAGACAAAGGGTCAAGAAGAAATCCGCCGCAAGGGTCAAATATCCTTTTCCCGTAAATGGTTCCGGTAACTTTTACCGCATCCTGCCAGGGAGAAATTGACGTTCCTGTATAAACATAATCATTCCAGTTGTTCCCGCTGCCGTCAACAGGAGGAGGCGTGGTCCAGCTGCCCTGAACCCTGTAAAGCCTTAAACCCGCTTCATCGCTTGTAATACATGCATGAGATCCGTCCGCGCAGCCCGTTTCAATTGACCAGCTTCCCCATATTTCACAGCATCTGATATTTCTTACTTTCATCGCAACAATATTGTTTGCCTGAATTATGGAAGGATTTATGGTTACACATCTTGGATAAACACCTGTCTGATCCCAGTTTACGTAATTAAAGGTGTCAATATATGTTCCGTTAATCCATACATCAGCCACATCATCAGCCGCAACGCAAAGGGTCACAGCAACAGGAGTGCATACAGGCGCTGCAAAAACAGCGCCAAGATGCAAAAAAAATGTGATAACTGTAAAAATTAATGATCTACAGCGCATTTTACCTCTGCAAACGCCAATAAATAAAGGCGAATTTTAGCCCTATTTTAATTATACTGTAGTAAAATTTTTTGTCAATTATTGCTTTTTTTACTGTACAATCAGCGTTCGCGTAAAAAAACGGCCGTATTTTCAATATTTATGGAAGCCGCAATGTCGTCCGTATCAAGAACTCCAAGTATAACCGTTGTATTTTCAGGAAATTTGCTTCCCTCAACTTCTTTGTTTATCATCATATTTAAGACATCATTTTTTATTTTATCCGAAGCAAAATGGAACTCGCGCAGATAAAGCACGCATCCTTTTTCTTTTGATGCTTCAAAAAAGCCTTTAAGCCAATTTGGCACTTTATTTTCAAATACCGATGTTCCCACTTTGCCCGCATCAATTGCGGTCAAGTCCTGTTCAATAAATTTTTCTCCCGCTTTTTTGGCTGCATTAGACAATATTTCAAGCACCGTTTTTCTTTGGTTATGATATAAAAGCACGCTGTGATGCTCTTTTTTCGCTATTATTTCGTCAAAATATGCTTGAGCTTCTTCTTTTGTTTTAAGTATTACGGACATTTTTCGCCTCCTATATGGTTTTTATCCTGTAAGAATTTTTTCCGTTCTTTTTAACAGTATACATCAGTTTGTCCGCAATATGCATAAGTTTTTGCATATTTTCAGGCCGTTTTTTTTCAACGGCAAGAACGCCAAAACTGTAAGTTACCCCTTTTAATTCATTTTCCCGGGATCCAAGCTCCTTTATTATCTCATCCATAAATGCAGCGCTTTCTTTTCTTCCGAATCCCGGAAGAAAGAAAGCAAATTCGTCGCCGCCAAGTCTTGCAAAGTACCCTTTATCATAAACTTTCCCGCATATAACCGATGATGTTTTCACAAGAACAGCGTCACCAAAAGCATGCCCCCTTGTGTCATTAAGTTTTTTGAAATTATCAATGTCAAAATAAATTATTGTATACGGCTTTTTTTCTTTTGCGCAGATTTTCATTTCTTCGGATACCAGCTTTTCAAAATATCTCCTGTTTATGGCCCCTGTCAAAGAATCATAGCTTGCCAGCCTTTTTTCCGTATCATAATTGTTTTTTAACTTGGATATGATTATTACGGCGGTTAAAAAATATGCAAGCCTTAATACCGAATTAATCCAAAAATCCGGACTTCTAGAGTTTTCAATTCTGAAAAAAAGCTCTTCAAATTCCCATACCGCAACCGCAAGCAGAGAAACGGTAAGAGCCAGTTTTCTTTTTGAAAACCATACGGTAAAAGCAACCGGAACAAGATAAAAGATTGAAATATCGATTGTTGCGGCCGTCAAATGGTCAATATATCCTATAAGAAAAACCATTACAATCCCGGCGGCAAAAACAGGTAATTTAAGATTTTTCTTATGCTCCTTCATAAAAACCACCCTTAGTTTTTATTTATAAATCTTTAATGGTGCCTGTTTTTTTCCTTCTGAAGATTCCTTATCATTGATTCAAGAAAAAACGGGGGAAGAAATGTGGTTGCAAGAACCATAAATATGGCAACACCGTAAAGCCTGTCATCAATTACTCCCTTAGACAGCGCATAAGCGGCAATTATTATTCCAACTTCACCGCGTGGCACCATTCCCATGCCCACAAAAGAAGCTTTTTTAAAACCCATTTTAATTACAGGCAGCGCGCATCCAATAAATTTTCCCGCAAAAGCAAGAACCGTTATTATCACACCAGTTAAAATCACCGAAGGCTCCAAAAAAGCCGTTATATTAACCTTTGCGCCCATTATAACAAAAAAGAAAACCCCCAGCAGGTCGTCAATTAATTCTATTTTCTCCCTTATTTCAAATTCGGATTCCCTTTCAGACATTACCACGCCCGCCATAAAAGCCCCCACTATTGCGGCAAGCCCTATCTTGCTTGCAACCATGGCATAAGTAAAACACACAATCGCCGCGGCAATAATCGGCGCATTTCTCAGTTTTATATTGCCTATTTGATAGCCGTATCTTTTAGTGGCATGAATTCCTCCCAAAGTAAACAGCAAAACAAAAATAACTATAACAAGCAGGGTCACAAGAATAACCCCCGCGGATATTTTATGCGTTTCAGCCATGCCGCTTAACACAGAAAGCACTATTAATCCCAATATGTCATCAATCACCGCGGCGCCAAGTATTATTCTGCTTACATCAGCGTTTAAAAAATCAAGCTCTTTAAGTATCCTTGCGGTTATTCCAACGCTGGTTGCAACCATTACAGCCCCCATAAAAAGCGAGCGCAGGTCATTGGTTCCAAGCAGTTTCATATATATATATCCAAAAGCAAACGGCGCGGCAACGCCGGCAACAGCCACCCAAAAAGACTGCCAACCAACCTTTGTAAGGTCAGATATTTTTGTTTCCAGCCCTATTAAAAACAAAAGTATTACAACAGCAACCTCGGCTATCACTTCAAACGTCACATGCATATGAGGATTGTTCAGCTGCAAAAAATTAAGCACATAAGGCCCCAATATTATACCCGCAAGAATTTCACCCACAACAACCGGCTGCTTTAATTTTCCAAAAATATACCCCACAGCTTTTGCCGCAAGAAAAGCGGTTAAAAGCTGAAACAATATCTGCATTACAAGGGCATGGGTGTCCCCGCCCGCCACCGCGTTTATTGTTGAAGAAGCGGCTTCCGCTGTCATTTTCTCACGCTATTACCTTGTCAATTATTTTTTTAAGCTGCGCTTCAGACACAACTCCCACAACCTGTTCTGCAATTTCACCGTTCTTAAAAAATATAAGCGTGGGAATTGACCTTACGCCAAAAGAAGAAGGCGTTTCAGGATTTGAATCAACATCCACCTTGCACACCTTAAGTTTTCCCTGGTATTCGTTTGCCATTTTTTCAACCGTTGGCATTATCATTTTGCAAGGGTTGCACCAGTTTGCCCAAAAATCAACCAAAACCGGTATTTCTGATTTAATTACTTCCTGCTGAAATGTCGAATCAGTTACATTTATCCCCGCCATTTTTATTCCTCCTGTTTTCTGTCTATAACTATCTGCTTAAAATCCGCAAACCTGCCGAATACTTCTCCAAGGCAGGCAAGCATTGAAAGTCTGTTGTTTTTAATTTTTTCATCACTTGACATTACAAGCACTTTTTCAAAAAAACCGTCAATCATGGGTTTAAAGGAAGCCAGTAAATCAAAAGCTTCTTTAAAAGCGCCTTCTTTTATTCTTTCATTTATTTCAGATCCCTTTTGCCTGTAAGCTTTAAAAAGCTCCCTTTCGGCTTCATTTTCAAAAAGTTTTTCATCAGGTTCAAACTGTTTAAAATCTTTTGGAATTATATTTACCGGTCTGCTTAAGGCAAAAATCACCGAATTGAACCTGTCTCCGTCCTGTTTCCTTGCATCGGACAAAACTTTTGCCTTTTTTAAAGAGCGAAGCACGTTAACCTCTGACGAATCAATTACAGCATTAACTATATCATAATCAAAACCTTTGTCCTTAAGATAATTCACGGTCCTTTGCGCAAAGAACTCACAAAGTTCATCAATATCGGCCGTTTTGTTCATTCTGTTTTTATACTCATCGGCATTTGCTTTAACCAAAACACGCACGCTTATATCCATATCTTTTTCAACAAGCATATTAATTATATTAAGGGCCTTGCGCCTTACCGCATAAGGGTCCTTGCTGCCGGTCGGTTTGAATCCGGCAAGAAAAAATCCTATAATGTCATCCATTTTGTCAATAAGACTTATCAAAACGCCTTCTTCCGTATCCGGAAGCCTGTCTCCCGCAAAATTCGGATAATAATGTTCTTTAACGGCCATGTAAATTTTCGGGTCTTTGCCCTGTTTTTCAAGATATATTCCGCCCATAAAACCGCGTAATCCAACATACTCTTTTTCGCTCACCATATCCGTTACCAAATCAGCTTTGCACAGCCTTGCCGTTTCCGCCAATAATGCCGTATCTTTATAACCAAAAATACCGTCCGCTTTTTTCGCTACAGCCACAAGCCTTTCAACTTTTTCATACATTGTTCCAAGACCTGTAATAAAGACAGCTTCCTTTAATTTTGGAAGCCCTTCTTCAATGGGCTTTTTTAAATCTTCGTTATAAAAGAATTCGGCGTCTTTAAGCCTTGCGTACAGCACTTTCGCATGCATTTTTGACACAAATTCATTGTTTAATCCGAAACCGTCCCTTACATTTACAAACCTGTTTGTGAAATTGCCTTCCTTGTCGGTTACCGCAAAATATCTCTGATGTTCTCTCATTGCCGTTATAATAACTTCCTTCGGAAGGAAGAGGAAACGCCTGTCAAATTCACCGCAAAGAACGTTTATGGTTTCAACAGACTGGGCAAGCTTTACAAGAAGCCCCCTGTCTTCAATTATTTTCATCCCCTCGGGTTCAAGAAGCTTGGCGGTTTTTTCAATTATCTGTTCTTCGCGTTTTTTTTGGTCAATTATAATTCCGGCTTCCTCAAGTTTTTTCAGATAATCATCAGGATCTTTTACTGCAACACGGGCGTTCATGTGTTCAAACTTGTGAAGCCTGGTTTCCCTGCCCGATTTAACATCGCCGAATTTTATTTCAATCAATTCCTCCCCAAGCATTGCAACAATCCAGCGAACGGGCCTTGCAAATGCAACAGCCGTGCTGTCATAAATCATGGATTTTGGAAACTTGATTTCCGAAACAATACGGGGAAGTATGTTTTGAAGAACTTTTACAGCGCCTTCGCCTTTCTTAAAGAATTCAAAATAAAGGAATTTTTTTCCGCCTTCCTCTTTTATTTTTATTTCCTTTTCGGTAATGTTGTTGTTCTTCAAAAAATTTTTTCCCACATCGGTAAGTTTTCCGGAAGCATCATAAGCAACATCATATTTTGGCCCCTTTTTCTCCCCTGAAACGTCCGCCTGCTTTTCGGCTATATCCGGCACAACAAGTATAAAACGCCTTACCGTGTATGCGGCGTAAACTTCACCGTGGTTTAATCCCGCATCAGCCATCGATTTTATAAAATCGCTTTTAAGCTGATTTATTGCGGGTTCAAGATAATCGGCGGGTATTTCTTCAACGCCGATTTCAAAGAGCAGTTTTCTCATTTCGCTCCCCCGTTTTTCATGTAGGCTTCGGCGCAAAGCTTGGCAAGATCCCTTATCCTTTTGATATAAGACGGCCTGTCGGCTATTGATATGGCTTTTCTGGCGTCAAGAAGATTAAAAATATGTGAAATTTTAAGCACAAAATCATAGGCGGGTATCGGCAGATTGCACGCAACCATTGCCTCGCCTTCTTTATAATATTTTGAAAATATATCAAACAGCATTGCAATATCGGCTTTTTCAAAGTTATAAACCGAATACTGCCTTTCATTTTCAAGAAAAACATCCCCGTAAGTGACCTTGTCATTCCATGTTATGTCAAAAGCGCTGTCTTTTCCCTGTATATACATTGCTATTCGTTCAAGCCCGTATGTAAGTTCCCCTGTTATGGGATTAAGCGGTATACCCGCCATCTGCTGGAAATAAGTAAACTGCGTTATTTCAAGGCCGTCAAGCCATACCTGCCATCCAAGGCCTGAAGCACCAAGAGTGGGGGATTCCCAGTCGTCTTCATTAAACTTAATGTCATGTTCTTTTATCTTAATTCCTATTGCTTCAAGGCTTTTAAGATATAATTCCTGAATATTGTCAGGCGAAGGTTTCAGAATAACCTGATACTGATAATAATGCTGGAACCGATTGGGATTTTCCCCGTAACGCCCGTCTTTCGGCCTTCTGCAGGGTTCAATAAACGCCGCATTCCAGGGCTTTTCGCCAAGGCATCTAAAAAATGTTGCGGGATTAAATGTTGCCGCGCCCTTTTCCATATCATAAGGCTGAACAACTATGCAGCCGTTGTCGGTCCAAAATTTCTGTAGAGTAAATATTAAATCCTGAAAGTGCATTTTAACCGCCTTATTTTTCCTTTACCGAATTTTCTATAAGAATTATTATTATAACTCCCGCCGCCATTAAACCCAAAGCAGCCAAAGTTTCAGCGTTAAATTCCGGCATATACCATTTGTAGCCCGCAACCACTTCTTTGCCTTTTCTCATTATCACGGAACCAAGCGAATCAAGTTTGGGGATTGCGGTTTTCCATGGCCATACAAGAAGCATTGACCCCGCAACAAATCCGGTTAATGCCGCAATTGTCTGATCCCTGAACTTCTTCATTACCCACGATATAACATGAGAGAAAGCGATTATCCCCACAACACACCCCGCGGCAAAAGGAATCAAAACGGCAAAATTCATATCGCTTATTCCCCTTATTACAACAAGTTCATAATTCCCCATAAGTATCAACACAAACGAACCTGATATTCCCGGAAGCACCATGCTGCAGATCGCAACAATTCCGCAGATAAAAATATAAAAGACATTGGAATTTTCGGTTCCGGGCGACATTACGGATATTCCGGCGGCAATGGCGGTGCCCAAAACAAGCATTATATAAACAGAGGTCTTCCATTTTGATACCGTTTTTCCCACAAAATAAATTGACGCAAGTATCAATCCGAAAAAAAACGCCCATATCATTACGGGGTAATTTGCAAAAAGATATTTAAAAAGTTTTGCAACGGAAACTATGGCAACAGCCATACCCGTGCCGACAGCCGCAAGAAAAAAGAAATCAATTTTCTTTAACAAAGCCTTAAAGTCGCCTTTTACAAGCATCTTTAAAGCCTCAATGTCAAAAGATTTTATTGCATTTATAAGCCGCTCAAAAATTCCCGTGATAACGGCAAGAGTTCCGCCCGAAACCCCGGGTATTACATTTGCAACCCCTATTGACACGCCCTTTAATGCATTAATAATAAAATCTCTTGCATCAAATCCCGATACAATCGCTCTGTCGGCTGACTTTTTTGCTTTTTTCATGGTTTTTTCCTTTTGGATGCTTTTGATTTCCCTGCTTTCGGAAGGGCTTTTTATTTTAATTAAACAATATCCCTAAAATGGTGGAGCAGATCGGGATCGAACCGACGACCCTCAGACTGCCAGCCTGATGCTCTCCCAGCTGAGCTACTGCCCCACCTTTATCCGGGATATATTGCATTTATCACAACAAATATGCTTAAACATACTAAATTCCCGCCTGTTCTTTGTCAAGGTTTATTTGATAAAGGCGGAATAACCGTGAAAATGCTTTGACGCGGCAATCTTTACATATACACATATGCCCGATAAAAATTTTATCGCCAAAAAATAATGTCTTTTTATGTTCCGTAAATTTTGTTTATCGTCAAATCGGCTTCGGATCCGGGCGTAAAGCATTCAAAAATCTCAACCTCTTTTTCTATTCCTTTTAAAGCAACGCCTGATTCTTTTTTGGAAATTGCCATGTATTTCCCGGCCGTGCTGTCATAATAATAAAATATCACGTAAGGTATCTTGGTTTCTTGTGTTTCCGCCGACTTCACTTCAACTTCACGCCTTAACGAGTTAAAAACATCCCCCGTAATTACAACACCCTGGTTAAACAATTTTTTGTCGTAAACATAGACTTTTCCGGGAATATTCTTAAGTCCGTAAAGTTTTTCAAGATATGTTTTAACAGAGCCGTCTGAACCGGAAAGCCTTGCCGCCTGTGTTAAACTCGGCGACAACACAATGTTAAACCTTACGTTTTCTTCTTCGCCGATTACCGCAAAAAAAAGTTCGCCTTCGGTTATTCCTATGCCTATTTCAACCCTTGGCATCGAATATTCCGCGGCTGTCTTTGCTATTGCCTCGGCGGCCGGCATTTTCCTTGGCGGCAAAATCATCTTTGCGGCTTCCGCTGTTTCCTCCTTCTCGCCGCTTAAATCCGGGTTTTTTCCCGTAATTTTTCCGCTTACAGAGTCAATTATTCCCAATCTTACAAGATCCTTTGCAATTGCTTTCTCTTTTTCGGCAAGTTTCATTTCAGCATCACGTCTTAATTTGGCAAACTCGGCGTGTATCTGATGCGCCGCCCTGAGACAGTCTGTAATTCCGGCAAAATGCGCCGCAAACCCGTCTCCCGCAAAATATATCTCGGCTCCCTTGTTTGCCTTGCTTATTCTGTATACCGCGTTCAGATAAGGCGTAAGAAAAGAAGCCGTGTCCTTGGTAAGCTTCATTGTTGTTTCCGTTGAATTTCTAAGGTCCGCAAACATAAAGAATTTTCTGCCTCTTACGTTTCCCTGCTCTCCGGGATAAACGGCGCCCTCCTGTCTGAAATAAAAAACCCCGCCTTCTTCATATATATTCATTATTCTGGTTTTTTGTTCGTCTGATATTTCCATAAAAACTTCAGTCTCGCCGCCAAAATCTCCGGGCTTAATTGACTTAATCAAGCCCTGTCTTAAAAGCTTGATTCCGGAAAAATCCTCGCTGTATCCTGACTTTTTTCCGTAAATCCTTCTTACAGCCGCAAATTCCGTTATAATTTTGTGATAAATTGTAAAATTCTCAATGCAGGACATCACAATTTCTTCGTATTCCTTTCCGGAGAGACTGTTTATGAATCTGTTTCTGCTGCGTTTAATGCGCCCCTCCGCAGAATGAATATTCTGCAGCAGACTAAGCGCCTTTTGCCCTCCAATGCTTTTAAGCGAGCTTGTCACGTATTTCTTTACCTTTTGCTCAAAAAACAATTCTTCCGCATATTCAGGATGCCTTATTATGTTTATCATAGGGCCGCTGCCCGTCTCCGCAACTATTTCCATTGCGGCTTCCAAGACTCTGTGAGCCTCTGTTTTAACAACAAGCCTTTCTTTAAGCTGTCTGTCTTTTTTTATTATTGAGGCAAAATATCTCCTGTCACGCCTGTCATAAATTATGTTCTTAACCAGCTGCGGCTCCGCCATTATTTCCCTTAAACCGCCGCCCGAACAAACCCGCTTTGATTTTTTTAACACAGCGGAGAAAGCTTCCATAAGGCCGTTAATGCACTGACGGTCAAGAAAAATTCTTTCATCTTTGCCGAATATTATCTTCTCCACATTTGTTTGATCCGCAATATCATTAAAAACGCTCACATATCTTCCCGTAAGCGGTTCAAATTTTTTCTTGTCCGCACCTGTTTTTTCGTTCCTTATCCTTTCAATCTCTCCGTCCCGAAATATTTCCTTAAGAATTCCTTCAAAAGCAAGTCCTATAAGATGGGTGATTGTTTCCCTCATTATATTCACTTTCTCAAAATGCCTGTGAAAATATTCTTCGGTTATACATGAAAAAAGGACTGTATAAGAAACCCAGCATAGAAATTCCAAGTCTTTGATTTTCAGGGAACGCTGGCATTCGATTGTATTAAGAGTTATGTTCCTTAAAGCGGAAGTCAATCTTGCCCTTTTCCCGTAATACCATTTAGAAAAATTTTCCCAGTTTATGGCCCCAAAATCCCTCATGCACGCAAAATAAAGCTTTGTCATGTTTTTATCGGAAGGAAGCGCGCCAAAATCCTTAAATTTCTCGTCGGAAAACAAAAGATCCAAAAAAGAATCTATAAAATTATAAACTTCCAGTTCAAAAGAAAAATCAAATGTTGCCCTGTAATGCCTGTTCATCGGGTCATAGTTAACCTGGGAGTTTTTATGAAAAAACTCCAGATCATATTTTTTGGGAGTTAAAACCAGCCTGCTTTTTGCTTTTTTGGAGGCCATTTTATGTAAACCCTGTCCCCTTCTTTTATTTTAAGCCTTTTAATTTCTCCCGATGCCATTTCAATTGTGTGCAATGCTTTTTCCGATCTTATAATTTTAAAAGGCGGCGTTTCTTTTGACAGCAATACAATTTTAAATTCCGCGTCAACCATCAGTATGTCTATTTTACATCCCATAAAAAAGGTGTGTACCGAAGCCGTACAAGGAAAAAACATTGCATAATTTTTTGGTATTGAATTGCTTCCCAAAAGCCCTTTCAGCCTGACCATGAAATTTTCCGCCACAGTCAGTTTTATTTCCGGTTTTCTCCTGCCAAATATCCGCATAAAAAAATTATATCATTATTCAAAAGCCCTGAACAAGCCTAATTATAACCGGGCCGAAAAGAATCATAAATATTACCGGAAAAATAAAAATTATCAGAGGAACAAGCAATTTCACCGGCGCCTGCTGGGCTTTTTTCTTCATCTCTTGAAATCTTTTTTTTCTCAAATCCGCAGCCCTTGCGCGCATTATTTCCCTTACATTGCCCCCGCTTTTCTCCGCCCTTATTATAGAATCAATAAAAGCCTCCGCTTCCGAAAAATTAAGCTTTTTTTTAAGCGCAATCAGCGTCTCGGAAAAAGTCATTCCCAGCTCCGTGCCTGCCAGTGCGGAAGAAATTTCGGCATTTAATAATCCCCTGCCTTTCCCGGCACACCTGCTTACCGCCGCGTTTAGAGACAATCCGCCTTCTATTCCGGTGCATATTAAGTCCATACAGTCAGGTATTTCCCCGCGGATTATTTCCGCTTTTCTTTCAAGCCGCGCCTTAAGAACGGCCGCCGGCACAAAAAATCCTGCCGCACCCAGAACAAGCGCAAAAATATACCCGTCAAAAATCAATAAACCCGCAAGAAAACAGGCCACAAAACACGCTTCTTCGTATGCCAGAAATTCAGCTGCGGTAATTTTTCTTTTTTCATCAATACGGTTAATATCTTCCGAAATATTAATATATCTTTGTTTTCCCTTTATAATAACCGTGTTAAATGCCTTAATTTTGTCACGAAAATAAATATAAATTCCTTTTACCCTGGAAAAAAAATCCAAAGAAACTCCGGATAAAACAGCAAAAGCCGCCTGTTTCCTGTAAAGAATTACTAGCATCCTTGATGCAAAGTAAACCGAAAATCCAAAAAGAACACCGGATATAAAAAGCATTTCTCCCCCTTATTTTATCTCTGTTATTTTTTTTATCAATAAAGCTCCGGTTAATTCCATAAAAAAAGCAATAACAAGAATAACCTTTCCCTGCTTCGTTTCAAAAAGCGGCTTCATAAATTCAGGGTCAAGAAAATTAACAATGCCGACAAGTATCAAAGGCATTGCACCCACAATTATTCCTGACAGCACTCCCTGCGAAGTAAGGGCGGAAACTTCCCTGTTTATTTCATCCCTTGCCCTGAGCGTTGAAAGAACACCGGAAAGCACTTCGGAAAGGCTTCCTCCGGTTTCAACAGAAGTCACAACAGCGTCAATGAATATCAGATTTTCCGGCAGCGGCACGGCTTCCGCAAGAGAGTTCATTGCATCTTTTATGGATATCCCAAGCTCTGTTTTTTTTACAACCGTCTGCATTTCTCTTGCGCATGCGCCTTTTCCCGAGGAAGCGTATTCCTTAATCGCGGAAGTGATTGAAAGCCCTGATTTTAATGAAGATATCAGGGATTCAAGCATTGACGGCATGTTTTTGTAATAATCTTTTTCATAAAGCCTTTTCTTGTTTTTAATATATATTCGGGGCGATAAAAGAATTGCCGGAACAAACAATACAAGAATTAAAAATAACCCCGTAAGCATAAAGAATAATACAGAAGCAAAAGACAGCATAATTTGAAATTTTAAAATTTCATTGTTTTTTATCTCCGCAATGCTTTTTTCGGCAAGCAGAAAAGTCCACGAAGCGTATGACTTGGCAAAAGAGATTGTTTTTTTATTTATTGTGTGTCCGGATTTTACGGCAAAAAATGCCGCGGCTGCAGCGAGGGCGGATACAAACAAAATCACCCGAACTGTTTCAAGAACCTCATGTCATTTTCATAGAACAGCCGCATGTCGTCTATCTCGTATTTAAGCATGGCTATCCTTTCAACGCCCATTCCAAACGCAAAGCCGGAATAGGTTTCCGGGTCTATGTCAACATTTCTCAGCACGTTTGGATGAATCATACCGGCACCCAGTATTTCCAGCCATCCGGTTTTTTTGCACACAGGGCACCCTCTGCCCCTGCAGTGAACGCACTGAACGTCAACTTCGGCCGACGGTTCGGTAAAAGGGAAGAAACTCGGCCTGAATCTTAGTTTCAGCCCCTTTCCGAATATTTCATTTGCAAAAAGTTCAAGTATTCCTTTTAAATCAGAAAACCTTACATTTTTATCAACCATAAAAACTTCAATCTGATGAAAAACATGCGAGTGCGTGGCGTCAAGCGCGTCGCGCCTGTACACCCTGCCCGGCGCTATTATCTTAAGGGGAGGCCTGTGTTTTTTCATGGCTCTTACCTGAACAGGAGAAGTATGGGTGCGTAAAAGATGTTCCGAATCAAAATAAAACGTGTCATGCATGTCCATTGCGGGATGATTTTCCGGAAAATTTAATGTTTTAAAATTATAATATTCGCTTTCAATTTCAGGGCCGCTTTCCACCGTAAAACCCATGCGCTGAAATATTGAATTGATTTCACGGGTTATGACGGCAAGAGGATGCAGCGATCCTTTTTGCATGTCATAAGCAGGCAAAGTTACATCTGTTCCGGCAAGAATTTCAGCTTTTTTTGCTTTTAACAGCGCCGCTTCAATATCATCGCAGCACTGCTCTGTCAGCTGTTTAAGCGAATTTATCTTCAGACCAATTTCTTTTTTTTGTTCCTTATCCGCGATGTTTTTCATGGAAGAAAACATCTCGGTTATAATGCCCTTTTTACCGATAAATTTTGCCTTATATAACGCAAGAGAGACTTCATCTTTGACGTTTTTGGCTTCTTCTGTAATCGCTGTTTTTATGGCTTCGTAATTTTCCATTTTATCCCTTATTTTAAAAGAAACCCCGGGCACAAACACCCGGGATTTTTATGAATATTAATGTAAAAAATGTAATGTGTAAAGTTATTTTTTTTCTTTTGTTGTTCTTGTTCTTTCCGGTTTCTTGCGTGTCTCATTATAAAGAAGAAAAGCCCCTATTGAACCTGTTTTCTCAAAAATACTCCACAGTTCCTTAACATACTGCCTGCTTAAATCAGAACCGCATTTTTCTTTCTGCATTTATGTCTCCCGAAGCAGTCAAAAAATTTAACAAATAATTTAAATAATTATAACACAGCATTAACACAATGTCAAAAATGCGTGCTTATAAGGCTACCTTCTCCTTTTCCTGCCGAATTTTGCGATATAAGAGAAACCGCCCCCGCCGTTATAACTGAGTTTTTCGGAAGGAATTTCCGGATGCTCGGAAACGGATATTGTCATTCTTATCAGTTTTTCTATGTTTTTAACTTCATCTCCCTGCTCCGGCGTTGCAATTGATAT
The DNA here is from genome assembly GCA_964417645.1 of uncultured Spirochaetia bacterium. GTDB lineage: Bacteria > Oederibacteriota > PGYV01 > PGYV01 > PGYV01 > CAYQIS01. The sequence continues at coordinate 16,667 of CAYQIS010000006.1, forward strand.
TGCATGACCAGGAACACCCGCCCTGCCCGTTCTGCCTATCCTGTGCGTGTAATTTTCCGGGTCTTCAGGCAGGTCGTAATTTATGACAACCTCTATGCCTTTTACATCTATTCCGCGCGCGGCTATGTCAGTTGCAACCAGTATCCTGTACCTTCCCGTCTTAAACCCGTCAAGAGCTTCCTTTCTCTGCGCCTGCGTAAGGTCGGAATGAATTTCAGCCGCGGCAAAACCATTATGCTTTAATACAACCGCAATCTTGTGCGCCTCGCGTTTTGTTTTGGTAAAAAGAAGCACTGAACCAGTATATTTATTAAGAAGCTTTTTCAAAAGGGCTTCCTTCAAGGCGCTTTTTACAACAAAGAGTTCCTGCGTTACGGTGTCAGCGGTTGTTCCCTGTACCGCGACTTCGGTTGTTACCGGAGAATGCATGTAATCAGCGGCTATCCTTATTACTTTTTGGGGCATTGTTGCGGAAAAAAGCATGGTCTGCCTTTCTTTTGGAACTCTGCGGAGTATTTCTTCAATTTGCGGCATGAATCCCATGTCAAGCATCCTGTCCGCCTCGTCAAGAACAAGTATTTTCACGTCATTTAATGAAACAATCCCCCTGCGCATATGGTCTATCAGCCTTCCAGGTGTTGCCACAATAACGGCAGGGTTCTTTTTAATCGCCGCTATCTGTTTCCCCATTTTTTCCCCGCCGATTAAAAGAGCCGTGCGGATACCCGCTGTCTTTGCAAATTTCAAATATGTTTCATTAACCTGAACGGCCAGCTCCCTTGTGGGAACAAGAACCAGACCCCTTCCAAATTTTTGCGCCAGCCGCTGAAGCATTGGAATGCAAAAAGCAAGCGTCTTGCCCGTTCCCGTCTGTGCTATGCCTATTATGTCCCTGCCTTCAATTCCCGCGGGGATGGATGATTTCTGTATGGGTGTAGGCCGGGTAAACCCAAGCTTTATTATTCTTTCAAGAAATGCCGGCGCTATGCCAAGGCCATAGAATTCGTTTGATGAAATATTATTGTTTTCCTGCATTTTTCACCTTTTTATAAAACATCGGCGCTGAATTCTCCTATATATTTAACGGCTTCCTGCCTCCACACCCTTATTATATCAGCGGACATTTCTTCAACTGTGTTTCTGTCATCCGTTATAATTTCAAAAACTTCCGTTAAACCCGAGCTTATGTTTCCATCCGGAATATTTGATGAATCAGACGCAAAAAAAATATAATTGGCCGTTAATCTTTCATTTCCGTCGGTTGCAACATTAACATTGTCATAAACCCTCTTTAAAGTTGAATATACCGATTTGACAAGTTTTTCATTTACGGGCATTCCGTCTCCTGCATACCGTCCAATTACATTAATAACCAGCATCCCTTTATCTTTAAGCGCCCGCTTTGCCTCTTTAAAAGCTTCCAGGGTAAGCATATATTTTCCAAAAGCAAAACCGCTGAACACATCAATATAAATTATGTCATACCTTTCATCTGTATTCCTTATAAAATATCTTCCGTCGCTTATGACACATTTGCCGTCAAAACCAAAATGCTCCCTTGCAATTTTTTCAACCTCAGGGTCTATTTCAACATTTGTAACTTTTATGCCGTATTTTCTCAACACCCTGTCAGATGCTCCTGCTCCAAGACCTATGCTTAAAGCACTGCCGTTTTGTCTCATTTTTCCGGCCTCGGCAAAAAGCTGTATGTATCCGTTGTTAAATTCGCCTTTTGCCTCATTAAATACCGTCTGAAGCACATTGTCTGATTTCAGCCCTTTATAGCCTGTCTTATAACGGGTAACCTGAAGTTTTGAATAAAGGCTTCTTTTTTCAAACAACACTTCTTCATTTTGGTTATATCCGGAGCCGCCGGAAGGCAAAAAAGCCAAAACCAATACCGTTGCCGGCAAAACAATCCATATTTTCTTTGCCTGATAAAACAAGTACCAAAAAGAAGAAAACAAAGAAAGTGTTAAAGCAACCGCAAACAAGGTAAACCTTATTCCAAAAAAAGGTATAAGAAAAAAACCCGCCGCAACCGCTCCCAAAAAACTTCCCATTGTTCCAAATCCATAAACCAGCCCGGAAGACAGACCGGCTTTTTTAATTTTTATATCAAGCAGCTTGACGCCAAAAGGCGACAGCATGCCAAGAATAACAAGAGGAATTGTAAATATAAAAACCGCGGACAAAAAAGCTCCCAGTCTGTTCCCGATTCTGTCCGTTAATCTCAGTATAAAAGGTGCGGTTAACGCGGCAATTATCACGGCAAAAGCGGCTGACATAACAAGCGCATAAAAAACTTTTTCATAAGGATATTTTTCGCAGATGCGGCCGCCAATAAAATATCCCGCGGCAAGCGACGCCATTGTCACCGAAATAAGAGAAGCCCACACGTAAATTGTGTTTCCAAAAAAAGGAGAAATTATTCCGGTGCCCGCGATTTCTATTATAAGCACGGATGCTCCCGCAACAAACATTGCAGACAAAAGATATAAATTGCCTTTCATTTTTATCCCTTCCTTCCTATATAAAGCATTGACGCGCCCGGCTCGGAAGCGGGCGTTCCGTCAAAATCAGAATAAATTTCTATGCCTGCGAATCCGGCCTTTTCCATCATGTGTTTCATGACTTCAAAATCCGGTATCATCAGTTTTTCTTCGTGTGTCCCCGTAAAAATTTTTCCATTGTCATTAATCTCCGCGCAAATCGTTATTGTAAGAATATTTCTGTAAGCATCATATGTGTTTTTTTCCCTCACCTTTGCCTTTATTCCGCCGTCTTCATTGATGAATTCATGCTCCCTGTTTAAAAGATGCATATTGGAACGCAGGTTCCATGTTTCAATTACGGCAACCCCGTCGCGGCACAGGCAGGCGTGAATTTTCGCAAGCCCCGTGCTTATGCTTTCGCTGCTGCCGCCGTAGCATAAAACCGAATCCATACATATCGCGCCCTCAAACATGGAAACAGGCCCGAATTCCGAAAGGGAAAGTTTTATCAAGTCCGCATTTGTACCGGCTTCCTTAAGCTTTTTGACGCAGACATCAAGCATACCCCCGCTCTTATCCATCCCTGTTAATGTGTACCCTGCCTTGGCAAGAGGAACCGTAAACCTGCCCGTGCCGCATCCTATGTCAAGTATATTGGAAATGACCGCGGGAGGATATTCCCTGAAGGCATAATTCATAAATTCCATTTCATTTTCTCCCGCAACATGTGTCTTTTTTCCGTAAAGCACAATATCATAATAAGGGGAAAGTTCCGGCGAATAAAAATCCTTCAAATGCTTACCTCCAGACCGTCATATGAAAGAAACATATTTTCAGGCAAATCATTTTGAACTTTCTCGTGATTTATTGAGTGCGCAATATGGGTAAAAAAAACTTTTTTTGCTTTAAGCTTTAGCGCGCAGGCAATGGCTTCATCAAGCGAAAAATGGGTGGGGTGAGGTTTATGCCTTAATGCGTCAAGCACCAAAACATCAAGACCCGCAAGTTTTTCCGCCGTATCATCAGGCATCGCCGAAACATCAGTCACATACGCAAAATTATTGCAGCGGAAAGCCGAAACAACAACTTCGCCGTGCAAAACAGGAAGGTGATTGAAAGTAAGCCCTGACACACTGAAACTCTCCCCATAGGCAACTTCTCTTATGTCAACCTTTGGTTTTCCTCCGCCTTCCTGCGTCTGCGCGAACATATAAGAAAAACGTTTTTTAATTTCAGAAGCCGTCTCCGCCGAACAATACAGGGGCATTTCACATCCGCTGATTTCATTAAAGCGCCTTATGTCATCAAGTCCCGCTATATGGTCGGCATGAGCATGCGTTATAAGCAGGGCGTCAAGCGAATTGATTTTATATTCCAGCGTCCTCAACCTGAATTCAGCCGGAGTGTCTATAATGATATTGGTTGCTCCTTCCGATATAAGCAGGCTGCTCCTGAAACGCGTATTGCGCGGGTCCTTTGAAATACAGGTTTCGCAGGTGCATCCCAAAGCAGGGACGCCGTGCGATGTACCTGTTCCCATAAATTTTATCTTCAAGACTTCCCCGCAAAAATAAATATTATGAAAACGCCGAGAATTATCCTGTAAATCACAAACGGGGTAAAAGAAGCTTTCTTAATGTACTTAAGAAGGAATGAAATGGCAAAAAATCCGGATATTGCGGCTGCAATAAATCCGGTAAGCGGCAAAGACAATTCAATATCCGTTCCGTATTTCATTATTTTTATTGCGGAATGTATAAATGCGCCCGCAATCACCGGAATTGACAAAAGAAAAGAAAATGAAGCCGCATCTTCCCTTTTAAATCCAAGCACCATTGCCGCAGTAATTGTTATTCCCGAACGCGAAACGCCCGGCATAAGCGCTATTGCCTGGGCAAAACCTATAATCAAAACGTCAGTAAGCTTAATGCCGCCTTCCACCCTGTTCTTTTTCCCCCGCCTGTCCGCAACATAAAGCAAAACGCCGAAAATTATCAGGACAAAACCAACGCTCTGCGGCTCTCTGAAAGCACCCTCAATCTGTTTTTCAAACAAAAACGCGGCAAGCACCGCAGGTATTGTTGCAAGCAGTATATAAACCGCTGTCTTAAAATCATGTGTGCGTCTTGCTTCGGCATAAACAAGCCCCCTGCCAAAAGCGCCTGCCATTACACCGATTGATCGCCTGTAATACCACAAAACCGCAAGAAGAGTCCCTCCGTGAACAAACGCGTCAAAAGAAAGTGAATTAAGCTGCTCCGAAGCTTTCATCAATTTCGGCACAATTACAAGATGCGCCGAAGATGATACAGGAAGGAATTCTGTCAATCCCTGAATAATTCCAAGCAAAAAAGAATTTAAATATTCCAAAACGCGCCTCCTTATAAATCAGAATCCCGCGCTGAAATAAAAATAAAATTTCCAGGCTTCGTCCGTTATATCGGTTCTTTTTGCAAACATAAAAACAAGTGGCACATACTGCCTTTGAAGCAGGAACATGTCCAAAAACACACCGGCCCCAAAACCGTGCTTTACGTCAAGCGCATCGAAACTTTTATCAAACCCTTCCATTATAAGGCCTGAATCCGAAAAAATCGACACCCTTAGATTTTTTACCAAAAGCCCCGTTATCGGCCACAGGTCAAAATTCAAGTTCTTTGCTATCACATGATGTATCTCGGCGCTGATTGTTGCAGCGTGGTCTCCTGTGTAAAGACCGTAAGGAAGGCCGCGCACTGTTCCCGGCCCGCCAAAAAGAAAGTAAGGCCTGTCATTTCCTTCTGACATTGCGGCCTGCGAAGATATCGCAACGGATGTGCCCCTGCCGGTTAAGCCGTATAAATCAAGAGCAAAACCCGCATCAGCTCCGTATACCCTGAAATCCGTTGTTCCGCCGAACATTCTTTCCGAATCCTGTGCATACGCAAACAAATAATAACCGTTAAAAGGCGCCATATCCCTGTAACGCAGATGCGAGGACTCATAATAAATTGTTGCGGTATTTATAACCTGCCAGGGGCTGTCGTTTATTATCATGTTGTTTTTTGTTGCATAATCCGTGTATTTGTCCGCAACTTTAAGATATGAAAGCGTAATCCCAAACCCGTCATAAATATTAAAAGGATAAAAAATCTGCGCAACGGTGCCCAATTCCGTTGTGTCAAGCCTTGAAAAAAACTCGCCTGTTTTTGCGTCGTACAGTCTGTATGCATTTTGGTTATAATAAGTTCTTATTCCAAGGTCAAAAGGCAGGGCCATATAAAGATATGTAAGGTCAAACTGCGTAAAATAGTCCGGAACAGCATTCACAATAAGCTGAAGATTGTTGTCTCCTGTCATATCAGACGCCAGCATATAAGCTCCTCCAACAACGCCGGTGTCCGTGCCCGCGCCAAGCAGCCCAAAAAGAATATCCGGCGTCATGAATCCCGAATAAGGCTTTTCAGAAAGAATCAGTTCGGAAGCTTTTTCCTCTATTTCAAGCGCAGCCTCATTGCCGTCGCTTTCAGCAACTGCAACCGGCCCCTTGTAAACAGCAACAGGGGCTTTTACCGTGTCTTTTTTATTCTCTTTCAGAAATTTTTCATTGTAATTCAGAGGGATTTCCGCAAAGTTCCTGTTTTCAGAACGCATATGCCTGTAAATATTGTAGCAGCCGTCCTCGTAATATGCATATGCAAACACATCACCGTAAGCGGACGGCGAAAAAGCGCCTGTTATTACATTTGTAAGCCTTTTTTCTTCGCCGGTTTTGAGGTTAAACAAATAAATGTCAAAAACTCCCCCTTTGTCCGACGAATATAGGATTTCGTTTTCTGAAAGAAACCACGGGCTTATGCTGTCATTCTTTTCCGCCCCTTTTAACGGGGAAAACTTTTTTCCGGTTGCGGTTTCAAGAATCACAATAAGCTTATGACCGTTTCTTTCCTCGGTATAGGCCAGGAGCTTGCCGTCAGGGGACCAGCACGGTGAAGTGTTGTCAAAAATATTATTGGTTATGTTTGATACTTTACCGTTATTTGTGTCAAAAAGATATATATCCGAAATTCCGCCCACAACTCCCGTAAAACATATTTTGGAGCCGTCAGGGGACACTGCCGGAGAATTTAAATAATCAATGCCTTCAATCTTTATTTGTTCAATTTTTCCCGTGTCAACATTGCCTTTGATTATAACTTTTCTTCCCCTGTCTGATGCCGCAAAATAAATATGGGATGAATCAGGCGCCCAGGAAATCGGTCTGCCTTCAGCCGTAAGGTTTTCAAAATCATTTTTAAACGGCCTGAATGTCTCCCTGCCGTCGGCGTTCATAACGTAAACGCAGCGCACTCCGCCTGCGGTTGACAGGTATGCTATACGCCTGCCGTCAGGGGACACTGCGGGCGACTGATTGTAAACAAGGTATGTGCTGTCATTTTTGGTTAAAGCAGGCCCGTATCTTTTGGCTTCCTCCCTGCCCAAAGCCTGAGCCCAGTATTTTTTTCTCGCATATGCTTCCCAGTCTGACGCGAATTCCCTGAAACTTTTTCCTGTTACTTTTTTAAATATGGCGTCTGTTCCAAGCTCGTCCCTGTACATTGAAAACAATTTACCCGGCGCCTGTTTGCCGTGCTTCATTGCCATATATTCAATTGCCGACTGCGCTTCCTTATAGGCAAGGTACACTTCGGAAAGATGAGAAAAGGAATCCATAAGGTTAAGCGGCGCCAGCCTGTTTTTAACAACAGCATCGCGCATAACCATTTCGCCCACGGTATCCGAGTCTTCCGCGCTGTATTCAGACAGACCTTCCATTATCCAAAGCGGGACAAAAAGGTCTTTATAAAGCACATTGTAAGACCTGAAACCCTCGCCATAAAGGATGTTGAACTGAAAAGCGTGTGACAGTTCATGGGTTATTACTTCCTTAAACCCCTTAAAAGAACCCATGTTCGGAAGCACCACCCTGTTTTTAAAGGGTTCAGTAAAACCTCCGGTGCCTTCGCCTATATACCCAAGGGTGATATTTGTGGCGCTGAAATCAGCCGAGTTTTCGTAGATGAACATGGGAATTTTTTCCCTGAACACGGTTTCATAAACAGCCGTGTTGCGTTCATAAGCTTCTTCGGCATAAACACAGGCAAGACGCGCCAAAAAAGCGGCGGTATCATAATAATGTATTTTAAAGTGCGGGGTTTCAATTACGCGCCATTTCATTTCTTTTACGCGTATTTTGTTTAACGCATAAGCATGATGCATAAAAGTTAAAACCGCAAGCACGGCAAAAAACAACTTTATTGCCTGTTTACCGGTATTATTAAACATAATGCGTATTTTAACACAAAACACTGTTGTCTTCAGATTTTCTTGTGCTTCCAGCGGCCGCCCTTAAAGAGTATGTATCCTGTTATTCCCTGAAAAACAAAAACCGATGCAATGCTTATGAATATTGCCCGCTCAGCCACATAAGGTATTTTTGACAGGAAATAAGCAAGAGGTATCTGAATTACAAAAAATGCAATCAAATTTATTACCATAGGCGTTTTTGTTGATCCCGCGCCGTTAAATGCCGCGCTGGAAACTATCCAAACCCCAAGCAAAAGATAAAAAGGCGATATTATACGAAGGTATTCAATTCCATAATAAACAACCTTTGGGTCTTTTGTAAATATACCCATAACCTGCGCGGGAAAAGCGGAATATATTGCAAAAGCCGCGAAAGTGAATATGCTGTAAAAATTTATCCCTTTTACAATCGTCTGCTCGCTGCGTTCGGGAAGCCCCGCGCCAAGGTTGTGCCCCACCATAACTGCAGCGGAACCGCCTATAGCCCAGCCAAGCATCATCACAAAAACATCAAGCCTGCTTCCTATGCCAAGCACGGCAATCAGCTTATCGCCGTAAGGCGCGGCAATCTTAAGCATTACAAGCGCGGCTATGTTTGAAGTTATGCCCTGCATTGAAGCCGGAATTGATATCCTTATGAACTTTACAAGAAAAGAAAAATCAATCCCCAGGTCTTTCCTGGTAAGCTGCAAAACGCCTTTGTCCTGGCTTAATATGTAAATCATTATGCCGGTTGTGACCATATATGAAAACAGTCTTGCCATCGGCGCGCCGTTTATACCCATTGCAGGGATACCCAGCCAGCCGTAAATTAACACCGGTTCAAAAACAGTGTTAAGCACTATTGACACGACCAAAAGATAAAAATGCTTTCTTATCCCTCCCGCGGCCCGAAGTATCGCGAAAAAAACGAACAATCCGCTGTCGTTTAACAGCGATATAAGCGATATTTTAAACACTGTTTTTGCCATTACAAATGTTTCGCCTTTTGCACCGAAGAAAACAAGGATTTGATCCATAAACACAAAGGAAACCGTGACATAAATTATCCCCATTATGTATCCGGTGGCTATCATGTTTGCCGCCGTGTTTTTAAGCTTTTCATAATCCTTTGCGCCCATGTACCTGCTGGATATTGCCTGTGCCGCATTCATCATGCCGCCGCACAAAGACCAGAAAGTTGAAAATACAAACCCTGTTATTGATATGGCGGAAAGCGCGCCTGTACCCAGCTTTCCCAGAAGGAACATGTCAAATATTGAAAAGAAGTTCTGCATTAAATTTGTTATCAGCAGCGGTATGCTTAAATAAAGAAGATTCTTGAGTATGTCGCCTTTTTCAAGTTCGCGCATCACATCACCTTCCTGAACATCCAGGAGCGCCTGATATAAACAGCCCA
>CAYQIS010000006.1:25985-126733 GCA_964417645.1 uncultured Spirochaetia bacterium
TTCAGATGCCCCTATGTTGTGCCCCACAACAACACCGGCAGAATTGGCAATGGGCCAGCCAATCATCATTATGAAAAACCCTATCCTTAAGACTATGCCGTATGCGGCTATGAATTCATTTCCGTAACCCGCAATAAGGCGAAGCATTAAAAAACCGCTTAAGTCAAAAACAAGCCCCTGCATTATGGCTTTTAAAGAAAGCGGGGCGAACATTTTGATAACAGCCGCGTCCGGCTTAAAATATGAAAGTTTCAATTTAAAAAAATGCTTGCCTTTTTTGAAAATAAAAAAATATGTTATTGCCATATATGTGTCAATTATAAAACCCGTAATTGCCGCCCCCTTGATACCCAGCTTAAACACACCTATTAAAAGCGCATTTAAAACAACCCACAAAACAGACATGCTGCCAACAACTTTAAGCGGCGTCATTGAATCACCGGCCCCGCGAAGAGTTCCAAGAAGCACGGAAAAAACGGCAAAAGGCAGGAAACTTAAAAGCATAATCATTATATATTGTTTTGCCATCACATAAACTTCGCCCTTTGCCCCGAAAAAATCAAGCATTAACGGCATAAAAGCAAAAAACAAAACCGCAAAAACGGCAAACACCGCAACCCCGAACATTATCATCTGCGCAACAGCCCTGTTTAATTCATCATGGCGGCTGCTTCCGGTTAATCTTGAAGACACGGCAATTGCCCCGTTTATAAGCCCGCCGTGCACGGACAGGAACATGGCAAAAACGGATGACATTGCAATTGAATAAGCGGCAAGCGTTACCGTGCCCTCTTTTCCCAGAAGAAACATCTCAAAAGCCGCCGCTGCATTCTGCATTATATTTGCAAGTATCATTGGCCAGGAAAGATAAAGTATGTGTGAATTTAAATCTCCCTTTGTGAATCCGCGCATTTTATTTACCTTCTATTTTATAAGCCAAAGCCCTGTTATTACACAGGCAACCCCGATTGTCTGTTTAAAAGTCACGTGCTCCGCAAGCACCAAAACTCCAAGAATAAAAGTTATCATGGGATAACTTCCCGCAACAGGAGTAAGCACGGCCGCTTCCCCTTTTTTAAGCGCGTTGAAAAAAACAAGCCTTCCCGCAACCGCGCCCAATATGCCCGCAAGCGGAAGATACACCCACGCAAAAGCCGAAGCGGAAAACAATGATTTATATTCAGGCCTGCCGGCTGCCGCAAAAAACAAAAAAAGCAATATGGCCGCAGCGCCTGTTGCAATATTTCGTATTATAATTCCCGCTGCAGGGTTCATATTGCGGCCGTTTAACGCCCATTTTTCAAGAACCGGCGTAAGCCCCCACACAGCGGCCGTTAAAAGCGCATATCCAAAAGAACTTATCATTTTGCCTTCATCCGCCTGTATCTGCTGCTTATTAAGAAGAAATAATCCCGTTATTATCACAAAAGCGCCGGCAGCTTTAACAGGCGTCACTTTTTCCTTTAAAAAAACAACCCCTCCGATAAACGTAAGAAGAGGAAAGCTTCCCGCAACAGGCGCAATTATTGAAGCATTGCCGTTTTTCAGGCCGTAATAAAAAAAAATCTGCCCTATTACGCTTCCAAATATGCCCGCAATTGACAAAGCCGCAATCGCCTTAATGTCAGGCTTTTCAAACACTTTTATATCCGGATTTCTTAACGCAGACAGCACGGCAAACAAGATTAAACCCGCTGCAAAGGAACCGCAAGTACGCACTATAACACCGGCCATTGGCATAAGCCCGGTGCCGGTTCCGCCCAAGCCAAGCTTTTCCATAACAGGCACGGAACCCCATATCAAAGCTGTTGCCGCCGCAAGCCAAAACGCGCTGTTTTTTTCGTTCATAACTTTTCCCTTATCTTTTTATCCTGGCAATTGTGATTTTTTTCTGCGCCTGATACTTGCCTTTTTTGTCGGCATAAGACACTTCACAGATGTCATCGGCTTTTAAAAATAAAACCTGGGCAATTCCTTCTCCCGCATAAAGTTTTGCGGGCAGGGGCGTTAAATTCGCAATCGAGATAGTGACATATCCTTCCCATTCAGGTTCAAAAGGCGTGACATTGCAGATTACGCCGCTGCGGGCATATGTTGACTTGCCGAATGTTATTGTAACTATATCACGGGGTATCCTGAAATATTCAAGGCTTCTGGCCAGCACATATGAGTTTGGAGGTATTATGCATTCTTTGCCTTTAAAGTCCAAAAAGTGGGAATTGTCAAAATTTTTCGGGTCTGTAATTGTGCGCGATGCCGGATTAAATATCTTGAATTCGTCTGACAGTCTCATGTCATAGCCATAGGCGGACACTCCGAAAGAAATCTTTCCTTTGCTTACCTGCCGGCCGGCAAAAGGTTCTATCATGCCTTTTTTGGCACGCTCTATAATCTGTTTGTCAGACAATACACTCATACAGTTCTCCTTAAAATAATTAATAATATATTTCCCGCGATTATACCACATTATGAAATCCCGCAACATAATAATTTAATGTCCTTGTTTTTAACGTTAAAACGCTTTGACAAAAAGCCTGCTGCATATTATATTTGTTCGTGCTTTTCATTAAAATCTTTTGGAGGTTTATATGGATATTACAAAAGCCGTATGTGTGATTACGGGGGCAAACCGCGGATTAGGTTTTGCAATGGCAAAGAAAATATCGGATATGGGAGCAACCGTTGTGCTTGCCTGCCGTGATTTTAAAAAAGCAAAATCTGCCGCCAAAGAAATCGGCGGAAAAAGCTTTCCAATGCAGGTTAATGTTGCGGATACAAAATCAATTGAAAAATTCTCACTAGAAATTAAAAAGAAATTTTCCTCAATTGACATACTGATTAACAACGCGGGGGTTCAAAAGGAAAAAATCGGCGCGGGTATTGAAAAGCTTGAACTTAAAATTTTACAGGAAACCTTGAAAATTAACCTTATTGGCACAATATGGATGTGCAAAACGCTTCTTCCTTTGATGAAAAATTCTCCCGATGCCCGTATCATAAATTTTTCATCGGGTTTGGGACAGCTGAGCGTACCCAGGATGGGGCATTATCCCGCTTACAGCATTTCAAAGACAGCGGTAAATCAGGTTACAAAATATCTTGCAGAAGAGGTTAAAAACACAAACATAAAAGTATTTTCGGTTGACCCGGGCTGGATAAAAACAGACATGGGCGGCCCCGAAGCCCCTCTTTCATTGGAAGAAGGAATTGACACGCCTGTGTGGCTTGCAACCACAAACGAAACCCTGAAATCGGGTGAATTTTATAAAGAAAGAAAAATATTGGGCTGGTAACGCCATTGCGGCTTATCTCCTCACAAGATAAAGAACCCCGCATAATGCAAGCCCCAGCATAAACACGCTGTATCCTTCCCTGACGATATAAGGGAAGACTATAAGCAGTCCGGACACTGTCATCATCGGCGCGTTCTTGCGCTTATTTCCAAAAACCAGAAACGCAGTCCCGATACTGTTGTAAATTATTGTGAATATCACAGCAATCGTATTCATACCCATTTTACCGGCAGCATTTTGTATTGCATTAAGGGCATTAACCGAAGACGCCCGCGTATTTGCCGAAAACGATTCCAAATTGCCTTCCTGCCCTTCTTCAGCGCCGTCCGATGCCTGAACCGATAAAGCCGCGGCATCCGTCATTGTATCTTCCGCATAAAGCGAAGTTACACTAAATATTATAAGGAACAAAAAAAACGCTTTACCCATGATTCCTCCGTTTTTACAGCATGTCTTCAATTGAATATTCAGAGACCGCCATGCCTATCTGGGAGCGCGCCGGCCCGTATTCTTTTTCATGGGAGTCCGCGCCGCCTCCCCAGCCCTCGTAATACATGTAGGTTTTTCCCTTGTGTTCAATAACGGCGGCATACCAGATACCGCCGTCATCCCATTCGCCTTTTTTTCCGCGGGAAAACACCGGATTCTGCGTGCCGCGGTACCAGTGTTCAAGGTCATATGAAAAAGCGATTCCAAAATAAGGCGGATAATCCATATATTTGTCATCACCGCAGTAAATCATGTAATATGTACCCTTTTTCTCAAATATCCTCGGAGTTGTCACGCTTTTAAAATCCCATTCGTTATTATCCGATGATGTGTCAAATACCGGATATAAAGAATCCCTGCTGAATTCAAAACCGTCAGCCGAACTTGCGCTGTATACGGAATATCCGTGTTTTGCGTTAGGAAGAACATAAAGCATGCGCAATATGCCGTTTTTTACAACTGTTTCCGGCGCCCTTCCAGTTAAGACAGCGCCTTTCTTTTTAAAATTTCTCATGTCAGATGAAACCGCAAGCCCTATTGAATCTTCCCCTTCACCAAGCCCGCTGTAATAAAGAAAAACCTTTTTGTTCAATATGCTTACGGCGGGATCAAGCGCCGCGTCGGAATCAAATTCACCGCTTTTGCCGTTCTTTACAATGGGATTATTGGAGACATCCTCAAAATTTATGCCGTTAAAATTTTCTTTTTCAGCCGTTGCAAGGCAGATTTTATCGCGGCCGTCGCCTCCCCTGTAATAAAAATATATAGTCCCGTCCCTGATTACAATGTCCGGATTTGCCGTATGAACGCTCTTATAAGTTCCGGCAATTGCGGGTATTACGGGATTCTGCCTGTACTTTTCAAAATAAGGATTGTAATCAATGGTTCTGTCCTGTCTGTTAACCGCAATTTTTTTTACCCTGTTAATCCTGCGCGAAGCCCACTTTGCAAAGGCCGCATATCTTACATCCGATTCCAGTTTTGACAGTTTTGGCAGCTCATCGCGCAGCCTGTTTATTCCGCAAAATAACGCGTACTCCTTAACGGTCTCAGGCAAAGCCAGAGAATCAGGAAAAAAAGACTTTGCGGCTTTTGCCGCTTTTTGGGGGTCTTTTCCGGAAAGCGCCATCATACACAATGCTGAAACATTCCCGTTTTTTAATCCAGCAATTTTCTCCAAAGCTTCCCGGGCCCGCGCCGACAAGCCGTGCTTCTTGCTTATCAAATAAAGAGAAAGTGCAGGCCCTTCTTTATCATTAAGGGTTTCAAGCATTGACGCAAGCTTTATCTCTGTTGCCTGATTGTCAAAACGCGAAAAAGCATAAGCGCAGTTATATGTGAAATTTCTTTCTTCAAACAAAGCCGCTATCTCAGCCATATATTCCGATTTATTAAAACACGCGGCTTCATAAACAGCGGAATTGACAACAGCCGTATCTTTGGATTTAAGCCTGCTTTTAATGTCTTTTTTTTCACACGCGCAAAAAATTAATAAAAACAAAGAAAAAATTACGGCGGCATTTTTTATTTTTTTGCTTTTGTTTCCATTACGCACTTTGCGTCTATTCCTCCTCTTGTATTGTAAACAGTTTCAACATAAAGATATTTCGGCTTAAGAATGTTTTTAATGTCCGAGAAAATTCTGTCGGTTGCTTTTTCCTGGTATATCCCCACATTTCTGAAACTTACAAAATAATATTTAAGCGACTTCAGCTCCAATATTTTCCCCGAAGGTATGTATCTGATTATCACTTCGGCAATATCAGGAAGCCCCGAAAAAGGGCATACAGCCGAAAACTCACGGGTTTTATACTCAATAAGCTGATCCCCGCCTTTATAATCTATTGTTTCAAGACACTCTGATTCTATTTCTGATTCACCAAGAAATTTGTAGCTGCGGCCTTCGGCTTTTGGCATTTTATTCTCCTTATATAAATATAATATTTATAATTATAATATATTCATCGGGTCAATGTTAACCGTTAACTCCATTCCTCTTGCTTCTTTTTTCATTACCGCGGCGCAAAGGGACAATGTGGATGCTTTTTTTGCCTTTATTATAAGACTTACCCTGTGTTTGCCCTTTAACATTGCAAGCGGCGCGTCAGAAGGTCCAAGTATTTCGGCTTCATTTTTTTTAACCGAATTTTGGGCGGCCTTTTTAATTTTTATTGCCTGCTCAAATGCCTTGTCCCTGTCTTTGTGCCTGATTACAGCCTGAAGCAGCCTGCAAAAAGGCGGATAATTCAAAGACTTTCTTAATTTCAACTGATTTTCATAAAAGCTCTCGCTGTCATAATTCACGGCGCTTTTTATGCCGTCAGTGTCCGGATTAAATGTCTGTATGACAACACGGCCGGGTTTTTCCGCTCTTCCCGCGCGTCCCGCCACCTGTGTTAAAAGCTGATATACTCTTTCCTCGCTTCGAAAATCAGGCAGATTAAGAACAGAATCAATTCCGACAACTCCGGCAAAAGAAACTTCCGGAAAATCAAAACCTTTTGCAATCATCTGCGTCCCGACAACTATGTCTATTTTTTTGTCTCTTATTTCCTCATAAATTTTTGTGTAATCTTTAAAATCCGAGGCCGAATCCAAGTCTATTCTTTTAATAACTTTATCAGGAAAAAATTTCGAAAGAACTTCCTCAACCCTCTGGGTTCCCACTCCGGAATAAAAAACAGATTTGCCGCATTTTTCACACAACAAAGGCGGCGTTTTTTGAAAATTGCAATAATGACATATAAGCTCGTTTGTCTTTTTGTGATAAACAAGAGGTATGCCGCAGTCCGGGCACTTTTCAACAATACCGCAGCGCGCGCAGTGCACATAGCTTGCAAAACCCCTTCTGTTTATAAAAACAACCGCCTGACCGCCTTCATCCATTGTCTGACGCAATCCGGCTGCAAGAGTGTCCGAAATAAAAAGGTCCATTCCGCCGTTCCAGTCAAGCTTCATGTCAACAACCTTTATTTCAGGAAGAGGTTTTTTATTTGCCCTTTCATTAAGCTTAATAAGATTATATTTTCCTGTTTTTGCGTTATGCCATGTTTCAATTGAAGGTGTTGCGGATCCCAATATTACAACCGCATCATTAAGTTTTGCCCTGTATACAGCCGTGTCCCTGCCGGAATATTTCGGCTCGTTCTCCTGTTTATATGATGTGTCAAATTCTTCATCAACAATTATAAGGCCTATTTTTTCAAACGGGGCAAAAACAGCCGATCTGGTTCCTATCGCAATTTTAACCTCATTGTTTTTTATTTTCTCCCATTGTTCCGCCCTTTCATTGTCGGTAAGGGCGCTGTGAAGAACCGCAGCCTGGTTCGGAAATTCCTGAAGGAAGCGCCCCACTGTCTGCGGTGTTAAAAATATCTCGGGCACAAGCATGATGACGTTTTTTCCTCTTTCAATGCACTTTTTGGCGGAACGCACATATACTTCCGTTTTCCCCGAACCGGTGACTCCAAGAAGAAGAAAAGGAGAAAACTTTCCGGAATCAATTGCCTCGGATATTTTATTAATGGCGTTTTCCTGCTCCGAATTTAAGCTGAATTGTTTTTTTGGAAAAACGGGAAAACTTATCCCTGATTTTACGGATGTTTTTGCCTTATTTACTATATCGGTTATTTTTATAACTTTTTTTCTTTCAAGTTCTAAAAGCGCTTTATATATATTCCTGTTTCCGCAGGCCTCAATAATATCACCCAAAAAAGCTTTTTTGCCTCTTCTGCTTTCAAGATATAAGGCTATTTCTTTTTCAAGACCCTTTAAATCAGACTTGAAATCGGTAAGCTGCGCGGTTTTTTTTGGTCTCACTTTTTTTAAAGCTGAAAACATGGCGGAAAAAACCATGCCCGGAGGCGCGCAATAATAAGAAGACACCCACAAACCCAGTTTAATCATTTCATCCGTTGCCACGGGATTTTCATCAATCACTTTTATTATGTTTTTTATTGCCAAAGGATCGGTATCTTCAGGCTGAATGGACAATTCTTCAGTAACGATACCCACAACGCTTTTATTTCTTAAAGGAACCGCAACCCTGCATCCTTTGACAGAGTTTTTTCCTTCATAAAAATAGTAAAGCGGTCTGTCAACGGCCGCAAATACACAGACCAAAATACATTTTTTCATAATCCTATCCCGAATTTTTTCACGGCAGGTCTATCCCCGGAATTTGCGGCAGGGGGCATTATTA
Source organism: uncultured Spirochaetia bacterium (assembly GCA_964417645.1). Lineage (GTDB taxonomy): Bacteria > Oederibacteriota > PGYV01 > PGYV01 > PGYV01 > CAYQIS01. Next base: position 33,969 of record CAYQIS010000006.1, read on the forward strand.
TCCTGTATCCGGCCGGCAGGGAAAACAGAGCCGGGCTTTGTTTTCTGCATTTAAATTTTTTTATCCTGAAAATTTCTTTTACGGGCCCCTCCCGTTTGATAAAATTTCCGGCATTAATTTCATGAAGCGGCGAATGGCATTCCGCCCTTGTCATAAGGCCGTCGCTTAATCTGTTGTACCTTTTAACAACAGAATTAAGATAAAAGTCCGTTCCTTTTCGAAGCGCTTTAATTGTACTTTCTTCATAAATCCCGTCAATCATGATTGTTTTCTTTTTTTTCGGCTTAACAGCGCCTCCCATGCCCGCGTTAACAAAAATTTTTTTTGTTATGCCGCCGGTAACTTCCGCGTTAACGTCATATGCAATTATTGTTTTTGATACGTGATTCATAACATAAAGATATGCGCCGTCAATTATCATGTCATATTCAAATCCGTCCGGCTCCTGCCTTGTTTTAATTCTGTAGCTTCCGTTTAAAAATTTTATTTCGGCTTTTATTGTTTCTTTTTTTTCGGCTTCTTCCCTTTTTGTAACCGAAATGAATTCGCACTCCGAACAAGGTAGAGAAAGCTGAAAAATATCCGCAAAATCCGCGTTTTTTTTCTCAACTTTTCCGCAGCCCGCCATTATTATTGCAGGCAGAAGAAGCGCTCCAAGCCTTGCCTTCAAAAACATTGCTTTCATTGAAACCTCCGCCTGTTATTCCGCTTACATACCTGTAAGCGGCCATATAAATTTCCCTGTCGTACATAAGCAGTATATAAACATAAACAGGAAGCGTTGCTCCCAGAAATATTTTAAACATTAAAATAAATTCAGGATAAACGGCGTTAACCCTTCCCCATATCAATGCCGCACAATAAGCCATAAAAGCAACCCATACCCATTTCATTACATTATAAGCTGCGGGGCCGTTCAGCTTTCCAAAAATGTTCACCAACACATAGAAAGTAACCATCGGAAAATATATCATAAAGGAAATCGGCTCAATAAAAAAAAGCTTTGTGATTTCTCTTCCCGGAAATACCGTTGACAGCAGATAAAATGTTCCCTCTGGCCTTATTATGTTTCTGAATCCGTGAACATCAATTTCTTTTTCATTATGAGGCTTGTCAAGTTCGTATATCAATGCCCCGAGCGCCTTTGCAATTGAAGTGTTAACAGGGATATACCAGCGCCAAAGAGTGGGCAAAAGAACGGTATGCTCAATCTTTTCCGGAAAATCCCTTCCGGTTTTTTCCAAAAGACCTTCAGACAGGGCAAATTTAACCCTGCTTTTTTTTCTGTCCAGCATTATAAGCACAGCTTCCCTGTCTGGATTGTCCAGCATCCATGCTTTTGCCGCCATGTCAAAATCATGCGGAGAGCGGCCTTCAAAATTTACCGCAACCACCCTTATATTCCTGCGTTCAAGTTCAGCCGCCGTAAAATAAAGCCAGTTTTTTGTCCCAAATTCATCATAAGCGTAATTGTAAGACCGCGGAAATCCGGTAAGCTCGGCCGTGTATACAAAACAGGCCGAAAGAAAAAGCAGCATAAATATAAATTGAATTTTTTTCATGAATTAATTATACAACAAAAACAAAATAACGGGTTTATACTTTAAGAAGGAACCTTATGGCCCTTTCAAATTCCTGGACATTTATCGTGGTGTCTTTACAGGGGCCAAAAGGCCTTTTATTGGCAATGCCTATCACCCTTATTTTTTTTGGCGTATCCGAAATCCCCGCAACAAGATCACGCTCGCAGGCAACGCCTATTATCGCATCAGGCCGTGTCTTTCTTATCATCTGCCTTGCCGAAGACCCCCCTGTTGCCGAGAATACCGTTGCACCGTATCCGCGGGCCATTTGGGCGACACTTTCTCTTGTGTCACGATCAAGGCATCTTGGTATTAACACAAGAATATTTTTTGCGGCGGGAGGCGATGATTCCGCGTATACAAGCGCATTATGCACCTTCACCATGGAATTTCCTATTCTGTCTTTTGAGACGCCTATTAAAGAGGCAAGCCATGCCGCAGGCTTGAAATATTTCTCGGCGTCAAGAAGCCCCTCCCTCATAGGTATCAGCCTTCTGTTAAAAACAATGCTAAAATAAAGCAAAATCGCATGAACAAAAACAACAATAAGCGCTCCGATTAAGGCCCAAAAAACAAATTTATCAAGAAGGGGCGACAATTGATAAAGTCTTGGGGCGGTCATATAATATATAAACATCAACAATCCGGCAAAAACAAAAAGCGTCACAAAATAAAATCCCAGAAAAAGACTTTTGCCTTCCTCAATTTCTTTTTCATATTCCGACAAATCTCCAACCCATTCGGCCCACTCGTCTCCAAGGTTCCTGTCTTTTATAAGATTGTCGTCTGTCTGCCGAGGCTGCTGTTCGGGCTGAATACTATTTTCTTCCATAAGTTCACTTCCTTATAATATTGATACAAGGTATATCATGCGCCCTGTTTTTCCTTTGTCGCGTCTGTGAGAATAAAACCAGGCGGGATGGGTGTAAGTATTAAGCCTGTTCACCATAATATTTTCTTCTTTCACACCCGCTTCAATCAAAAGGTTTGTGTTTCCCTGCCACATATCCATCACAAACTTTCCCGGTTCTTTTTTACTTTCGCCGAATATTTTAGCAAACGCAGATTTTGTTTTCAAACTTTCATATATTTCAGGTCCAACGGTAAAGCTTTCCCTGCTTATACAAGGGGACATGGAAACCAAAAGATCCGACGGATTGCTGTTAAACTCTTCTTTCATTTTCATCACCGTTTTCGCAATTATCATATTTGCCACACCGCGCCAGCCCGAATGAACCGCGGCGCACGCTTTTTTAACCGGATCAACAATCACGCTTCCGATACAATCAGCGCATTTAACCGCAATTGCAAAGCCCTTCATTGACGTCATAAGCGCATCGGCTTCCATATCCTTTATGTAACTGCGGTTTTCCTCGTTCACCGTTATTATGGTGTCGCCATGGACCTGCCTTGGGGCATAAATTTTTTTTATATTAAGGGCGCGCATTATTCTTTCCATATTTTTTTGCACATTCTTTGCCCTGTCTTCAGTATGAAATCCGGTATTAAGACTGTCATAAGGGGCCGGGCTTACCCCTCCTTTTCTTGTTGTAAAAGCCTCAAGAAACATGCCGGTTTTCTCTATTCTTTTATTTTTAAAAAAAGCCATTCCGTTGCGTTCCAAAATATAATAACCCTTGGTCATTTCATCCTTTCCATATATTTAAGCACTCCGTAATATATGCCTTCCGCAAGTCCGTCCCTGAATTCATCGGATGAAAGCAGCTGTTCCTCGGACTTATTTGAAATAAATGCCGTTTCAATCAACGTTGACGGCATATTTGTGTTTGCAATTACATAAAAAGGCGCCCGCTCGGTTGGTGTCCATTTCAGTTTCAGCCTTTTCACAAGGCTGCTTTGTATATAGCCCGCGGCTTCTATGCTTAAATGTTCGTAAGCGTTTTTTCTTAAATCATTTAACAGCATTTCAAATGTGTTTACCCTTTTGTTTTCAAAACGAGCGGCTTCCTCGGCTTCCCTTGAACTTGCAACCCTGCCGTATATGTAGCTGCGTGTTCCGGATACCGCCCTGTTCAAATTGCTGTTGCAGTGAAGACTTATAAAAAGGTCAGCGTTGTTCATATTAGCGAATACAGCCCTGTCTTTAAGCGTCACAAAATAATCCCTGTCCCTTGTCATCAGCACTTTAACATTTTTTTCTTTGTTAAGCAGTTTTCTAAGCCTTAAGCCGACAGAAAGCACAACATCTTTTTCCTGAAGCCCGTATTTCCCTATTGCGCCCGGATCTTCGCCCCCGTGTCCCGGATCAATTACAATGACGAATTTCTTCGTGCTTTTTTCCGAAGACAAACCCCCTTTTTTTTCGGCTTTTTCACCTTCTGCCGATGCGACCGCTTCCGGGGGAAAGTATTTTTTCTGCGTTTCATTCCTTCTTCCGCTTAAAATCGACTCTATTATATCGTATGTTGCCGCGCTTAAAAAAATCTCGCCGTCTTTTACAAAAGGCGCTTCATCGGAAATTATTGAATGTGCGGCCGTTTCAACATACGGATATCCAAAAACAATCACCGCATATTTGCCTTCTTTTTCAATTAATGCGGAAATATCGCTTACCGTGATTTCCGCATGGGTCTCGGAGGAAAGGTACTTCAAATTTACATATCCGGACGCATGCAAATTTTTCGCGGCAAGCAGAACAAAAAGTGCGGCGGCAAATGCCGCAAATATTGTTATCCTACTGCTGTCTGATTCTCTGATATGTCGGCCTGTCAATATCGCTGTATTCGTTCTCAACATTCCTTTTCACCCATGAAGCTAACAGTCTTTCATAATCAGCTTTATCCGGCCGCGGGTCTTCGGCTTCTGATTCCTGTTTCTGCCTGTCAAGGGGCTGAAGTTTTACGGCCGCAGGATCTATTCCTGACACCAATACCATCACTTCTATCTCGTCTCCCAATTCGGGCTTTTCATATGTGCCAAAACTGAGCGAGGCAATGTCTCCGGTCATTTTTTTGAGATTTTTAACGTCGTTTAGCTCCGCCATGCTCAAACTTCCCGCAATATTTAAAAGCATGCACTTTGCCCCCGCAAGATCAACACGTCCGGTAAAAGGATCATTTATTGCTTTTTCAAGCGCCTTTCTTACCCTGTCCGTTCCTCCGGCCCTTCCTATTCCCATAAACGCATTTCCGGGAACCCTTAGCGCGCTTTTTACATCTTCAAAATCAATATTCTGCATACCCGGTTTCGTTATCATATTTACAAGCCCGTTTAAAACATTGACTATTGACTTGTTTACTTCGTGATATGCGTCCTTAAGCTGAATGTTCGGATCAAGCGTGGCATATATGGATTCATTGCTTATAACAATTGTCTGGTTTACCTTGCTTTTTACGCTCGAAACCGTTGTATCAACCGTCTTTTTTTTGGCTTCACTGAGTTCAAGTTCAAAAGGAGTTATCATCACAGAGACTGTGAGGATATCAAGTTCTTTCGCAATTTCCGCAATTACAGGCGTGGCTCCCGTGCCTGTGCCCTTGCCTATGCCCGAAACCAAAAACAGCATATCCGTTCCGCGGAGCATGTTCTCAAGAAAAACCCTGTCTTCCTCTGCGGCGCGTTCGCCCTTTACATGATCTCCCCCGCTGCCTCTTCCTTTAAGCAAAACTTTGCCTATCTGCACTTTTTCAGGCACATCAATCCTGCTTAACTGCTGCATATCCGTATTAACGGCAATAAGCGATGCACCGTGAACACCCATTGCGTTCATATCGTGCACTATGTTGCAGCCGCATCCTCCAATGCCGACTATCTTAATTATTGCTCCGGCTTCATCTTCCGGCGGCTCAACCTCCAGTTCAAATTTAAATCCGGGCTGAACCGCTTCGGTTTTTTGAGCCCCCGCCAAATCATCTTCTTCCGCAAAACTGAATTTAATAAAATTTTCCACCCCGCACCTCCTATATGAAATCACTTATAATTTTTTTTATTGCATTCCAAAATTTTTCGGCAGGTCCCGTTCCCTGAGACAAAAGATTGTTGTTGGTTCCCGCGGTGTTTGTGTAATATTGGATAAGTCCCACCGAAGTTGCGTATTCCGGAGAGGAAACAAAATCAGCAAGGCCCGTAACTTTCTCCCTTATGGGGCTTCCTATCCTTACTCTTACGCCAAACTCTTCTTCAAATAACCTGTCAATTCCTTTTAAAAGGGAAGTTCCTCCCGTCAATACAATCCCTCCCTGATATAAAGAACGGTCTATCTTGTTGTTTTCAAGCTCGCCTTTTATGAATCCCGTCAATTCCTTAATTCTTGGCCTGATAATTTCGGTTAAACTTCTGCGTCTTATGGTTTTTGTTTTGCTGCTTCCCATATCCGGAACTTCCAGTATTTCCTCTTCCGAACAGTCCTCATCGTAAATTATTCCGTATTTTTTCTTAATCTCTTCCGCCGAAGCCTTCGGCGTCTGAAGCCCCTGAACAAGATCGTTTGTAACAAGAGTTCCTCCTACAGGGATCACTTTTATGAACCTCAAGGCGTCCTTAAAATAAACCGCTATATCCGTTGTTCCTCCCCCTATGTCAACAAGCATAACCCCAACTTCTTTTTCATCCTTATGAACCACCGATTCGGCCGAAGCTATACACTGAAGCACAACATCTTCGGTTCTGTATCCGGCGCGTTCAACAACCCTTTTTACGTTTTCAATGCTTGTAATCGGGCCGGACACCATATAATTTTCCACTTCAAGATATGTTCCGGTCATTCCCAGCGGATTCTTTATCTCATCCTGTCCGTCAACTATATACTGCACGGGTATCACATGAATTATTTCCATATCATGCGAAACAGGGAAAGATTTTGCGGCTTCCATGGCTCTTTCCATGTCCGCTTCCGTGATTTCCTTGTGTTTGCTGTGCGACATGGAAGTTCTTCCCGTGCTTTTTATGCCGTTAAAATGCTTGCCCGATATCGACGCTATGACGGATTCAACTTTTATATCCGCCATCTTTTCGGCGGCTTCAACGGATTTTCTGATTGCTTCCGCCGTTGCGGAAATATCCGTTACAGCGCCCTTTACAACACCGGTCGAATCGGCCCTTCCGGTGCCAATTACGTTTATCTCATTGTTTTCAGTGACACCGGCAATAACGGTGCATACTTTTGTTGTGCCTATGTCAACAGCGACAACAATATAATCTTCAGACAACTTTGCCATTTATTTCACATCCTTTCATCTTATTATCACCCTGTCTTTAAACCTTAAATCCATGACAGAGTATCTTTTGTGCATTTCGGAAGCGCGTTTTACGGCCGCTTCGTAATTTCTCATTTTAATGTCATTGATTGTCGGCCCGGCCAAAACCGTCACTCCGTCAATTGTAATCAAAGTGATATTGTCCGGATCCTTCAAAGAAATTTCCGATATTGTTGCCATTCTTTCCCTGCTTAAAGAAAGAGCCATCCTTAAAGCATTTTTTTGGGGTTCGCGCGCTTCATTTATCATTACACCCGTTAATACAGGAAGCCCCGAAGCGTCAAAACCCCCGGTTAACTGCTGAAAGCGGCCTCCTTCATATAAGCCATAAATTTTTCCTTCGCTGTAAATAATATATTTGGGCGAAGAAAACGGAACCGCCAGGTTTAAATTTATCTCCGGCTTAAATCCGCGTAATTTTTCACCCGAATAAACAAATACTTTTCCCGCGGCATAAACAGCCATAAACAAAAGCACAAGCCCCGCAAAAATCCTGCCGAGATTTTTTATGCCGGCATAATTTTTAATGCTCCCGGAAAAAATCCGGCTCCTTTTTGTCACAAATTTTGCACGTTTTTTCATTTTTTACCTTCAAGAGCGCTTTTCATAAGTTCACAAAGCAGGTCATAAAAACTTATGCCGGCGGCTTTTGCCGATTCAGGAAAAAGACTCATCGGAGTCATACCCGGCAATGTATTAAGCTCTATTACATAAGGCCTGTGATTTTTTATTATTATGTCCACCCTGCTGTAAACCCCGCAGCCTATAACGGAAGCGGCCTTAAGAGCCGCTTCACAGGCATTTTTTGTGTCTGATTTTCCGATTCTCGCGGGTATAATATGCGTGGATTTTCCTTCGGTATATTTAGACTCATAGTCATAAAATTCATTGGCGGGAATTATCTCTATAACCGGCAGCGCTCTGTTGTTTAAAATCGGTACGGAAATTTCAGTTCCTTTAATAAATTCTTCCGCAAAAATTTGACGGCTTATTTCAGCCGTTTTCTTAAAGGCTTCTTTTGCCTCTTTTTTATTTTTAACAACAAAAATTCCCACGGAAGAGCCGTTATCATTTGGTTTTATCACAAAAGGAAAATTAATTTTTAAATTTTCAAGGTCTTCGTTTGATTTTAACACCTGCCATTTCGGGGTTCTGATGCCGTTCGCCTTCATAACTTCTTTTGACTTTACTTTATTCATGGCAAGCGCCGAGGCCATAACTCCGCAGCCCATATAAGGGATACCGTGAAATTCCAGTATTCCCTGCATTATGCCGTCTTCACCATATGCGCCGTGAAGTCCAATCATCACAAGATCAGGTTTGGCCTTAATTACAGGGCTTATATCTCTCTTCTTTATGTCAATTACCGTCACTTTATGTCCGTGTTTTTTTAATTCAGCCGCCATGGCCGCACCTGTCTTTAAAGACACTTCGCGTTCGTCAGAAAGGCCTCCCATCAAAACCACAATCTTTAACTTTTTTAAATCGCCGCTTGTTTTCATTTTTGCCTCTTTTTAAAGCTTTCAAATGTACTTTACTTCTTCTTTAAGCCTTATCTTAAACTTTTTGTACACTTCTTTTTTTATAAAAGCCGCAAGCCGCTTTATATCAGAAGCTTTTGCGCCGCCTTTGTTAATTATAAAATTCGCATGCTTTTCGGATACCGCCGCGCCTCCAATGCTCTTGCCTTTAAGACCCGCGGCTTCAATAACCTTTCCCGCAGTATAAGAAGGATAACTGTTCTTAAAAAAACTTCCGGCGCTTGGCTGCCACGGATGTTTTTCATGCCTCAACTTTATTATTTTTTTTATCTCCGATTTTATTTCCGCGCTGTCGCCCTTTTTAAGTTTAAATTCAGCCGCGGTTATTACAAATCCGTTTTTCTGAAAAACACTCTTTCTGTAGGAAAAACGGCACTTATCCTTCTCCAAGACAACGCTTTCTCCTTTTTTATTTATCGCATATACCCTGGAAACAATCATTGAAACATTCTTTCCAAAAGCTCCGGCATTCATATAAACGGCTCCGCCTATGGTTCCCGGTATTCCCGCCAGAAACTCTGCGCCTTTTAAAGAATGTCTCGCGGCAAACATGTTAAACGCATTAACGCTCATTCCCGCGCCGGCTTTGATAACGGTTTTGCCTTTTAATTCGGCTTTTTTAAAGCCCTTCACCATTGACAAAAAAACAATGTTAATTTTTCCGTCAGACGGTATTACATTGGACATGCTTCCCACAGCCATATAAGGAACACGGGCTTTTACGCATGCCGTAACCGCCGCCGAAAGCTCTTTTTCATTTTTTGGTTCAACAAAAAGCGCGGCCTTTCCGCCCACCTTAAAAGTGGAAAGCTTTGACATATTTACATTTTTCCTGCATTCTATTCCCGTCTTTTTCAATTTTGTCTCAACAATTTTCATTTAACCCTGCTTTCCAATATTTTTCTTATGTTGTTCACATTGCCCGCGCCCATCAAGAACACATAATCTCCGGGTTTTACAATTGACATAACCCTGTCTGCAACCGCATTCCAGTCTTTTTCCTGCCACACGTTCGAAAAACCGTTTGCTTTCATTTCATCCGATATCAGCTGGGAAGTGACACCCGGAACCGGAGCCTCGCGGGAAGGATAAATATTGTCAACTATCACGTAATCCGCAATTGCAAGGGCTTTGGCAAATTCCCTGTATAAAAGCTGGGTGCGCGAAAAAAGATGCGGCTGAAAAACAGCTATTATTTTCTTTTTTCCGGCTATGGTTCTTGCGGTTTGAAGAACTTTTTCAATTTCCATCGGATGATGCGCATAATCATCCACAACAGTAAACATTTTATTTTTAAAGATATTAAAACGTCTCTGAACATTTTCAAATTTTTTCAATGCCCTTTTTATAACCGAAGTTCCGATGCCCTCGCCGTATGCTATTGCTATGCACAATGTGGCATTAAGAACATTGTGCTCGCCCGGTATCGCAAGACTGAACTTTCCCAGTTTCTTCCCGAAATAAGAAACATAAAAATCCTGCCCAAGGCCCCTTTGCTTTATGCCGCTTACAACAACATCGTTGCCTTTTTCCCGTCCATAAAATATTTTTTTTACATAAATCTCGTTTTCTATTGAACGAATATTTGCATCATCCCCGTTTAAATATGCCCTTCCAAAAAAAGGCGTTTTATTTATAAAGTTTATAAAAGCATCTTTTAAAGCATCCATCCTTTTATAATAATCCATATGGTCATTGTCTATATTGGTAACACCGCAAATAACTGGATTAAGGTGCAAAAACGAACCAAACGCCTCACATGCTTCGGCGATAACATATTTTCCCCTGCCCGCCTTTGCGTGGGCGCCTTTACTTTTGACCAATCCGCCCACAATAAAAGTGGGGTCAAGTCCGGCCTCTTCAAATATCTCGGCCAGCATGGATGTCGTTGTTGTTTTTCCGTGAGAACCGGCAATTGCTATACCTGTTTTTAATCTCATTACTTCATTAAGCATTACGGCCCTTGATATAACCGGAATTTTCATTTCCCTGGCTTTTATCATCTCCGGGTTTGTTACCGGAACCGCATTGCTGTAAACAACGCACTGAGCGCCTTTAACATTTTTTGCATCATGCCCTATAAAAACCCTGCCGCCCATTTTTCTTATTCTTTCGGTTGTTTCCGATTCTTTTATATCGGAACCGCTGACTTTGTATCCCATATTTATAAATATTTCGGCTATGCCGTTTATTCCGGATCCGCCAATCCCTATAAAGTGAATGTTCTTTACCTTCTCAGCCATTTTTACCGCCTTTAAATTTCTTTGTTTAAAAGCATTCCGGCAATTGCAACCGCTCCGTTGCCTTTAAACATTTTTTTTAATTCTTTTTTCATTTTAGCCGCAGATTTTGCGTCAAGAGCCTTAATTAAAACTTCCGCAAGTCTTTTTCCGTCAAGATCGCAGTCTTTAACAACAAAAGCCGCTCCGTTTTTTTCAAATACATCCGAATTTTTTTCCTGATGATTTCCTGTTGCGTGCGGATAAGGAACAAGCACCGAAGGAATGCCTGCCGCAACAATCTCGGTTAATGTGCTTGCGCCGGCGCGCAGCAGCGCGGCATCACAGGCGGCATAAGCCAAATCCGGCCTGTCAATAAAACTTTTAAGAACAATATTGGGTTTCTTTATTCTTTTTACGGCCTTTTTTATATCCTCGTATTCCGCGGCGCCGCACATCCAAATAATGTTAAGTTCTCCCTTAAAACCGGAAAGGAATGGCAGCGCTTTAAGCACTGCCGCATTAACGCTTTTTGCCGCTCTGCTTCCGGGCATCACCAAAATCGTCTTTCCTCTTTTTATTCCAAAAGCTTTTCTTCCGTCTTTCTTTTTTAATTTAAGAATGCTTTCCCTTACCGGATTTCCCGTGACATGGCACTTTGAACCCGGAAAGTATTTAACTGTTTCTTCGAAACCCAGCGTTATCGCGCTTACAAAAGGCGCAATCCATAAATTCGCAAGCCCGGGATTTGTATTGGGCTCATGTATAACCGTTTTCTTTCCCGTCAAAACAGATGCGGCACAAACGGGAAAAGAAACAAAACCTCCCGTTCCAAAAACATAATCAGGTTTGAAATTTTTTATAATTTTCAAAGCATTAAACAAAGCCAAAATGTTTAAAATAAAGTTTTTTATGTTCTTAAAAAAAGATTTCCTCACAAAGGGTCTTGCACCCACATGCACAAAATCAAACCCGGCTTTTTTAACAATTGCGGACTCCATTCCGTCATCATTACCCGCAAAAAGAATCGCATTTTCTTTGTCCGCCTTTTTTATTTGTTCGGCAACGGCTATTGCCGGAAAAATATGGCCTCCTGTTCCGCCGCAAGTAAAAAGACACTTCATTTTCCCGAACCAACCCTTCCGGAAATTGACAGCAGGATTCCCGCCGCCGCAAAAGAAATTAAAACAGAACTTCCTCCATAACTTAAAAAAGGAAGCGTCATGCCTTTTGCCGGAAGCAGACTTACAGCAACACCTATATTTATCATTGACTGGGCAATGAACATTACCGTTATTCCGGCGGCTGTAAGTTTAAGAAAATTATCTTTTGCATTTACGGCCACAAGCATGCCCCTGTAAAGTATCACAAACAGCACCGTAAGCACCGCAAATGATCCGATTAATCCCAATTCCTCTCCGATTATAGAGAAAATATAATCAGTGTGCGCTTCCGGCAAGTATTGATATTTTTGCATGCTGTTTCCAAGCCCGCTTCCGGTAATTCCGCCGGAACCTATTGCTATCAAAGACTGGGCGGACTGCCATCCGGCTCCGTTATAGTCTTTCCATGGATCCAAAAAAACCATAAGACGCTTTATTCTGTAAGGCTGGGCCATTATCAAAGCCGCCAAACCTGCGATACCGGCAGGCACAAGAAAAAGAAATATTTTCATTGAAGCCCCCGAAATAAACAGCAATGAAAGAAGAAGCACAAATATAATTACAGTTCCGCCAAAATCCTTCTGGAACATTAAACCCAACACAAGCAAAAATGTTATAAAAGCAATCCTGGAGAAAACCTTGCCGGGAGGAATGCTTTTATCCGAAAGAATTTTTGCCACAAAAATAACATAAGCAAACTTGGCAAGTTCAAAAGGCTGGAATCCAAAAGGCCCGATATTAAGCCATCTTGTGGCTCCGTTGGCTTTTCTTCCAAGCCCGGGTATCATTACCGCAAAGACCAATAAAACGGAAGCAATCATAAGCATTTCCGCAGCTTTTTTTATCCTTTCGGAGCTTAAACGGAAACAATAAATTGCGGCCGCAAAACCAAGCAGAGTGAAAATTATCTGCCTTTTAAAGAAATATGCGGTGTCGCCAAACTTGTCATATCCTTTAACAGAACTTGCCCCGTAGACCATTATTATTCCGCCAAATATAAGCACAAGGAAAGCCATAAAAAGCATCACATCAACCCTTGCCGGCGCGCCGCCGTCATTTGCCGAATATGCACCCGAAGAAAAAACTTTTCTGTTCATGCCGCACCCGCCTTTTGAACAGCTTTTTTAAATTCGTCTCCCCTGTGCGCATAATTTTTAAAAAGATCAAAACTTGCGCATCCCGGAGACAAAAGAAGGGTTTCAATTCCGCCCATTTTCAAGGCTTCGGCAACCACTTCGTCCATTGACATTGTCTTTATTACAGGAACCCTTGAACCAAAAATATCAGCAATCTTGTCCCTGTTCTCGCCAAGCGCAATTATAAATTTTACGTTTTCAGGCAGCACGTCAAGCAGCTGATTAAAATCGGTGTTTTTTTCCCTGCCGCCCAAAACAAGGCCAAGCGGCCCTTTAAAAGTGCCTACGGCTTTTATCACAGCGTCAATGTTTGTGCCTTTGCTGTCATCATAGAATTTTATTCCTTTCACCTCTCCGCAGAATTCAATTCTGTGAGGAAGACCGCGAAAATTTCTTACGGTTTCTTTCGCTTTTTCCATGTCAAGCCCAAGCGCATCCGAAGCAATCAAAACCGCCATTACATTTTCGTGATTATGAGATCCTTTTAACAGTATTTCATCCGTTCCAAGTATTTTTAAGGCTTTCCCGTTAACGCTTTTATAAATTGCTTCGCCGTCGCTGTACCATCCGTCATCAAGCGTTCTGCACGAAGAAAACATAACTTTTTTGTTTCTCGCAAGCGATGCAAGAATACCCGTAAATTTATCCTCCGCGTTTAAAACAGTTATCCCGTCTTCAGGACCCTGGTTTATATAAATATTGGCTTTTGCCTGTGCATAAGCCTGCATGGAAGGATATCTGTCCATATGATCATCCGTTATATTAAGAATCACGGAAACAAAAGGTTTAAACTTTTTAATTGTCTCAAGCTGAAAACTTGAAACTTCAAGCGCAAGATAATCCGGCTCCGCCCCTGATGCCGCAATATCGCAGTAAGGTATTCCTATATTTCCCGCAACCGCTGCTTTATCCCCAAACTGAGCCTTTAAAACTTCATACATAAGAGTTGTTGCCGTTGTTTTTCCGTTTGTGCCCGTAATTGCCACTATTTTGCATTCCCTCATGTTTGTATATGCCAGTTCTATTTCTCCGATAATTTCTATGCCGTTTCTTACGGCTGTTTCATGCCATGCTCCGGCAAGAGGCACTCCCGGGCTTACAACAATTAAATCAGACTCAAGTATGGTTGAGGATTTAAAAGCGCCTGCCTCAACAATTGCGCCAAGCGTTTGAATTTCTTTTACGCTTTCATCCAGCTTTTCCATCGGTTTCTCATCCGCCAAAACAACCCTTGTCGCCCCTTTTTTAAGCAGCAGCTTTGCGGCTGATATTCCGCTTTTTCCAGCTCCAAGGACCATAACTTTTTTTCCGCTTACAGTATCAGACATTTTTACCGCCTTTATCTTAATTTCAATGTTGCAAGCATTATAAGAAGAACTATTATGCCCGCTATCCAGAAACGTATTATTATTTTTGGCTCCGACATTCCCTTAAGCTGAAAATGATGATGAAGGGGCGCCATTTTAAAAACCCTTTTCTTTGTCATCTTATACGAAGTAACCTGTATTACAACCGATGCAAGCTCTATAACAAAAACAAGCCCTACCATAAGAAGCAGGATTTCCTGTTTTATGATAACGGTAACGGTGCCTATAACTCCTCCCAGCATCAGCGCGCCAACATCTCCCATAAATACCTGTGCGGGATATGCGTTAAACCACAGGAATCCCAAAAGCGCCCCGGCAAATGCCGCGCATACAACCGCAAGTTCCCCGCTCATGGGCACATATTGAATCAACAGGTATTCGCTCATCCTGAAGTTGCCCGCAACATAAGCAAGTATCGTGAGTGCCGCAAAAACCATAAGCGAAAGCCCTGTTGCAAGGCCGTCAAGGCCGTCGGTTAAATTCACGGCATTTGACCATCCTACAATTATCAAAACGGCGAATATTATAAAAACAGCCGCAGGAAGCATTAAAGGCGATTTTACAAAAGGCACGGTAAGAAGCGTAACGGTTTCGCTGCCAGCCTGAATTATAAATGTATACCATCCGGTTATAAGGAAAGCTCCCATAAACTGCAAAACCAATTTTCCGTTTGCATTAAGACCTTTTGTGCCTATTTTAAGCTTCAGCCAGTCGTCAAGAAGCCCTATTAAGCCAAACCATACGGCCGAAAAAATTCCCATCTGAACATAAGGATTGTCAAGGCGGCCCCAAAGCAGTACGCCGGCCAAAAACGAAAAAAGAATCAGCAGCCCGCCCATTGTGGGCGTTCCCTCTTTCTGAAGGTGCTTCTTCGGGCCTTCACGCCTTATTATCTGGCCTATTTTATACTCCCGCAAAATTTTTATAACAAAACCGCCTATCATAATGGTAATAAAAAATGCCGTAACAGCCGCAAAAGCGGCCCTTACGGTTATATACCTGAAAATGTTAAGCCCTGACACATAAACGTGCATCGGGTAAATCAGGTGATAAAACATCTTTACTTCCTCCTTATTTTATAAGGGCTTCAAGCTCTTCAAGCCTGTTGCCCCTTGAACCTTTCAGGAAAACACTTTTAATTTTTTTTGTTTTTTCCGCAAATACCCTTAAAAGTTCTTTTCTGTCGTTTACGGAAATTATTTCATACTTTCCGCCCGCATCATAAAAACCGCGCTTTACATCACCCGAAAAACTGCCATAGCATATGGCGGAAACAGCATTAATTCCGGCAAGCTTTTTCCCAAGTTCATAATGTTCCTTAACCGACGCCTCTCCCATTTCCATCATATCTCCCGTTACTATAAGCAGTTCTTTAAGTTTTAAATCCGACAGCACTTTAAGCGAAGCCGCAAAAGAATCCGGATTGGCGTTATAACAGTCATTAATTATTTCAATGCCTGCTTTTTTCTTTCTTTCAAAACGCATCAGGCCCTGCATTGTAAATTTTTCCATCGCCGCGGCGCATTGCTTAAGATTCACCCCGAAGGTTGCCGCGCATGCCGCCGCCGCCGCCGTGTTTAAAGCATTATGAAAACCGTGCATTTTAATTTTAAACTTCTGTTTTTTACCGCGATATTTCAAAAAAAACTCGGAGCCTTTTTTTGTTTCTTTATGGCAACAAATCATCATTCCGTTCATTTCACCGCCAAAACTTATAACTTCCGCGCCTGCTACGGCCGCTTTTTTATTAAGGAGCCCGTAAAAAGACGAACGTGCGTTAATTACAGCCGCTCCTCCTTTTTTTAGGCCGGAAAAAATCTCGGCCTTTGCCAGCGCTATTGCTTTCTCCGACCCAAGATTGCCTATGTGCGCTTTTCCCGTATTTGTTATTACCGCGGCATCAAGTTTAAAGCCGGACACAAGTTTTTTTATCTCTCCCTTGTGATTCATGCCCACTTCAAAAACAGCGGCTTTTATTTTGTCGCTCAGTTTAAAAGCGGTAAGAGGCACTCCTATATGATTGTTAAAACTTTTCTCGCTTTTAAGAACGGCGTTTTTACCAAACTTTTTTTCAAGCATTGCCGCAATCATTTCCTTAACCGTTGTCTTTCCGTTGCTGCCGGTAACCGCGGCAATCCTTACATCTTTAAATTTATCCGCATAATAAAAAGCAAGCTTTAAAAGGGCGTTTACCGTATCCTTAACATATATCACCCCGTCTTTTGCCTTTACCTTTTCGTCGCAGACGCACAAAACAGCACCGCGTTTTAAAACATTCTCAACATAATCATGACCGTTATTTTTTTCGCCTTTTATGGCAAAAAAAACTTTCCCTTTAACATCCGTTCTGCTGTCTGTTGTTATGCCGCAAACAGGCATATCCTTAACGTCTGTTTTAACCGATAAAACCCTGCATATTTCAAGTGTGCTTAATTTCATTTTCCGGCCTTTCCGTGTTTTACGGCTTTCAATATTTCCCTTGCATCATTGTAGGGATGCTTTATCCCCTTTATTTCCTGATACTCCTCCGGACCTTTGCCCAGCGCGGCAATTACATCGCCTTTTTTCGCAATGCTTACGGCAATTTTCACCGCTTTTGCCCTGTCAGGTTCAACAATAAATTTTTTTCTTTTGGACGCGCCTTTCATTATTTCCTTTATTATTTTTTTGGGATTTTCGGAACGCGGGTTATCCGAAGTAACTATAATAATATCAGCCGCACGTTCCGCGGCTTTTGCCATCAAAGGCCTTTTCCCTTTGTCTCTTTCACCGCCGGCTCCAAAAAGCGCAATAAGTCTGCCCTTTGTTTCTGGTCTTAAAGCCATTAATGCCTGATATATTGAATCGGGATTATGGGCAAAATCAACAACGGCCGAAAAATCTCCATGATAAACATGTTCAAGTCTTCCCGGAACTCCCTTAAAATCCGACAAAGCCAAAGCCGCGGTCTTAATTCCGCAATAAGGCGCCGTAAGGGCATAAGCTGCAAGAACATTGTATATATTATGGGTGCCTATAAGTTTTGTTTTAAAAATCTGTTTTTTATTTCCGTGCTTAACGGTAAATTCCGAACCGTGAATTCCTTTTATAATTGACTCCGCCTTTATATCGGCCTTGTTTTTTATGCCGTAAGTTATTATTTTTACGCCTGATTTCTTGCAAATTTTTATAAATTCGGCCGCTTTTTTCATGTCAGCATTAACACAAACAGTTCCGCCTTTTTTAACAAGGCCGGCTATCATTGTTTTGGCAAGAAAGTAATTCCTTTCGGTTTTATGAAAATCAAGATGATCCCTGGTTATATTCGTTACAACAGCGCGTTCAAGAGTTATGTTTTTAAGCCTTCCCTGAACAAGGGCATGAGAAGATACTTCCATTACGGCAAAACCGATTCTTTTTCTGTTGCTTTCATAAAGCATTTTCATTATTTCAAGATTTGACGGCGTGGTGTTTTTTGCTTCTTTCTTTACCGTTCCAATCCTGTAGCCGATTGTTCCAATAACCGTATTCTTTTTTCCGGTGGTTTTTGTAAGAATTTTATCCGCCATATAGCTTACCGTTGTCTTTCCCTTTGTGCCGGTTATGCCAAGCGTCTTAATCTTGTTCTGTCCGTAAAAATTTTTTGCCGCCGCCGCAAGAGATTCTTTTGTATCCTTAACTCTTATAAGAGCCGTTCCGCATTTTATACCCCTTACTTCCTTTTGTGCCACAACCGCAGCGGCGCCGTTTTTTACGGCTTCTGCGGCATAGTCATGACCGTCAAATGAAGCGCCTTTAACACAGAAAAACACTCCCCCTTTTTTTACGGCGCCAGCATTCTCATAAATGCCGTTAACCTTAACACCCGGATTTCCAACCAAAATCCAGGGTTTTGCCAGTGTTCTTACAAATGCGGCAAGTTTAATTTTCTTCACAGGTCCCCCTCTTGCCTCATAAAAGTAACAGTGCACCTGCTTCCGCGCTTTACCGCCTTGCCCGGACCGGGAATCTGGGACACCGCAATGCCGGATCCCACGCATTCCGTTTCAAGGCCGAGTTCTTTAAGTATTGCAACAGTTTTTCTTATTGAAAGCCCTTTTACATTGGGCATATAAACGGACTGAGAGGAAGATTTTTCCCGAGTATCGGTATAAACATAAACTTTTTGTCCCGGAGAAATTTTTACTCCCGGATTTGGCTCCTGTTTTTCAACAATATTTCCTTTCCCGATAACTCTCATTACAACATCGCTCTTTTTCAGCAGCAAAGAAGCCTCGCTCACGCTTTTTTTTCTTAAATCAGGCATTTGCTTGAAATTATTTTGAACGTCCGCTGAATCTGCATATTGGCTTAAAGCTTTTTCATCGGGAAGTATTTTCATCTGTGATATTGCATATGTGCTTATTTTTTTAAATATAGGGGCGGCCACCTGTCCGCCGTAATACAAAACTTTTGGTTCGTCTATCATTACAAGCGTAAGAAGCTGCGGCTTGTCGGAAGGAAAAAAACCTATAAAAGAAGCCACATAAGCGCCCGATTTATATCCTTTTCCGTTTTCATTGTGCTTTTGGGCGGTTCCTGTTTTACCGGCAACTTTATAACCCGGTATCTGGGCATTAAATCCTGTTCCGTCTTTTTCGCACACGGATTCAAGCATTTTTACAATCTTTTCTCTGGTTGAATTTCCGACAACTCTTCCGCCAACCTTGCCTTTATGCATAAACAACAAGGATCCGTTTCTTTCGGCTTTCATTACAACATACGGAGTAATTTCACGGCCGCCGTTTGCAATTGCGGCATATGCTTTTGCAAGCTGTATGCTTGTTACGGCTATTTCCTGACCGTAAGGTATGGCGGCAATTGATACCGCAGACCATTTGTCAACAGGCCTTAATAGCCCCGAATTCTCGCCGCTTAAATCAATCCCTGTTTTTCTGCCAAAGCCATATCTTACATATTCCCTGTAAAGCGCTCCCGGATCATTCATTCTTTCAGCCATTTTTACAAAACCTATATTGCTTGAATATTTCATTATGGACTGTACGTCAAGTTCTTCATAAGGTTCATGGTCGTTGACTGTTCTGTACTTCATCACATATTTGCCTTTTTCACAGTAATATTTTTTATCCCAGTCAAAAGGAAATTTATTTATGTATGCGCTCATGGTAAAAGCTTTAAAAGTTGATCCGGGTTCATAAATATCTGTTATTGCCCTGTTTTTTCTTACCCAATCGGAATATTCTTTAAAATTATTCGGATCATAAGAAGGATAATTTGCCATTGCGTATATTTCGCCCGTATTCGGGTTCATCACAATTACAGATCCCGCCTTTGCCTTCCACTTCTGAGCCATTTCCGCAAGTTCTTTTTCCGCGGAATATTGTATCGAAGAATCAATTGTAAGATAGATATCCGCGCCTCCGTCTCCCGGATGCGATTTTGTTTTTGTCGACAAAGCTCTTCTTTTTGCGTCAAGATAAACAACAACGCTGCTCATTTTTCCTTTCAAATACTTTTCATAATCCCTTTCCACTCCGTCAAGTCCGGTGTTATCAATGCCCGCAAACCCAACCACATGAGCCGCAAGCTGTTTCATCGGATAAATTCTTTGTTCCTCCCTTTCGGAATAAATACCCGGAATCTTTTTGTCAAGTATTTCCCCCGCAATTTCAGGTTTTACCTTTCTTTTTATGTAAACAAATCCGCTTTTTTTTCTGAGTTTTTGCAGAACTTCGTGCCTGCTGATTCCAAGTTTTGCGGCAAGATAAGCGGCCGTTGATTCTTTTGCTTTCACAGCTCTCGGATTGGCGCATATGGATTCCGAAGCAATTGAAATGGCAAGTTCTCTGCCGTTTCGGTCATAAATTGCCCCCCTGCCAAACTGCATTTTCGAAGTTTTTGTATGTATATCGGCCGCTTTTTCTCTGTAAAATCCGTATTTTATGACCTGAAGCCATATAAGCTTAACGGCAATAACCGCCATACAAGCCGCAAAAAACAGCACAGTTAACTCTATTCGCCTTCCGCTGTCAAATCCTTTGTTATTATTAATCACGACCGCCTCTTATTGCGTGTTTTACCGCTTTCAAACAATCCCAAAAATTTTTCCGTAATTGTTCTGCTTCTTTTTACAACAACAATTTCCGAAGGCCCCGGATTTTTAAAAGAATATATTTCCCTTGCCGTTTTTTCCATATATGCTTCGGAAGCCATATATTTAAGCCTGTAAGAAAGCTCCCTGTTTTGGGATTTTAATCTGTCCCTTGTTTCCTTAAGATCATTCAGCTTATAATTCATGTCCATGCACTGTATTTGAAGCCATACAAATATAAAAGCAGGCACAAAAATAAGCCCCAGCAAAAACGCATTTTTGCCGGCGCTTTTTGTATTAATATAGTTCGCGCGATGATCCATTATCCTCAAAAACTTGTTGTTAAATCCTCTTTCCATAAAACCCCTTTGCTAAATTTTTTCGGCACATCGCAGTTTTGCGCTTCTTGCCCTGGGATTTTCCGCGGCTTCATCGCCGGATGGCACCACGGGTTTTTTTGTAACAATCTTCAGACTTGCCCTGTGGCCGCAGCTGCACGGAACCCTTTTATTTTCGCAGACACAATCTTCGCTTTCGTGTCTGAAAATACTTTTAACAATTCTGTCTTCCAGCGAATGAAAAGATATAACCGCAATTCTTCCGCCCTTGTTAAGCATTGACAATGCCGCCCAAAGCGATTTTTCAAGCGTCTTCAACTCCGAATTAACCTCTATTCTTATTGCCTGAAATGTTCTTGTTGCCGGATGTATTCTGTCGCCGATTTTTTTTTCGCCAAGCACGGATTTAACCGCGGCCGCAAGTTCAAAAGTTGTCAAAACAGGCCTTGATTTTATTATCGCGTCGGCAATTTTTCCGGCGGCTCTTTCCTCTCCGTAATCACGAAGGATCCTTACAAGCTCTTCTTTCCTGTATGTGTTTACAATATCAGAAGCCGTGATTCCCGCGCTTCTGTCCAGCCTCATATCAAGAGGTCCGTCATGAAGAAAACTGAATCCCCGTGAAGCATCTTCAAAGTGCATGCTTGAAACACCAAGGTCATAAATAACGCCGTCAATATTTTTAATTCCCATTTCAAAGAGCTTTTCTTTAATAAGCGAAAAATTTGCATGAACCGGTTTAAACCTTTTGTCTTCGGCAAACTGTTTCGCATTTATTTCCAATGATTCCGCATCCGCATCAAAACCTATTAAAACGGCTTCGTTTGACATTCTTTTCAGGATTTCCCTGCTATGCCCTCCGAAGCCGAAAGTTGCGTCAACATATATGCCGCCGTTTATGTTAACATTAAGGAGCTCCACTGACTCCTTAAGCAGCACGCTTTTATGCAATTCTCATACGAGGCCCTCAAAAGAAGCTATTGCCTCTTCCTCCGATCCATAGAAATCTATTTCACCCCAGAAGCCGGCATAAGTAAAAAGATTCTTTACATAATCGGTTGCTCCGAATATTTTAAGATCACCCCCAAGGCTTCTCACCCTTTCTTTGCGTTCGTTTAAATATTCTATTCCCGATACGTTTATATGGGAAACATTTGTAAAATCAAGAAGAAAGAATAATTGATCCCTTTCTATAAAACTTGTTATTATATCTTTTAAAGCTATTATGTCTTCGATATCGGTTTCACCGCGCAATATAAGCACGACAACTTTCTTTGATGTTGTTTCAACACTCATGAATTTCCTCCGTCGTTATTTTTAAGGTGCGCAGAAAGCTCTTCCTCGTCCCATATTTCAAAACGGTCAACAACTCCCACAAAAACAACGTTTTTTCTTATTCCAGCAAGTTTTTTCAATGGTTCCGGTATAATTATTCTGCCGCTTTTATCAATGTTAACAGGAAAAGTGTTCATAGTGCGCTGCCTTATGCTTGCCTTGACAGAAGCATCCAAAGTCTGTTCCTGTTCATAAGCAGCTTTCATTCTCTCCCATGCATTAACGCTTAAAGCTTCAACGCATTTATCGGCTCCTATTGACAGCACAAGCTGCGCCGAATCGGTTCCCGTGGCAGAATCTTCTATATACTTTTTAAACCTTGCGGGAATACTTACCCTGCCCTTGTCATCCAGGGTATGAGAGTATTGCCCTACAAATCCAATTTTTAACATTAAATTAAAACTCCTTTGCCTCCCACTTTATCCCACTTTATGCCTAATTATACCCCTTTTACACCATTTGTCAACAATATTTTCCCACCGGCCCGATTATATTAAATGCCTGAAAAAACAGGGGTTTTTTGGAAATTAAAAAAAAAATTTTAACGGTTATTAACTTTAAAACAATTTTTTTGTAAGAAATTTGATTTTTATTTGATAAAAGCAAAAAAACAAAAAGTCATTTAATCAAATGAATATTCACTCTAAACGGCTTAATTCATACAGTATAACGGCGGATGCGGAGGCAACATTTAATGATTCAATATTATTGTTTTTATGAGGAATCCTTATTCTTACATCCGTAACAGACAACATTTCTTCTGATACGCCTCTTCCTTCACTTCCAAGTATAAGCGCGTATTTTTTCTGTTTAATCCTATGAACCGCAGTTTCGGGCGGAATACCGCCTTTTGATTCCGCCGCAAAAACGGTTCTTCCTTTTAATGCCAAAATAATTTCAGGACGGGTCATATAAGACACTCTGCAGAAAAAGACGGCACCCGCAGAGCTTCTTATTGCTTTTTCCGAAAGATGATATGCGCTGTCCGCAAGAAGATAATCCAAAAATCCAAAAGCCGCTCCGTTGCGCATTATGGCTCCCACATTTGAAGGGTCCTGCACGGTATCAAGCACAACAACAAAATTCGTGTTAACGGTATCAGCATCGGGGCCCTTATGTTTTAATAAAGCCACAAAACCGCTGTGAGTTTTTACCGAAGCATTTTTGTCAATAAAACTTTTCTTTACCCTCTGAGCTTTTTCCCTTATGTAAGGAAAAACATCCGGCAGGGCTTCCCCGCCTTCGCAGTAAAAAAAATTAACCAATTCACAGCCTGCTTCAAGAGCCGTTTGAAGAACTTTTTCCGTATCAACGGTGAAGATCGAATTTTTTTTCATTTCTTTTCTGTCTTTTAAAATATTTTTTATA
The DNA here is from genome assembly GCA_964417645.1 of uncultured Spirochaetia bacterium. Taxonomy (GTDB): domain Bacteria; phylum Oederibacteriota; class PGYV01; order PGYV01; family PGYV01; genus CAYQIS01. The sequence goes on from CAYQIS010000006.1 coordinate 57,305, forward strand.
AAGTTATCCATTTTCACTTCTTATACGGCGTCACTCTTACCGCAATATCATGATCAAAAGCCGGTATTTTTAATCTTATGCCGTTTATGTCATTTATTTCTTCATATTTTTTCAAAACACTTCCCGAATAAGTGTCGTATACTTCAATCACATATCTGCCCTGATTTATGCCTTCAAGATCAATATAAGAAGCTCCCACGCGTTTTGGCGCAGGCAGATTCCATTCATAATTCCTGTTCTTAATCCAAAAATAAGCGCTCTGCTTGCCCTGCATTCCCGCGATGAAAACCGGAGCAAGCGAAGGATCAAGATAACCCGGAAACAAAATCGAATCAAATTCTATTATACCCGTTCCCCTGTTAGCCAGCATAACTTCATTGTCACCCTGGGGCACAGGAACCGTTATTTGTTCGGATGTCAAAGCGGTAATAAAACCTTTTTCTTCCTTTTTATTTTTATAATCCGAAGCGTTTATTCTGTAGCTTGCGGATTCAATTCCGTTTATGAAAATTTTTAAAGTATTATCCCCCGTGACTTTTTTTAATTTTATCGTTATCTCCGAAGGCGTTGCATTCTTCATTGCAATTACAGGCTCGCTTCTTTTTTCAGGCGCTGAATAACCGTATAAAAAAGGACACAGCATATCTCGGGAAGAAAGTTCGCCTTCAGGAGTAAGAACAAATTTTTCTTTTAAATTCTTTGCTATCCTGAAGTTCGGATAAATTATAACATTTCCTCCGTCCGTATCGGACGGATTCTCAAGATACATGCTTTTATTTTGTATTTCAAAAAGATCTTCCTTTGGCCAATTGATATTTTTTATAAATTCGGCAAGCGGCCTGTAAATATAATAAAGATCGTTTCTGTCAATATATATGTCCCACCACCAGGACATTGGAGTTCCGCAGTTCATGGAAAAAGCTCCGCTCCATAAGGCATTGTGTATATGCACGCCCTGCCTGTCTGTTCCTTCTTCCGCAAATTTTTCCGTTGTGTCTATGCCAAATTCACCTATAATATGCGGCTTCCCGTATTTTGCGGACCTTATTGATGAAACTTTCCATATTTCATATGCCGTATCCGGCAGGCCGTAAACATGCGTCTGCGTCATATCAATTGACTTAAGCTTCCATACAGCGTCGTCAAGCAACGGGTCGGAAAAAGATGTGGTAACAGGTCTTTTATGCGGATCCGTTTCCTTTATAAATTTTGCCATTTCGTCGTGCCATTTGCGCACTGTATCCGGAGAAACCTGCCACCCGTCGGTAAGATCCGCCTCATTAAACAATTCCCATACGGCCACATTTTTCATTGCTCCGAATCTTGAAACAATATACGCGGCGTATTGTTTGAAGGCTTCCCTTGCGGCTTTATCAGTGAAAAAATCAGCGGGTTTTGCACAAGGTCCGCCGTTTGCGGAATTGTAATAACTTTCCTTCCACACTGAATAGTTTGTTTCCGAAAATTCACCGTGAGCGTTTAAACACAGCATGACATATATATTGTAGGAAGCGCATTTTTTTATTATTTTTTCAAGAAGCGAAGCCCTCTGCAGGTCAGGCTGACTCAGCCCTGCGGTATTCAAAGAAAAACTCCATGGAGCAAGCCATATTCTTATGAAATTTATCCCGTTTTCGGAGGATTTTTTAAGCCACCTGTCATAATCACGTTCAGTATCCGCTCCGCCCCAGCACATGTTTATCGCCACGGGAAAAAACGGCTTATTATTGTCAAAAGAAAGATATAAAGGATCTGTTTGGCTTAATGCCACAATACCGCCTTTATTTTCCCCGCTCTGTTCATGGCAAAAAAATTCATGCCTTCTTAATGCAAACTGCTGTTTGTTGTCCGCAACAAGGGATAAATTTACTTTCCACCCTCCGGTTTCATTTGGCACAAAACCAAGAATAAAATTCCTGCCGTCATAATATCCTTCGGCGCGGTATTTTTTGCCTGAAGGGGAAGTAAAAACTCCTGTTAAAAGGCTTTGTTTTCTGTCAAAAGGTTTTATAAGACTTGTTTTTGGTATGGCAATAAAAATAAAAGTTGAGTATTTTGCGCATTTTGCCGGCGCGTCAAAGTCCCATGATAAATCGGCAGCCGCATTTAAAAAGCGAAAAAAAGCAAGTATTGACACAATTGTTCCAATTATCCTTTTCACGCGCACCCGCTTTAAGTTTTATGTTGCCTGCTTAAAACAGCATAATGTAAGATGATTATACCAAAATACAAGGAGCAAATAAAATGGCTTTTGACGTAATAATAGCCGGCGCAGGACCTGCCGGGCAGTCTTGTGCTTCCCGTCTTGCGTCAGAAGGATTTAATGTCCTATTAATAGAAAGAAAACCAAAAACAGGATATCCTGTTTGCTGCGGAGAAGCGGTCAGCGAAAAAAGCCTTAAATCTTCAGGCTTTTACGATGATTCATTCATAAGCGCGCGGGTTAAAGGCTACAGAATTTTCTTTCCTGACAATAACTTTATGACTGTAAACAGCCCCGGTTTTATACTGGACAGGGGTGCTTTTGAACAATTTCTTGAAAAAAATGCCAGAGAAAAAGGCGCTGATATACATCTTAACGAAACCGTGATTTCGGTGTTTCAGGATAACAGCCATGTATTTGTAAAAACAAACCGGGGAGAATATAAAGCTTCTTATTTTATTGCGGCAGACGGCCCCGATTCTTTATGCGCAAAGATGCTTTTTAAAGAAGAACAGCCAAAATATATAAATGCCATGCAGTTTCGTATAAAAAAAATATCTTCCGGGATAAAAAGCTGTGAAGGCTGGCTTGATTTTTATTACGATACAATATCGCCTTATTATTTCTGGAATTTCGAAAAACAGGATCACTTCAATACGGGCGGCGCCTGTAAAAACCCTGACGAGCTTAAGAGTTTCATTTCAAGGCGTCTGACATCAGTTCTTTATGAAACTATTGATTTTACACGCGGTAAAATTCCCGTATCAGGCTTAAAGAAAAAAATTGTGTCCGCACGCTCCGCCTTAATCGGCGACGCAGCCGGCGCTGTAAATCCGGTTTCTTTTGCCGGAATTTACGGCGCTTTGCTGTCATCAAGGCTGTGCGCCGAAGCGGCTGTAAACGCCTTAAGAAAAAACAATCCTTTAAAACTGCTTGATTATCAAAACAAAATGCACAAAACCAATTTTGCTTCCCCATTTACTTTGTATGTGTCAAAACATTCTTTTTCTTTTTCGCAAAAAACGCTTAATTCACTGGGGGCTTATTTTAAAGGCAGAAATTACAGGACAAAAGATTTGGTTTCTTTCCTGAAAATTATTATAGGTAATACTTCTTTAATTAAAGATTTGGCTTCACTTGCTGCCCACAGGATTATCCTGAGGACACAGGCTGATAAAATGTGGTGAAATAAAAAACCCCGGGTTTTTAATGCCCGGGGTTTCAGTATATTCTCAGTTAAACCAGTATCGTATTCCAATACCGCCGCTTACATTTGGATGCATGCCGGGTAAAAGCAGAATTCCCGGCCTTACTTCAAAGAAAATATCAATCGGGTCTCTGCCGAATTCATAAGCAAGACCCACGGGGACCTGGGCTCCGGCCCACATTCCGCCGCTCCAGAAACCTGCAAATCCGCCAACTCCAAAATAAAAAGGAAGCTTGCCTTCCTTTACTTTAAAAACATCATACTTGTGAATAAGATATTGAACATGTGCCCCGATTCCGCCCGCGGAAAAATCCCAGTTAACCATAAAATCAATTGCAGAATCCTTGTCCATAAAATTCTTGATGCTTATGCCTGTCGGCTGCCCCAAAACAATGCCAAGGCCAAGGCCTTTTTTTGACGCATGCGCGCAAAGAGTAAATGACAATACAAACAAAAATGAAAGAATCAGTACGGTAAACTTTTTCACTTTACACCTCCAAAATATATTTAAACGTTTTAGTTATAACATAACTTTACATAAAAGGCAAAATTTAAAATCGGCTGAACTTTAAAAATAAAAAAGGGCGGTCTTTTGACCGCCCTTTTTAAAGTTATTATGCCTTATTACCAGGCATATCCAACGTTTACTCCCGGACCAAAGCCGATTCCGCCAATTCCGGAAGCCGTGGCTCCGCCGATTGTTATCGAGCTTCCAATGCTGTATGTAAGACTTGCCTGAAGATCAAGAGTAAATCCGCTGTCCCATATCCAGCGATAACCGCCATGACCGCCAATGCCAATATATATTCCTGTTGCGGATTCATTCTTTTCAACAAGATTCGAGCTGGAATCATATGTGGTATATTTATAGGAGACATTTGCCATCTGAAAAGAAGCATGAGGACCCGCAAACCAGCCGTTTAAAGCATGTTTCTGGAAATACCAATTATATTCAGCGCCTGCTCCCACAGTGAAATATGACCAATCTCCAATTGTTGCAAACCAAAGATTTCCGTTAAAACCAAGACCGTTTTCTTTGCTGAGAGCTGTTTCATAGTGAGCATTGAGAATTCCGAGGAAAATAAGCGGGTTAACCGTAATAATGTTTTTCTGCGGCGCCCAATCCACTCCCTCTCCTTTAATTGCCTTTTCCACGTTCTTTGTCACTTTGTCAGCCGCAAATGACGCAGGTACAACCAAAAGCGAAAGCGCAAGAATAAATACAAAAATCTTTTTCATCACCATATCCTCCTTAATATTATTTTTCCAAACCTTTTACAGTATTTTATACATAAATTTCTCTGTGTCAAGTATTTTAATATTCATATTTTATTTCAATTTATATTATAATAAAACTGCAGCTAAAAAATTAAGGCGGTGGCTGATGAATGTATATTTATCCGGCGGAACCGGTTTCATTGGAAGTTATGTTGCTTTGGAGCTTGCTTCACACGGGCACACCGTTAACATCCTTGCCAGGAATCCCGACAAAGTTCCCGCCCTGAAAAAAGTAAAAAATATAAATATGATACAATGCGACATAAGCAACCACGGCAAAACCGAAAAATGCATAAAAAAACCTGATGCCCTTGTGCATATCGCTTTATGCTGGGGTGATACAGCGCCAGAAATGATACTTAATGAAGCTTACACTTCGGTTAAATTGATTGACACGGCGGTTAAAAAAGGCGCATCCCGTATAATTTTCACTTCAAGCACTTCCGCAACTGGGTATTCATACAAAAATGCACGCGAGGACTCGTACCTTCTGCCTCCCGACAATTACGGCGCAACAAAAGGCGCCGTGGAACTTTTTATGCACGCTTATGCCGTAAAAAATCCAAATATTGCTTTTAACATAATACGGCCGGGCTATACTTTCGGCAATCCCGCAATAAACGGCGGCGCAATGGAGCCTGACAGCCGTTTCAGGAAAATATGCTCAATGGCAAAAGAGGGTAAAACAATTACCGTAATAAAAAATGACGGGACTCAATTCATATGGGCCGGCCATCTTGCTTTGTTATACCGCAAACTGCTTGAAAGTAAATTTAAAAATGAAGTATTCTTTGGTTTAAGCAAAAATTTTATTTCCTGGGAACAAATAGCAAATTGGGCGGTTTCATTTTCAGGAAGCAAAAGCGTCATAAAGACGGCTGACAAGGGCTACTCGGCAAAACCTTCGCTTTTTAACGTGAATAAAATGAAAAAATATTTCGGCCTTTCATTTAATAATTGCGCCAGGATAAAAGAACATATAAAATACCTGCTTAAAAATTAAAAAGGCGCCTTGTTCAGGCGCCCTGTTTTGTCACTCTTTGCTTTTTTGGCTTTGATATTTCTTTTTGCGTGACTTTATACCCCGCTTTCACAATGACACACCCTTTTCTTCCCGGAATGCATGTATCCTTAAGAAGAACACAGGCTGTGTTTTTTTCGTAGCGGCATACTGATACAGGCATTTATTTATACCGCCGTCACAACGCTTACTTCAGGAATTTCTTCCTTAAGCCTTGCTTCAACTCCCTGCTTCAATGTTATCTGTGACATGGGGCAGCCTGAACAAGCTCCGGTTAATTTAACTTTCACTTCTCCTGTTTTCTCGTCAACATCAACAAGCACAATATCCCCGCCGTCTGCCTGAAGGTATTGCCTTAATTCCTCAACCGATTTTGCAACTTTTTCTTTAAGCGTCATATTACACCTCTTTTATATTTATCACTTAACTTGTGATAATTATGCCATATTATTTTCTTTTTGTCAAACAGCGGTATGATTCTACAACTTTTCATTTTTAAGGTCAATTTATAAGGGCTTAAGATAAAACTCTATGAAATTCCTGATTCTTTTATCTGCGCCTGATTATATAAGTTTCTCTTCAGCCTTTCTATCCTTTTGTCAATGGGCGGGTGCGTTGCAAAAAGGCTGCCGGCTTTCATCGCAAAAGGGTCCGCAAAATACATATGCCTTATGCCTGTTGAATATTCCGCGGGAGCGAAAGAGTCTTTCTTTATTTTTTCAAGCGCGTCAATTAATCCCTGCGGATAGCGCGTCAATAAAACAGACTGGGCGTCAGCCATGTATTCACGCTCGCGTGATACCGCATATTGAATTACCATGGCGGCCAAAGGCGCCATTATGGCTGTAATTATTCCCATTATTACAAACAGCGGGCCGTTTCGGCGCGCTGCCCTTCGGACGCTGCTTCTTAATGCACTTCGTTTCATTGCGTCAGCCATTATAAACACAGTGCCCGCAAGCACGGCAGATATGGTTGAAACAAGTATGTCATAATTTTTTACATGGGACAGTTCGTGCGCTATCACTCCTTCAAGCTCTCTTTTGTTGAGTTTTTTCAGCGCCCCCTCGGTTACCGCAACGGCGGCATGCCTTGGATCCCTTCCGGTCGCAAAGGCGTTTATTTCCTGCGAAGGAAGAATATACACCCTTGGCATCGGTATTCCTGCCGCAAGGGAAAGCCCTTCAACCGCGTGAAAAAGTTCGGGATTAATTTTTCTGTCCGCGGGTTTTGCGCCTGATGCAGCGATCACTATGGTGTCGCTTGCGTAATATGAAGTAAATGACATAACCAAAGATATACAAAGTCCTGTCACAATACCAATAAAAGGATCCCCGTAAATGCCGCCTGCAAAATAACCGGTAACTGTAATAAGGCATACAAAAGCCGCAATCAATACGGCCGTCATTGTTTTATTTCTGTCTATATCCTCGTAAACCATTTTTCAGCCTTAGAACTTTATCTGCGGCGCCTTGCGTTCTGTCTCATCTATCTCAAAATAAACCTTTTTGGCATGCCCGAACAGCGAAGCGAACAAAACTCCCGGAAAAAGCTGCTGATATTCATTATACATACGGACTGTTTCATTGAAAAACTGCCTTGCATATGCGATATTAGCCTCTATTGCGGCTATTTCGTTTTGAAGCTGAAGAAAACTCTGATTGGCTTTAAGTTCCGGATAGTTCTCGGTAACCGCAAACAATGACTTCAAGGCTCCTGTAAGCATATTTGCGGCTTCAGCCTGCCTGCCTATATCATTTCCCGCGCTCTGCATCATGGCGCGTGCTTTTGTCACGTTTTCAAGCACCGCTTTTTCATGGGCGGCATAGCCTTTGACCGTTTCAACAAGATTCGGCACAAGGTCAGCCCTTTTTTTCAATTGGACATCAATCTGCGCCCATGCTTCCTGGCACCTGTTTCTTAATGTAACAAGCCTGTTATAAATCAAAAGCATCAGCACGGCAAGCAGCCCAATGCAGGAAACAACAATCCAAAGTATCATTTAACACCTCCGCTTTTATTTATGCAATTATATCATTTAATTATGGTAAATTTTCCCTTTTTTATTTTTCCGTCATTTAAATCCTTAATCACATACACATAAATACCCGGCGCCGCCTGCCTGTTCTTTCTTATATCCGATATTTTCCAGACATAACTGTCCTGATTGGAATCTTTAATTGCCGACATTACAATCTCGCCTTTCATATTATATACCTGTATCAGGCATTTTTTTGTGAGTCCCGCAAACATTATTGAAGTATGCCCCTTGTCAGACCGGAAAGGCGAAGGATAAACAAAAATACGCGCAAGCACGTCGGAAGCGGCTTGATTCCTCTCAAAATAATGCGTGTATGTGGGTGTGGCCGAGGCGGTGCTTGTATTGACAGGTGTATAAGTGAATGTATTTGTATATGTCGCGGTGGCCGTATATGCAGGGGTATATGTATAAGTCGGAGAGTGTGTAATTGTAGGGGTGCTTGTTCGGGTTTGTGTTGCGGTGCCGGTGGGGGTTGAAGATGTATAAAAATAGATTTCATCAATATAAAGTTCAAAAGTCCTTCCCATATCAGGAGACTGCCATTGAATTTCCTTGGCATGCTGAAGTACGGTTTCCCGCGGATAAGCCGTTCCCCAGCCGCTTTCCTGGGTAAACGCGGAGAAAGGTATTATAAGCTGTGTCCAAACCGACGGCGCGGTAAATGTAAATTTATAGTCATTGTATCCGGTAAGCGTTGCTCCCGTTGTGTTTGAAACATACGGAAATTTTATATAATAAGCTCCGCCGTCACCCTTTACATAAAATTTAATTCCTGTATAAATTGTAACATCAGTTTCCAGATAACTCGGAGCGCCGGCCCCGTTCTTAAGCTGTGTCCCAAGGCCCATATATGCGTTCACGGGGCCCAATGTGCCGTAAACCCTTGCGCTGAAAGAGGTTGAATTTGCGCCTTCGTTTGTCATAACAAAAGAACCTGAAGGGTTAATGGTGCTTGAAGCATCGGCATAAGTATACCAGTATCCCCCAAGGGCATTTATATTGTTCCCGTCTTCGCAGTTGTCAATAAGCACTTCGGCCGGCACGGGAGTGTTTGTTATTGTTGGAGTATAAGTGAATGTAGGCCCTCCGGGAGTGACCGTGCTTGTATAAGTCGCGGTGGGGCTGTCAGTGGGTGCCGGGCCCTGCCATATTTCAATCTCATAATTCAAGGACTTCATTGTGTCATTAATGGCTATTTTTGCGTTTCCGGATTCACTTGCAACTGGCATTGAAGTTTTTCTTGCGCCTGTTTCATCAAGAGAATATGCCTTAACATTAAGATACGGATAAGGAATCACTATCTCGGCCGCAATACCTTCGGCAAGCACCGGCGCCGCTCCAAAACTTCCGCAGTTTATGTTAACATCCGGCGCAGGCGGGGTTCCCGCAGGAGCGCCTGACGGGTACAGACGATAATCGGTTCCGGTGTTTCCCGCAAAACCCGTTGCTGTCACAAGTATTTTTTCCGCTCCGATTGCAATTGAGCTCCCGCTTATCAGTGAAAGTATCACTGACATGTAGTTCTGCATTGAAGAAACAGGCTTAATTGACACTCCGGACAGGTTATAAACCGTTCCCGAACCAAACCCAATGACGCCTTTTGTCCTTGCGGAATCAATTTTAAAGACACCCGATGTGGTATTCCAGTTCAGTTCATTTGTATCGCTTAAATAATTCCCGTTACCCACAACAACGCTTCCCGGCGATACCGCGCCGGCGGGATTCAAGCTCCCTTCAGTTACAATCGCTGTCCTGTATGAAAGCGAGGCTCTCCTTGGCATTCCTGCCTGCTGCGCATCAATCAAAGACCATTGCTGAAGCGAAGGCAGAGCCTCAATTTCGGTGTTTCTTGTAAGCGGCACCGTCACCAAAGTTGACGCAGGCGAAACATCGCCGCGCCTGAATATAAGCGCTGACGCCTGAAAATTTGCCGCCTTCGCCGGATCCATGTCTATGTCAAAAAAACCGTCAATTGCCGATGTGCTCCAGTTGGTGTTTCCGTCTCCGTAAGTATATCCGTAAATGGCGTCCCAATCCTGCATTGCAGCGTAAGAAGCAAGCAGAGGATAGGTTTCCGCCCTGAAACTGTTCGGATACGGATGATTGTATTCTGTAACGGAAAAAGGTTTTCCCGCCACCCGTTTCATTGAAAGTCCTGCAATTGTTCCTCCGTCATTTTCACGGAGCATGGAAGAATTTTTAATCCACCAGGGCGTCACCCATGCCTCGCCTTCATAAGCGGGGTGCTGCCAATAAGCATGAGAGTCTATTACATCAAATAATTTCATTATATTCGGGGTTGAATTTCCGATTACTGTTCCTATGGTAAGCGCGTGTGCACCAAGGCTTACCTTAACATAATTGTTCATTGTCCCCCAGTAATTGTATTCAAGGTTCCACAGAAATTCGGTAAAATCTTTTTTTGCCGCCACGGGTCTGTCTTCTTTATCCGCAATTTTAAAAATTTTTACGCTGTTAAAATCAGTTTCACCTGTTTTAAGTCCCGAAATGGTTCCTCCCTGCCTGAAAGAAAAATCGGCAAAAGAGTAAACAGCCGCAGTGTCCGCCATCTTGTTGAAATTAAGCCTTGCTGTCGGAGTTGTTGCCGACGGAACAAACACAAATTCAAACCTCTGCCATTCGGTTGTAAGGTTAAGATCGCGGCTGAAATATGTGGCCCAGGAGCCCCCGTTTTCCTGCAATACAAGGCCGATTGATGTTGCCCTGTCCGCCTTTGCGGAAAAAGACAAAGTATAAGGATGGCCTGCAATAATTGAAGTCCCCTGATTAAGCTGTATATGCCATTCCGTTGTGCTGGTTGTGTTAACCGCGATGTTAAGACAATTGATGCCGGGCGCCATCCCGTTTGCAACAACCTGGTTAAAAGAAGATGCGGGAGCATGATTTTCAACAACCCAGCCCGAAAGCCCGGACGCAAAAGCCGGATTTATAAGTTTCTCTGTTCCAAGAGTTTCGCTTATTCCCCACGCGGACTGTAAAGCCGAAAAACTTCCGTATTTTGAACTTAAAAACGAATCCCAGTATCCCTGAAGCTCTGTTTCAAACACCAAAGGCAGTGCCGCTCCGTCAAACTGAGAATTAAACCACGCATGTATAAGGCCGTGTTCATTGCACACCTCAACAAAAGCAACAGCAGGATCCATGGCATATGTAGTGTTGGTATAAGGATTAACGTGTGTAAAAATCTGTTGTGCGAATTCCTGTTGAAGGGCAATCATTGCAGGATTAAACATGGCAGGCGTCTGCTTATCCTTCCAAGCCATTGTATTTATCTCTGCAGGCAGCCCGTCCGCCGCTTTAAAATCCCTCCCCGCCAAAAGATTAATATTGGCGTAAATTCCGTTCTCCTTTAATTTTGCAAAGAACCAGTCAAATTTATCCATATTTACGGTGCTCAAAGTCCTGGAATTTCCAGAAGAATAATTTATAAACGAACTGCCCCAAGAAGCGTCGCCAAGATGGAATCTCACAAGGTTAATTCCCATCTTTGCCATTCTTTTTGCTATTCCCTCGGCATCCGCTTTTTCCGGAAAACAGTTTGATGATGTCACATTAACTGCAAAAAATCGCTGTCTTGAAGCCCCGCCGTTTACATACAGCCTGCCGTCAGCTCCGGCCGTGACATATCCCGATACTCCCGCGGGCTTATGATTAAGATATGAAAGGTCGGTTATTGTGGAGGAGAAATCATTCCAGGGCATACTGTATTGAAATGTTCCCGAAAAAACCGCGGTTTTTAGAATAAATAATATTACAAAGGCTTTCTTAAATGCCTTCATCGGTCCTCCTGATAAATTATTATAATTATATCATATTAATATAACGTAAGTTTTATCAAAAGGTTGCCCTGATTATAAGCACAAAAGATTCCTTGTCCATTTAAACAAAAAGCGGCCCGTTTGAAACGGGCCGCCTGAAACAGGTTATTTATTCAACCGTAACTTCACGGCTGCCTTTAACAATTTCGCCTATTTCCCATACGCGCTCCCCTGATTTTTTAAGGGCTGCCACAACTTTCTTTGCATCGTTTTTTTTCACAATAACAACCATGCCAACGCCCATGTTGAAAACCCTGTACATTTCGCGTTCATCCACATTACCCAGTTTTTGTATCATTTTAAATATCGGAAGCACTTCCCAGCTGCCTTTTTTTATGGCGCAATTAACGTTGTTTGGCAGCACTCTAACTATGTTGTCATAAAAACCTCCGCCTGTGATATGGCTCATGGCATTTATCATGCCATTCTTGTAAAGCGGATATACCGATTTAAAAAACGAACGGTGAGGCTCAAGCAGCGCAAGTCCAAGTGTTGTTTTCAATTCAGGCACATACTTGGTATAAGGAATTCTTGCATTTTCAAAAACCCTGCGCGCCAATGAATATCCGTTTGTTTGAAGCCCGTATGAACCTATTCCTATGACAGAATCGCCCGGTCTTATTTTATCTCCCGTTAATATTTTATTTTTTTCAACTTCGCCCACTATTGTGCCCACAAGATCATATTCACCGTCTTTATAAACTCCCGGCATCTCGGCTGTTTCCCCGCCTATCAATACCGTACCGTTTTCCCTGCAGGCTTTTGACATGCCTTTAATCACGTCTACAAGCACTCTTCCTTCAAGTTTTCCGCAGCCAAAATAGTCAAGAAAAAACAGGGGTTTTGCACCCATTACCAATATGTCGTTGACACAGTGATTAACTATGTCCTCCCCCACCGTGTCGTGTTTGTCAAGCGCCTGAGCTATCTTCAATTTGGTGCCCACACCGTCAGTGCTTGCAACAGTGCATTTTCCGTTTCCCATGTCATACACGCCGCCGTAGCTTCCGATGTCCGTCACAACGCGTTTGTTAAAAGTTGATTTTATATGTTTTTTTGCGGCAGAAAGCGCATCAGCCGCCGCGTCTATATTAACCCCTGCCTGTTTATATGAAAACTTTTTTGCCATTTATGTCTCCTAAAATCTCGGGTAAGAACCCAGTATTTTTACCGAACCCGCCGCTTTTGCAACCTGAGCGAGAGCTTTTTTTAATTTTGCGTCATCCATATGACCTTCCAGATCAACAAAAAAATAATAATCCCAGGCTTTTTTCTTGGAAGGTCTTGATTCAATATTGGTCAAATTTATATTGTGCGCTTCAAAAGGCTTAAGTATATGATAAAGAGCTCCCGGCTTGTCCTTTATTGAAACCATTACCGTGGTCTTGTCATGGCCGGTTTTTTTGCTTGTTTCTTTTGCTATTATGAAAAAACGGGTATAATTGTCGGTCATATCTTCAATCGCCGAAGACATTACATTTAAACCAAAAACCTGTCCCGCAAGCTCTGATGCTATTGCGGCAGCTCCTTTTTCAGCAGAAGCAATCTCCGCTGCTTTTGAATTGCTTGACACTTCCTTTAATTCCGCATGGGGCAGATAGCGTTCAAGCCACATCCTGCACTGCGCGAACGACTGCGGATGGGAGTACACTTTTTTAATTGATTTCTTGTCTTTTTCATTTGTAAGCAGACAATGATGTATTCTAAGCATCACTTCGGAATATATTTTCAGGTCAAAATCGGGAAACATGTCATAAGTATAATTAACCGCGCCTTCTGTTGAATTTTCAATGGGCACGCAGCCATAGTCACACGAACCTTTTTCAACTTTCCAGAAAATATCTTTGACGGTATTTGCGGGGTCGTAATCAGTGTGCATTCCAAAACGTTTTTTTGCGGCAAGATGCGTGTAAGAAGCCGTCGGACCAAGATATGCGACCGTCACTTTTCTCTGCATCATTCTCGAAACGGAAAAAATTTCGTTATACACAGCCTCTATGCCGCTTTCAGGAAACTGCCCTTTTATTGCGGTTAAACGCTTTAAAATATTCGCTTCTCTTGCAGGGTCGTATATCGAGGAGCCAAAACGATTTTTTATGTCCGCTATGGCTTTAATGTGCACGGCTCTTTTATGAAGCAATTTGACTATTTTTTCGTCTATACTGTCTATTGCTTTTCTGTTTAATTCTATTTTATCTTTCATTCTTCGCCCCCTTTTTAACGGGTTCATCAAAAAGAGCCACTTCCTGCGGAAGCAGCCTTCTTACCGCGCCGGGTTCAAGTCCCGCCGCGGTTATTTTGCCCACCGATTCCCTTCTTAATCTGATTACAGGATATCCTACGGCCTGCATCATAAGCTTTATCTGATGATTCATTCCCTGTGAAATGGTTATCTTTACTATATCGTTTTCCTCATTATGTTTTGCAACGGTTATGTCGTCGGCGCGCATTTTTTTTCCTTCAATCAGCAGTCCGCGCTTTAACTTCTCTCCCGCTTTAGAATCAAACCTGCCCTTAACTTTTGCCGTATATACTTTCGGTACTTTATATTTTGGATGCAGCACCCTGTTGGCCCATTCCCCGTCATTTGTTATAAGAAGGCATCCTGTTGTGTTGTAATCAAGCCTGCCCACGGGAAAAACTCTTTCTTTAACGGCCGGCTTTAAAATGTCAATTACGGTTTTTCTTCCTTTTTCGTCATTTACCGAGCAGACAACACCTTCCGGCTTGTTCATTACAAAATATACTTTAGGTTCAAAACGAAGAAGCTTGCCGTTAACTTTAACATGATCTTCGCCGGGCGTAACTTTGCTGCCAAGCTCCGTTATTATCCTGCCGTTTACTGTCACGCTTCCCGACTTTATTAATTCTTCCGCTTTACGCCTTGAAGAAACACCGCATTTGGCGATATATTGCTGCAGTCTCATCTGTTCTTTCATCTTTTATTTTTCATCCTCATCATCATCTTCTTCATCAAAATCATCCTCATAGTCCTCATCATCCCCGTCTTCTTCGTAATCCAAGTCATCATCATCTTCTTCGGAATCATTTTTAATATCCTGTTTTACTTCCGCCCCCTCATCCCACTCCTCGCTTTCGCCTTCATCCGGAAGTTCAAATTCTTCGGTTTTTATGCCGCTTTCAATATTTCCGTCAATTTTATCCTGTGCGTTCATCTTTGACGCAAGTTCGGCAGCTTCTTCCTCAAATCCTTCCTTTGAAAAAAGTTTCTCCTTTTCCTCGTTAGAGAAATTTATCATTGTCTGATTTTTTGCCGTTTCTATCCTTTCCTCCCAGTTTTCAACCATTTCATCCTTTTCAAGTATTGACTGTATCTCTTCAAGTTTAGGCAGGTCATCAAGAGTGTTTATTCCAAGATACTGAAGAAACTCCTTTGTGGTTCCGTATAAAAGAGGCCTTCCAGGCGCTTCTTTCCTGCCCGTTATTTTGATAAGTTTTCGCTCAAGAAGTGTGTGATAAACGCCGTCTGAATTAACACCCCTTATTGCCTCAACTTCCTGCTTTGAAATCGGCTGTTTATAGGCAATTATCGCCAGCACTTCCAAAGCCGGTTTTGAAAGTCTTGCAACAAGCCTGTTCTTATACATCTTTTTTATGTGAGGGGAATATTCCGGAAGTGTAAGCAATTCGTATCCCCCGGCTATTTCTTTAACAGTAACAGGCGAACCTGTCTCCTTAAGCCTTCTAATCAGTGTTTCAACCGCTTCTTCGGCTTCCTTATGCGGAACTTCAAGTATCTGCGCTATTGTCTGAACGGACAAAGGCTTGTCCGTTGCAAACAATAAAGCTTCCACAATTTTATCATTTTCCTGCTTTGCCATTTCATTCTCCGATATTTGAAAGAATTGATTCGTCAAAATTCTTATCCGTCAAAAAAACCTTTATATCTTCAAATATACAATCCTGCCTTACACGAATTACCTTAAGCCTTAAAAGTTCAAGTATTGCCATAAACAAAGCAACAATATAAAGCTTGTTCTCTTTTTGTTCGCACATTGAAAAGAAACTCGCCTCTTCCTCCCGCCTTAAAGTATCAACAAGCTCATACATCCTGTCTTTAACTTTTATTGCCTCACCCGGTATTACAACAAGTTTCCTTGTTTTCAGCCTGTCCAGTACGGAATCCATTGCTTTTACAAGTTCATAAATATCAACGTTCAATTCCTTGTCAGCCGAACTTATGTTCATGGGATTTAAGCGCTCAAAGAGTTCCCTTTTCTTTGCCTCAAACACCCTTAATTTTTCGGAAATTTCCTTAAAAGTATTGTATTCCAAAAGATGCTGCACAAGTTCCATTCTTGGGTCTTCCTCGTCAGCTTCCAGGGTTTCGTCTTTCGGCAGCAGCATTTTGGCCTTTATATATATAAGTGTTGAAGCGATGATTATAAATTCGCTTGCAATATCAAGATTCATTTTTCTCATTAAATCCAGATAATCAAGATACTCTTCGGTTATTTTGGCTATTGGTATGTCATATATATCTATCTGATTTTTCTTGATAAGATACAAAAGCAGATCAAAAGGCCCTTCAAATACCGCAAGCTTAAGCTGATAATTCTTCTCCGCCATCAGCCAATCCTCATTATATCCCTGATTTTTTTCATTGTTTCTTCAGCCGCTTTGTTGGCGCGCGCATTGCCGTCATTTATGATATCGCGCACATAATCCCGCTTTGATTCTATTTCCGCCCGTTTTTCGCGTATTGGCAGCAGGCTTTTTTCAAGATTTACATGAAGCTGTTTTTTACAGTCCATGCATCCCCTGGCTCCGGCCCTGCATTCCGCAATTATATTTTCAGAATCAGGGCTGTATATCTTATGAAAAGCGCAAACCACACAATTGTCAGGATGCCCCGGATCATTCTTTTTTATTTTAAGCGGGTCGGTGAACATCATCTTTATTTTATTAAGCACATCTTCAGCGCCGTCGCTTATAAATATTGAATTGTTATAGCTTTTGCTCATTTTCCTGCCGTCAATACCCGGAAGCTTCGGAAAACGCGTAAGTATTTCCTGAGGTTCAGGCAGGAATTCTTCATAAAGATGATTAAAACGTCTTGCAATCTCGCGCGTCAATTCAAGATGCGGCCTTTGATCCTCTCCTATGGGCACTTTATTTGCCATATATATCAATATATCCGCAGCCTGCAAAACTGGATAGCTTAAAAATCCAAGACATGACAAATCTTTTCCTTTTATCTCGTTCTGTTGTTCTTTATATGTGGGATTTCTTTCACACCAGGAAATCGGGGTAAGCATGTTAAGCAAAAGATACAGCTCGGCATGACCTTTAACAGAAGACTGCACAAACAATACCGCCTTCTCGGGATTTATTCCCACGGAAAGCCAGTCTTTAAACATTTCAATTGTGTTTTCCCGTATGCCGGCCGTGTTCTCAAAGTCAGTTGTCAAAGCGTGCCAATCGGCAACCATATAAAAAGCTTCGTAATTGTTCTGCATCTCAACATAACTTTTTAAAACTCCCTCAAGATGCCCAAGATGAAGTTTTCCGGTCGGCCGCATTCCGCTTAATACGCGCTGCATTTTTTCTCCTGTTATAATTGGGCGCCAAACAGCGACGCGAATGCCCTGATTATTGCAAGCATGCCTGTTTCAAGCACAGATGTTCCGGTTGTTATAAACTGCGACAAAAGTGCCCTGAAACCGGGTATCAGGAATATGCCTATTATTATATAAAAGCCAAACGGCTCCAGCCTGTTATATGAGTCCGCAAGACTGTCAGGCAGAAGATAAGACACAACTCTTGAACCGTCAACAGGCGGTATTGGTATCATGTTAAAGACCGCAAGAACAAGGTTAAGTTTTATCATCATTGTAAGTATCATTGTAAGACCGCCGGATCCCAGGGCAGGCACAAGAATTGAAATGACAAGAATTATCATTGCCGCAAAAGCAAGCAAAACATTGCTTAAAGGTCCGGCTATTGCAACAAGCATCATGTCCCGTTTTGGTTTTCCCAGATTATAATAATTAACCGGCACAGGTTTTGCGGCCCCAAACAGTATCGGAGAACCGGACATGATAAGCATTGCCGGAAGAAGAACAGACATTACGGGATCAATATGCGGTATGGGATTTAAAGTAAGCCTTCCGGCCTGCCTTGCGGTAGGGTCTCCCAGTTTTTCCGCAACAATTCCGTGAGAAACTTCATGTATTATCACAGAAAATATAAGAACAACTATATATGACAATACCAAAAAAAAGTCCACGTGTTCTCTCCTTAAAAATTTGGTAAATTATTATATCATAAAGGATTTTTTTTACAAAAAAAAAGGGCACGCCTGTAAAGGCGTGCCCGCTTTTTAATCTTTACTTTGCGGAATCCGGAGGATTATCCTTCATATAACTTTTTACCCAATTTACAAAAGACAAGTTGCTGTCTATTTTTTCATTTGGTCCGTCCCCTGCATTAAGCGCTTTACCCTCTTCAAGCAGCATGCCTGCTTCATCAATCAAACCCATAAAATCTTTAAAAGCGGCTGAAATTTCTTTTTGATACGCTATCTTTTCTTTGCTCGGCTTCATTTCAGAAAGTTTTGCTATTCTCTGGTCATAAGAAGTTGCTTCCTTAAACTTTTTAATTAAAAGAAACGCCGCATTATTAAGAAGCCACGCGGATACTTCAGGAGCCGCATTTGCCTCTGAAAGAGTCTTTGCTTCCTTATATTTTGCGATTGCGGTTGTGGTGTCGCCCGCTGCGCCGGCTTTTTCGGCTTCAGCTTTCAATGCCTTATATTTCGGATAAAATTCCGTGTTTTTCCACAAACCCGCCTGACAAACCGATGAAACAAAGAGCATTGTCAAAACCAAAACAACAACCTTTTTCATAATAGAACCCCCATATTTATTTTTTATCCCTTGAAATATAATTATATTATAAATACTGGTACATTTCAACATTGAGACGCATTAAAACCCAAAAGGGTTTACGCCATTATTGCCTGCCTTATTTTTTCCATGACCTCATATGGTGTCACGGAATCACATTTGCCGTCAGGTTTCTGAAGGCAAACATTGTAAAAAGGCCCGGCAGGCGACCATCGGGACAAAGTGCTTGGCCCGAATATGGCTATAACCTTTGTCATTAAAGAACAAGCATGCATAACACCGCTGTCATTGCATACCAATATTTTCATCTTTTCCGCAATTGCCATCAAAGACAATATATTGTTATAAGGATAATAAAAAACAATATCTCCGGCCAATTCCCTGAATTTTTCCGTTTCTTTTTCTTCGCCAATACCCATAACCGCAACTATTTTTATTTCCGGATAGCGGCTCTTTAACATTGCGCACAAAGTGACATAATTTGATTTTTCCCACCTGTTATCGGTTTTAACAAGCGAAGGATGTATGCCTATCACTGTGTCATCAGGTTTTATTCCGCTGTTTTCAAGAAAGCTTTGCGCTTCATCCAGTACAGGCTTCGGGATTTCAGGTTTAAAATAAAATTCTTCTTTATCCCTTTTATACGCGAAACCAAGAGACTCAATAAGCTTAATGTTTTTTTCTTTTTCATGGACGGAATCATCATTTAAAACAACGCCTTTGTTGTAAACTTTTGGGGCAAGGACATTTTTTACTTTTTCCGTTTCTTTAAAACCGCAGCGCACACGGCTTTTTGTAAAAAGAGTAAAAATTGCAGATGTCATGGAAAAAGGATAGGAATGAAAATTAATTACGGCATCATGCCTTGTAATAAGCAGATAAAAACATATCTTAAGAAAAGACAATATGTTTTTCTCATACACTATCACATTGTGTTTCCCAAAAAAAAGATTAGCCATATCCCTGCCCCGTGCACCGCAGACAACATTAAGCACGCAGTCAGGGTGCATTTGTGACGCCACGGCGGATATTGCGGGTATTGCAAGAGTAAAATCGCCAAGCCTGTCCGGTCTGATGACAGTTATTGACCTGTAAGAGGAAATATCAGGGATTTTACCCGGTTCCTTATCCTGCGGGATCAATGCCGCAAGCGCTTTTATAAAACCTTCCTTAACCGCTTTTTCAAAAGCCTTTAAGTTCATTTCTCTCCTTTAAAATTCGCAAGACAGCGTAATCCTGTGATTGTATTCATACATGCCTTTCTGGGCTTCGCGCAGAAAGGCATAATCAAGCATAACATAAACACCGCCAAATAAAAGCCGTATTCCCGTGCCGGCTGACGGACGAAATTCATAATTCATAATTCCGTATGTAACTCCGGCCCGCAAAAAGAAAATATTGTTTACATTTCCTTCCATTCCGCCTTTTAAATAAAAACCTTCAAATTCATTTTGTTCCGCATCAAATGACACGGTAAGACCGCTTTTTTCCGGATAATATGAAAGACCCGCCCTGAAAACAAAAGGTATGTCTTCAACCGTGCCTGTGCTCCACTTTATCGCGCCGGCAAAATCCTGAAGCATTATGCCAGCCCTAAGCCCGTAAAACGGCCCCAAGAGGGCTCCTGCGTCCGCCGAAAAACCGTAAGAACCGTAATTATCAATGAATGTCCTGATATGTTTTAAGTTTATTCCCGCGGAAAAATACGGAGCTGTTTTAAGCGCATAAGTGCCGATAAAACAATACTCCGAACTGCTTATCTCGGAAAAAAAACTTGTGTCAATTTCCCTTTTTTCAATACCGCCAACAGAGAAATTAAGCATTGATATGCCGAATACGCCTGTGCCCGAAACAGGAAAAACAAGAGAAAGAAATCCCTGTGCCCTTTCATTGCTTAAAAAAGAGTACATGGCGCACACAGAAGAATTTACCGCCCTGCCGCAGGATCCCGGATTCCAGTAAACCGAAGCCGGGTCTGCATCATAAGAAACAAAAGCTCCTCCAAGCGAAAGCGCCCGCGACCCCGCTCCCGAGCGCAGAAAAGCCGCGGCCCCTCCGCCTGTAGCCGCCGCCCGGCAGCTTATAGAAACAAGCATAATAACGATGCAAATTATTATCTTTTTCATTATTTCACAAAATAAAAACAGCGGCCGCATTGCAGCTAATCACAGTGCAGCCGCTGTTTTTAATAAGATTATTTTACCACGGCAATATTTTTTGTTATTATTTTATTTCCTGCCTTTACTTTAAGAACATAAGCGCCGTTTCCAACCTTCTGACCGGCGCCGTTTATAAGCTGCCATATTACAGTGTTTATTCCGGCTTTTGTTTCAGACTTTGCCAGTTTCTTTTCCCATACTTTTATGCCGTTTATGTCCGTAATTGTAATAACAGTTTCGGCCGGTTCTTCAAGCGGGAACCTTATGGTTGTGCTTTCCGATGCGGGATTAGGATAATTGTAAACATTTGCCTGCGTCATTGGTTCCGCGCCATCGGCTTTTGCCGGCTTTAAAGAAGCTGTACCGTAGATTACGCCAAGCCTTCCTGTTTTCATATGTGTAAATAAAATATCCTGCGCTCCGTCATTGTTAATATCCGATACCGCAACTTCAACAGGCCCGAATGTTTTGTCCGTTTCATCACTTACGGTTATATTTTCTGAAACAGAGAATGTTCCGTTTACGTTAATGAAAATTTCAACGGAATTACTGTCCCTGTCCGCAGTAATAATATCAGGATAACCGTCGCCGTTTATATCATTAACAGCAAGCCCGTTTGGCCTTTCACCTTTTAATTTTATTGCACTTACACCGGTTTTACCCGCCACAGAAACGGTATTGTCGTTGAAATTCGCCGCAATTATTTCATTTTCCCCGTCTTTATTTAAATCTGCAAGTTCAACTTTGCACGTTCCGCCGCCTGTCTGTATTTCCTCAACAGCCTGATAAACTCCGTCTTTTTTTACAATTACGCTTACGCCGCCTCCTCCGTAATTGGCGGATATTATTGAATTAATCCCCTTATATTTTCCTATTGTAACGTCAGTGGGCGAAATTCCCGCATTTACATAAGAAACAGAATAACCGCCTGCATTGACATCAATTATGGCAACCTTGTTCTCGCCATAAACAGCCACGGCCGTCTCGTTTTCAGGATCATCATCGCAGTTTCCAACCGCAATGCCAACAGGATATTTTCCCGTTTCAACTCCAACAGGTGTTTTTAACACCCTGTTTTCCTGCAGGAATATCATCGCCGTTCCTTCCGTGTAATTTGTGGCAACAATATCAGTTTTCCCGTCATTGTTAATATCCCCGGAAGCAAGACCTCTCAAGGATCCGGTAAATTCAGTATTTGAAACATTCAGCCCGCTGCCATTCTTTAAAAATATCGAAAGAGATGTCGGGGCTTGTGCGGTGTTGTCCTGTCCTATTAATGTCGGTGCGCCAAAATTGGCAACAACGGCTTCTGATGTCCCGTCAGAGTTAATATCCGCCGCAATAATGCCCCTTGGATATGAACCTGAATCATAAAAAACGGGCATTGAAAAAGAAAGTATTATGGAAGGAATCAGCGCCAAGAACAATGCAGCAATTGATTTTTTCATTGTTTAATTACCTCCTTTGTTAATATCCCTGAAACAAATTATATTACAAAAAAACTTATAGTCAATATTTTACAAGGCAATCATGGCCTGGATAAAATGCGCGGAAGTAATTGCGTTTAAATTCCCCCAGATTTCAGGCCTGTATGTGTAATCAAGCTCAACAGTCACCCCGAACTGCGTCACGGAAAGCCCTGCGCCAACCGAAGCATAAGAAGGCGAGCGTGTGTCCAAAGGCTGGTCATAACCCGCCCTTACGAAGAATACATTAAGTATCCTGTCTTCAATACCCGCACTTATTCTCGGGTAATCGTAAATATCATAAGAGACGGCAAGCGCAGCAGTCATAAAATTTTCATTATCCGCCTGAAAAGACCAGGAAAATGCGGAATTAACTGTAAGCGGCAGAGGAAATGCTTCAGATATGAATTTCATGGGCATTCCCGCATTTAAAACCGCCAAGGCCGCCTTAAAACCGGCATCCTTTAAATCCAAAAGCAGCCCTATATCCCCGCAGACAGATGTTGCCGAGTATTCGCCGATTGCCTGCTGAACCAGCTTAACGGATATACCCGCATTCATCAATTCCGCAAATGTTCCGGGGAAATATTGTTTTAATCCAAAACCGGCGCTTGCCGCAAGTACATAATCATAAACATCAACGGGGCCTTCTGTTGCGTCAGGATTGTCTATTGCGTCCATATGCCTGTATATAAAAGAAGCGCCGGTTCCTCCGGTCATGAAATTCAGGTCGATATTCTGAGCGTAAGATACGGTGTCTGTCCTTATTCCGAATGCGCCAAACGAGTGCATATAAAAAAGCTGCCTGTTTGAAATATTTCCAATCAAAGCCGGATTTATAAGAGCCGCGCCTGATTTTATGTCAAGTGCTGCGCCTGAATTCCCGACGGCAAGCGACCTTGCCGACACAGGCGTCTTTAAAACATCCGCGGCAGTTTCCCCGCCGGCAAAAACAAAACACGAAAATGCGGCAAGCGCAATTATTGCGGAAATAAATTTTTTCATTTTATCCTTTTTACCTTCTGTATTTTCCCGTACAGCCTGAACAATTCTTTAAAAGCACGCAGTATAACAAGCGGATGCGCTCCTGTCTGTTTTCCGGCAACGCGCGGGTAATGATGCACGCCTATCTCTCCTATCTTGTACCCCATCTTTTTCGTTTTTGCCAAAAGCTCCGTTGATATCATGGCGCCTTCGGCTTCAGGCTTTCCGTTCGTTATTATTTCCCGCCTGAAAAGTTTGAAAGCGCAGTCAACATCTTTTACCCAAAAACCAAGAAGCGTCTTTACCAAAAGCCCCCACATAAAAGCATTTACAATCCTGTGAAAAGGATCCTGTCTTTTTATTCTGTACCCGTTTATAAAATCATATTTTTCAGTAAGAGGTATCAGCAGGGGAATTTCAGAAACGTCAAACTGAGCGTCACCGTCCGTAAAAAACACCCATTCAAACTTCGCGGCATAAAGGCCGGACTTTACGGCTCCTCCGTATCCCCGGTTTTTTTCGTGATTAATCAGTTTTATATGGCTGTCTGTCTTCATCAATTCTTCAATAACTTCCTTTGTGTTGTCCTTGGAACAGTCATTGACAACAATAACCTCGTAATCCTCGCAAATTTTTGACAATACTTCGGATGTTTTCTTTGCAAGCGCCCCGATATTTGCGCCTTCATTATAAGCCGGAAAAAACGCGGATATTTTCATTTATCTGTTTCTCCATTCTTTAAGATTTCAGCGCTGACTTCATTTCCAAGCCTGACACTGTAGCTCATCCCTCTGTCTTCAGGGTATATCATACTCATGTTTGCCATATAAAGTCCGGAAACGGGAGTTGCGTAATCAGGCTTTATTTCTCCGTAATTTTTAAGCACTATCGGCTGGGAAAAAGGCTCTCTGTTTACGCGATATTCCAAAACGTCTTTTTCCAAAAAGTTCGGGTATATTTTTTTCAGATAATTAAAAAACACTTCCTTTACTTCCTCCGATTTCATTGAATACATTTTATCATCAACGGGGAGGTATTTCGCAATATATACTATATGGTTATTCCCGTAAATTTCCTTTGGTATAAGGTTTGTATGCTCAATAACCGCGACAAAAGGACTGTCAGGTTCCGCAACGCTTAGCCAATAAATATCGCTTAAAGACTTTTTCATTCTCATCACAAGCGCCATTGCGCCGTTATACTTTAATTTGTCCAGCTTTTCTTTGTAGCTTTCTTCAAAATCCGCAAGCTTCACGCATAAAGCCGGGGCGCATGTAAGTATTGCCGTATCAACCAAAATTTCTTCGCCCTGTACGCATATGCTTTTAACTTTTCCTTTTTCAACATTCACCTTGCTTACCGATGTTTTTTTGAAAATTTTTCCGCCTTCTTTTTGTATTTCTGTTTCAAGGGAGTCAATTAACACCTGATAACTGCCTTTCATATAGCCAAGCACTTCTTTAACGCCGCCTTTTTCACGCGAAGCAACGCGCGAGTGAATCCTTCCGTAGAGCCATGTCATTGAAATTGAATCGGCAAGATCCCCGAATTTTTGTTTTAGCAGAGGCCCCCATACTTTTTCATAAACCTTACCGCCTATATATTTGTTCATCCAGTCTTTGACGGTTATTTTTTCATATTTTTTCCATTCATTAACACGCTGAAGATACAGGGCAAGAAGTCCCAGTTTGATTCTGTCCAAAAAAGGAAGCGGTTTAAACATTAAAAGGTCAAAGGGAGTTGTAAAATTATATGTTCTTCCTTCGGTGTAAAATCCCATTTTTGACTCAGCCCATATTAATTCATCTGTTAACTTCAATTCATCAATAAGTCTGATTATGTCGGTGTCGCTTTTAAAGATATGTCTGTAAAACACATCAAGCTGTGTGCCCGCAAAATCAAAACTTCTGGCAAGCCCCCCCAATTTCTCATCTGCTTCAAAAACAAAAACCTGCCGCCCCGCCTTTGCAAGTCTGTACGCGGCTGTTAATCCGGCTATTCCTCCGCCTACTATGCCTATGCGCATTTACCGCTCCTTAAAAGTTAATTACAAAAGTATAACACAAAAGGGGCGTATATTTCAGCAGGGCATTATTTTGAGCCGGTCACAAAGATCTTTCCTTTAATAAAGTCTTTTTCGTTGTTCCAGCTTATATAATAATAATAAACTCCCGGCGACACTCTTATTCCGTATCCGTTTTTTCCGTCCCATGTTACAACAGGAGTCTTTGCCCAATAAGAAACAACCATTTCGCCTGATACTGTGTATATCCTTATTTTGGCATCTTTTGGTACATTGGCTATCTTAAGTTTTCCTCCAACAGCCGTATCAGGATTAAACGGATTTGGAAATATTGTCATCTCTCCTATAACAATTGAAGCGTGCAGGCTTTGCGCCTGCTTTAAGGCAACAGGAGAAGTAATGTCATTATAAGAAGCAAATGCCTCGGGTAAAATAATGGTGTATGAAGCAGGCAGGTTATCCTGTACTTTTAACGTGTAATAAAAATCAAGCGAAGCTCCCGGCCCAACAGTTCCCACAATTCTTGATATAACGCCGGAAGAAACAGACCACTGTGAATTTTCCGCAACCCCGGTACTTAAAACGGCTTCAACAGGAAGCGTTTCCCAAAGAAGCACATTTAAAGCGGCTTCCTGTCCGAGATTGCTGAGTGTAACCTTAACCCTTGCCGTTCCTCCTGCCGTTGTGGTAAAGTCAACGGCCGTAAGCGCAATATTTAATACGGCAGGCGCAGGTGTCCTTGTCGGTGTAACAGTAGGAGTTGATGTTGCCGTTGCAGTTCCGGTTGAAGTTTCCGTCACCGTTCTTGTAACGGTTGGCGTGAACACAGGCGTATTTGTTGAAGTCATTGTTATGGTCGGGCTGTCGGTTGGCGTAAACGGCGGTGTAAGCGTAATTGTGTGTGTTATGGTTTCAGTTGATGTTCTTGTAAAAGTTGGGGTTCCCGTCATTGTAAAAGTCGGCGTTGCGGTAACAGTGGGCGTAACGGTAGGCGAATTCATTGTGGTTATTGTTATTGTGGGAGTGGCGCTTGAAGTGGGGCTTGCGGTCATTGTTGCCGTTGAAGTTGAAGTTGGCGTTGCCGTGAAAGTTTTTGTTATTGTAACAGTAGGGGTGGGCAGTGCACCCACAACAACAGTTGCCGGACTGCTGATGACCGCAGGGGCGGGCTCATCAGAGTCCGCCCCTCCTTTATTTGTAATAACAGAATTATTTGCGCAAGTGTCAACAGACGCCCAAAAAGAAACTGTGTTAACGGTATTGCCCTGGACACCCGGAAAACTCCAGGAAACAATGCCTGTTCCTCCGTTATATGTTCCTCCCTGATTTGCGCCGATAAAAGTCATGCATGCAGGCAGGGTGTCCCATATTCTGATGTTTGTGGCGGGGGCCGGCACAAATATTTTAAGATTATCCGCACGCATGCTTCCCTGATTTGCCTGATAGCCGGCCGTTCCGTTTCCAAGGGGCGAGGGATCCGTATAATTTATATGCCATATTAAAGGTTCCGGAGTTCCCTTTTCCCACACCCTAACCTTGATATTGTTTCCCGCAACCTGAACTTTTACGCTGTACCAGGTGTCATTAACCGGCCTTGCTCCGGTCGGCCACGCATAAGATGCTGCATCGCTGCCCACACCCGCCATGCTTTTTTGAAGTATTAAATTTGAATCGGTCTGTAATACCACCTGATACCAGTTATTCGCATCAATTACGTTAAACTTAAATACCGCATCTTGAGAAAAGCACGCATTGTCAACCCAAAGGTCTGTTATATACTGCGCGTCATGCAGAAGCGGCGAAGGCTTATAAATGCTGGGCCAGTTCACGCTTTGATTGTTGTTTGTCTGGGCAAGGTATCCTCCGGGCTGCACCGCCCATACAGGAGACGCTCCCCCAAAGGTGCCCCATCCGGCAATATCAGCGGGCGAATCAAAATCAACAAATTCACTTAATGCATAACCGTTATTTGTATAAGTAAGATTAAAAGTAACGGTGTTGCCGACATTGGCGGTATTTGGATTTGCAAATTTACCAACCGACAATGCCGCTCCTATAGTTACAGCTGCGTCATTGCTTGTACCTGATGCCCCGCTGCTTACGGCAGAAGCTGTGTTGTGTATTATATGGCCGGGCGCAACCGAAGATTTAACCCTTGCAAGAAAAGAAACCGAACCCTTAACCGGCGACGTGATATTTCCAAGGTTCCAGCTTACGGTGCCCGCGCTGAAACTTCCGCCATCATAAGCTTCAACAAAGTCAACTTCAGCGGGAAGCATGTCACTTATTACCACATTATTGGTGTTTGCAACATCATAGAAAATCGTATACAGAACAAGCCCGTTCGCAACAGCGGATGAACCTTCAGCAATTTTATTAAGGTTTATGTAAGGAGGCGGAAGAGGTATGGTGAATGAAGCGCAGTTTTGCGCCTGAACGTCAAGAGACGGATTTATATAAACATTATAATCTTTCATGCCCACGGCAATATAATAAGTGTAACCCGGGATTAAATTTGACGGTATTGTCACAACCCTGCTTTCTGTGTTTGCACCAGCCGGTTTGTTTGCTCCAAGCGAGCATCCGCCTGAAACCTGGGTGCCTCCGGCCACACAGCTGTTTCCAATCAGCACAATCTGATTTGGCGTGGCGCTTCTTAATGCACATTGATCGGAAACAACCATAAGCATGGCAGGATTATTATATGGTGCATCAATATTATAGGTCCATGTTACGGTGACGGTTTGTCCGGGAGACGGATTTGGCGGGTTTAATGTTACCCCTGTGACAGATGTAATGTTTGCCGCAACAATTAAACCAAAATTTACGAAAACGCTTGCGGAGATAATTACAAATAATGCTAAAATTCTTTTTTTCATTATTAACCCGTGTGAATTTTTTTGTATTTGTTTTAATTATAACTATAAACATTACAAAAAGTAAATAATAAAAATACCTTGAAAAAAAACTTTATTTTTAACTATAATATGATCATGGTAAAAATCGCGGATGTTATGGTAAAAGATGTTCTTACAACAGAAAAAACCACCACTGTAATTGAAATGGCGGAACTTTTATTTAATGCCCATGTGGGCGCAATAACAATAATCGACAAAAACAGATTTCCGATAGGCATAGTAACGGAAAGGGATATTATTCAGGCAATGGTTGTATACAGGGAAAACGCCCATAAAAAACAGGCGCAGGATATAATGAGCTCTCCTGTCTTAACCCTTGAGCCCGAAGATGACATAGAATCCGCCGCAATGCTTATGCAGCTAAACAAGATTCGAAGGATACCGATAGTAAAAAACGAAAAACTTGCGGGCTTAATAACTTACCGTGACATAACAAATGCCCTTATGAAAAGTGTTCACAATCTTACAGACAAAGCCGAGAAACTTGAAGACAAAGCAAACCGCGACCCCTTAACCGGCCTTTATAACAAAGGTTATCTTTTATCCCAGCTTAATTATCACTTTGAACTTTCAAAGAGAACAGGCAATCCCATGGCTGTAATTATAATGGACATTGACCATTTCAAAAAAATAAATGACACTTACGGCCACATATGCGGGGATGAAGTTCTTAAAAAAATCGCTTCGCTTATAAGCGTAAATTCCCGCGCCATAAACATAACAGGCCGCTTCGGAGGAGAAGAATTTGTAATACTTGGTCCTATATCCGACCACAAAAGCGCAATGTTCACGGCAGAAAGACTCCGCAACCTTATCGAAAAAGAAAACTTTTCTTGCGGCGAAAACAGTTTTAAAGTTACAATAAGCGCCGGCGTCTCGGTTTGGAACAGGGCGGTTAAGGACGCAACAGAACTTCTTTCCCTTGCCGACAAAGCGCTTTACGAGGCAAAGGGAGGCGGAAGAAATCAGGTCAGGCTTGCGGAATCTTGATGCGCATTCAATTCATTTGTTTTTGTATATTCAACAAACAAAAGATACAAAATTCCAGCCGTAAGAGGAACGGTAATTATCCATCCTATCACAATGTAAAAACCCAATGAATTTAAAGCCGCCAATGCGGTTGTAAGCATAAGATGATGCATATAATTTTTTTCAATTGCAAGTTTTGCGCTCTTTTTCAGCGAATCTTCTATCCCAAGCCCTTGAAACTCCATAAACATGGGCGCATAAAGCCAAAGAGAGGCTATCATCAGTCCCGGTATTATCAATATTGCACCAAAACCTGCGGTTAAAACCATTATAAGCAGAAGAACAAACATTTCAAAAACCCTGTTCATCGAAGAAAAAATTATTCCAAATTCAATTTTTTTCCCGGATATTGCGGCCTCAAACATTTTTAAGCAGCCCACATAAGCCGGTATTGCAAAAACCCCCAGCGAAAAAAGCGATACAGCGCCCAAAATCAGGGCCGAACCAAAAAAATGAATCGGATCTTCCGCGAACAAAGAAAAAAGAAAGGTGATTTTATCTTTTATTTTCATTTTATCTTCGCACCTTTTTATATTTTTCCTTTATATAAGCAATATCCTTGTTTATCTGCGCAATTAAAGCCGCGCTGCTTTTAAACTTTTTTTCGTCCCTTAAACGCTCAATAAACCTTACCCTGATTTTTTTTCCGTAAATCGACTGATGAAAATCAAAAATAAAAGCTTCTATCAGCGCGGCATTCTCCGCCTTCATGGTGGGGGCAAAACCTATGTTTACCGCTCCGATATAATTTTTGCCCTTATATGTTATATATGCAGCCCACACCCCTCTTGCCGGTATTTCCTCGTACTCAATTTTAAGATTTGCCGTGGGTATTCCTATTGCCGTTCCTATATGCCTGCCTTCAATTACTGTTCCTTCAATATAATAAGGCCTTCCCAGCATCTTTTCCGCAAGTTTTATATTTCCTTCTTTAAGAGCTTTTCTTATTAAAGTCGAGCTTACTTTTTTTCCCGCCACAATATAATCAGGAATTGCGACGTGAATAAATCCGGACTTTTTTCCTTCTTTCCGCAATAATGCCGTGTTCCCGGATGCGCCTTTTCCAAATACAAAATCACGCCCAGTTATCACTATTTTTGCCCCAAGCTTTTTTACAATTATTTCATCAATAAATTCCTTTGCGCTCATTTCCGACACATAAGGAAGGTCAAGCACAAGACAATAATCGGGTTTGTACCCGGCTATAAGTTTTATATTGTGTTCAAGACTTTTAATAAGTTTTAATTGCGTATCTTTACGAAAATATTTGTCCGGATGACCGGAGAAAGTCACAACAATGCTTTTTATTTTATTTTTTTTGGCTTCTTTTACTGTCCTTGCAATTAACTTCAAATGCCCGGCATGAACCCCGTCAAAAACACCTATTGTCACCGCAGATTTAAGTCCTGAAGGTATTTTTCCCGGAAACTTCAATATTTTCATTTGGTTCGCCTTAATGACATCGTTTTCTTTATTTCATGCATTACTTTCCTTACGGCCTGTTTCATCGGCATATTTACAACGCATCCTGCCGCGTATTTATGCCCTCCGCCGTTTAATTCGGAAGCAATAAGATTAACATCCACCCCTTTTTTGCTTCTGAAAGATATTTTAAAAATATCTTTTTGAATTTCTTTGAATAAAACGGCAACTTTCACTTCTTTCATCGATCTTATAATGTTAATAAAATTTTCCGTTTCGTTTTCTTTGGCTCCGCTTTTTTTAAACATTGCCTTAGTAATGACACTGTATCCTATTCCGTTGTCAACTTTCAGTTCGTTTAACATCATTGTGGTAAGTCTTAACGCACTCTCGTTTGTGGCATAAACCTCCGCGCCGACTTCGGCCGGTTTTACACCGGCTTTTATAAGATCGGCAGCTATCTGATGCGTTTCCGGGGTTGTATTTGAGTATCCAAAAGATCCTGTATCCGTAACTATTGCGGTATACAGTCCCTGTGCCGCTTCTTTGGTTATCTCCCATCCGCTCCATTTCATAAATCTGTAAATTTGAACGCCTACAGCAGGAGCCGCAGGATCAACGATGTTCATGTCTGCATACATGGTATTTCCAAGATGATGATCTATATTCACGCTGCACTTTGCCCGGGAAGCATGATCAAAAATATGACCGTTTCTCTGCAAATCAGGACATTCAAGGAATATTACAAGATCGTATTTTTTTCTTATTTTTGACATTTTTTTTATTGAGTTTGCACCCGGAAGGAATGAGTAAATCGAAGGCAATGCATCTCTGTTGATAAAATCGGTTTTTTTCCCGGCTTTTTTCAGGCAATGCAGCATGGCTGTTCCTGTGCCAAGCCCGTCTCCGTCCGGATTTATGTGCGTGGTAAGAAGTATAGTCCTTGATTTTTTTATCAGACTTTCAAGCTGAAGGGCTTCATTCCTGTTCATTTTGTTTTCCCAAAATCTTTTCTCTCTTTTCAATTTCCCCGAACAATTGCATTACCCTTATTCGCTCCTCAGCGGATTCATCAAGCTTAAAAATAAGTTCCGGAGTGTATCGAAGACGCAGAGCGGTTCCTATTTGAGAACGCAGAAACCCCCTGCATTTTGTAAGACCGTTCATGGCTCCTTTTTGTTCCGATTCCGTACCCATTACACTTACATATACATGCGCCGTCTTATAATCATTTGTAAGGCTTACCGAATGTATGGTGACAAATTTAACCCGGGGATCTTTTACCTCTGTAAGCGCAAGCATTGACAGTTCGCGCTTCATCATACTTTCAATTTTTAATTTTCTTATCTTATTCATATCAAAGTTTTCTTACTTTCTGCCTTTCTTCCTGGAAAATAATTATATCCCCTTCCTGCGCATCCTTGTAATCATCAATCACAACTCCGAATTCATATCCTTCTTTAACTTCTTTAACCGTGTCTTTTAAGCGCCTTAAAGATTTTACTTCTGCGCGCAGCAATTCATAACCGTTTCTTTTTATTATTACTTTACTGTCATGATAAGCCTTTCCTTTTTTCATATAGCTTCCGGCAATTGTGAGATTTTCGCTTTCTATCTTAAATACTTTTCTCACCTCGGCTTCGCCTATTTCAACCATTTCATATTCCGGATCCAAAAGGCCTTCCATGGCCGCTTTTATGGAGTCAACAACTTCATATATAATGTGATATATCTTAATTTCAACGCCTTCGGCTTTTGCAAGTTCTTTGGCCGCCTGCAGAGTGTTTACAAAAAACCCTATTATTATTGCATCGGATGCATCAGCCAGAAGAACATCACTTTCATTTATATCGCCCACATCTTTGTGTATTATCTGCACATTTATATCATGCTCCGACGAAAGCTTTGCTATTGCTTCGGAAAGAGCTTCAATTGAACCTATCGAATCTCCCTTAATAATAATAGAAAGTTTCTTTTCCGCTCCCTGTTCTATTTTCTTATGGAGGTCTTCAAGGGTCATCTTCCTTCTCTTTTTTTCTTCAATTATTCTCTTTATGTCAGCGGATCTTTTTAAGAATATTTCCTTTACTTCCTTGTCGCTTTCAAAAACCTTAAATTTATCTCCTGCATTCGGAACATCTTCAAAACCTACAACCTCCACAGGCGTCACGGCCGAAGCCTCTTTAAGCCTGTTCCCTCTGTCATCAAATATCGCCTTTACTCTTCCGTAGGTCAGATTTGTAAGAAAAGGATCCCCCACCTTCAGAGTCCCCTTGTTTACCAAAACAGTTCCTACAGCTCCCTTGCCTTTGTCAAGCCTGCCTTCAATAACAACCGCACGCGCAAGCGACTTTGTATTGCATTTTAATTCAAGCATTTCAGCTTCAAGAAGTATTGCTTCAAGCAGTTCATTTATGCCTATTCTCTTTTTTGCCGATATCGGTACAACCTGTGTTTTCCCTCCCCATTCCTCCGGAACCAAACCGTATTTCGTGAGTTCCTGCTTTACCTTGTCAGGATTTGCCCCGTCCTTGTCTATCTTGTTTATTGCAACTATAATAGGCGCACCCGCGGCTTTTGCATGGTCTATTGCTTCCTTGGTCTGCGGCATTATACCGTCATCAGCCGCAACTATTAAAATTACAATATCCGTAACCTGGGCTCCGCGCGCCCTCATTGCCGTAAACGCAGCATGGCCGGGAGTATCGATAAACACAATGTCCCCGTGCCCTGTTGACACTTTATACGCGCCTATTTTCTGAGTTATTCCGCCCTTTTCACCGGCTGCTATATTGCTTTCTCTCACCGCATCAAGAAGCGATGTTTTGCCGTGGTCAACGTGCCCCATAATTGTAACTATTGGGCACCGCGGCTGAAGATTTTCAGGGCTGTCAGGTTCATCTTTAAATATATCGTCCCCATAAACGTCTTTAAACTTAACTTCTTTATTATATTCGGATGCAACTATTTCAATCTCTTCCTCATTTAAAACCTGATTCATTGTGGCAAGGACGCCAAGTGACATCAGTTTTTTAATCAGTTCAACAGGTTTTACTTCAAGCCTTGACGCAAATTCGGATACCGTTATTCCGCGGGTAACTTCAATCACTTCTTTTTTTGGCTCTTCAGGCGAAGTAGCGGCCGCGGGCTTTGCCTGAACGGGCGCCACGGTTTTTTTGTCTGCTTGCCTGTTTAATTCAGCTTGCGGCGGGGCTTTTTTTGTCTCGGACTCCGCAGGTTTTGTTTTTTCGGCTGAAACCTCTTCTTTCTTGACGCTCTGAACCTGTTCTTCTTCTTTCTTTTCTTCTTTATTCGTTTGGACGGCTGAAGTTTTCGAAGAAGTTTCTTTAATATCAGCCGTTTTATTTTCAAGCATCGCTTTTATTTTTTTAAAATTTTCTTCGGATATGGAGGAAACAGCTTTTGCCTGCACTCCTATGCTTTCCAAAAGCGAAAGTATTTCCTTTGTTTCCCTTCCAAGTTCTTTTGCGGCTTCGTGTACTCTCATTATTCACCTTTTTCCATTATGTCATTTGCCTTGTCAATCAGCGATGAAACGGTTTTGTCATCCGCGGACAAAACTTTTTTTATTAAATTTTTGTCCGCCGCAACAAAATCTTTCAGATTTTTTATTCCGCTTTTTTTCAATTCTTTTAAATCTTTTACATCTATCAAACCTTCCATCTTAAACAAATCAAATGTAACCTGATCATTAAAGCTGCCTTTCATTTCATCCAATTTTTCTTTTGTAAATTCCGAGGCCCTCAAAACAGAAACTTTCCTTTTTGTTATCTTTGCAACAAGCCTCATATTAACGCCGTTTTTTCCGATGACCTGGGAGAATTGTTCGTCAGGAACCGCAATTATTGCATATTTGTTTTTCTCGTCTATATAAATGTCTTTTATTTCTATCGGATCAATTGCGCTCTGCAGATATTTTCTGATATCTTCATTGTAAACAACCACATCAACCTTTTCGCCGTGCAGTTCTTTTACAATTGTCTGTATCCTGCTTCCCTTTACGCCTATACAGGCGCCTGCAGGGTCTATATGCGGATCATTGGATGCCACAACAACTTTTGTTTTAACGCCCGGCTCGCGCGCGACATATTTAATTTCAACCGAACCCTGGTCAACCTCGGTAACTTCCATGGCAAATATGCATTTTATAAAATTGGGATGCGTCCTTGAAAGCTCCAATTTTGCCCCTTCTTTGCTTCGTATCACTTTTAAAACATATGCCCTTATCCGGTCTCCTATCCTGTATTTTTCGCTTGGCACCTGCTCTCTTACCTTAAGGGACCCTTCAACCGCCCCAAGATCAACAATTATGTCTCCGCGTTCGATTGTATGAACAACACCCGTAACAATATCGCCTTCTTTTTTCTTCCATTCATTGTAAACGCCTTCTTTTTCAACTTCACGAATTTTTTGGGTAATAACCTGTTTGGTGGTCTGTGCGGCAATCCTGCCGAATTCCTTCGGATAAAACTCAACTTCTATAACATCGCCAAGTTTGGCGTCAGGATTAACCGACTTTGCTTCGGCAACAGATATCTCCGTGAAATCATCTTTGGCTTTTTCCACAATTGTCTTTTTCCAGAAAAATTTGAGCTCTGTTTCCCCAAACTCAACCCTGATTTCCGGTTTTATGCCGTAGACTTTTTTTGCGGCCGATGTTATTCCCCGTTCAAAAGCCTCAAGAAGTTCTTTTTCGTCAATATTTTTTAACTTTTCCACCTGTCTTAACATCTGTAAAATTTCTCCCGCCATCTCTTGACCTCTTTTCTGTTTTGAATCGGATATATTCAATCATTATATATCCAGATTCGCCTTTTTTATGTTGCTGAATTCCACCGTGACATTTCTTCCTTTAACGTTAAGCGTCACAGTTTCAGCTCCTGTTTCAATTATTTTTCCCTCTATTAAAAAATCCTTGTCAACTTTTTTTTCCGTAAAAATTCTTGCATTTCTGCCTTTAAACCTTTCATAATCCGCAGGCTTTAAAAGCGGCCGGTCCACACCCGGAGAACCAACCTCCAAATTATACGAACCCGGAATAATATCGGCCTCATCAAGCAATTGGCCTATAAGTGCGCCGTATTTACCGCACTCATCAATATTGATTCCGCCTGATATCTTATCCAGTTTTATCCTTACCCATGTCTGCTTTCCGGGTATTACTTCAACCTGAACAAGTTCAAGAAAATTATCCTTTATCATCGGCTCTATTAATTTTTCTATTTTTTCCTTTAAAATAATACTGTTCATTTAACCTTTAAAATATTAAAAGTGGGGCAATTTTACCCCACTTCAAGTTTGTCAGTCTTGTAAGCCTTTTTTTATATATAACACAAAAATATTCGAAAATCAATAGTTCCGGTGTGTTAGGAAAACTGTCATTCCTTATTTAAAAGCTTAAGCACCCTGGAAAAATCTTCCGGCACAGGAGCCTTAATTTCCATTTTTTTTCCGGTAAAAGGGTGTATAAAACAAAGCTCTCTTGCGTGAAGCATCTGCCTCGGCAATATTTCATCACGGCTGTCGCCTCCGTATCCAAGCTCATGCAAAAGCCCGATATCACGGCCGGCGTTTCCGTATATTCTGTCGCCCACAACATCGTTGCCCATATAATTCATGTGAACGCGTATCTGATGCGTGCGGCCCGTAAGTATGCGAACTTTAAGCAAAGTACAGCTGTTATATATCCTTTCCGGTTCAAAGAGAGTCTGCGCTTCTTTTCCAAAGGCGGTTTTTGCCGAATATTTTTTTCTGTCACGTTCATCACGCGCTATCATTGTGTTTATCATCCCGTTTGTCTCAACCCGCCCGTGAACAAGACAGCCGTATATTTTTGTTGTTTCTTTTTTTCTGAATAAATCCTGCATTTTAAGATAAGCTTCATTGTTGCGCGCAACCACCATTACCCCGGATGTGTCTCTGTCCAGCCTGTGAACAATTCCAATTCTGTGCCCGCCCACATTAAAATCTTTTTCCTTAATATATGTGCCAACCAGGGCGTTTACAAGTGTCCCGTCATCATGCCCCGGCGAAGGATGCACCACAAGCCCGGGCTGCTTGTTTATTGCAATTATAAATTCATCCTCATAAAGTATTTCCAAAGGTATATCCTGACTTTTTAATTCAACCTGTTTCGGGAATATTTCCAGATATTCTATCCTGTCGCCTTCTTTTACCTTGAAACCCGGAGTGTCAATATACCTGCCGTTTACCTGCACATGTCCGTTTTCAATAAGCGACTGCACCTGTGAACGTGAAAGCGCCGTTAAATCCCTTATTGCAACGTCAAGACGTTTTTTTTCTTTAATATTAAGTTTTAATGTTTTCTTTTCCAATTTTACCCGACCTTAGCAGAATAAATCCTGTAATACCGGCAAGGAAAAGAACAATACTGATTGCCGTTGAAGTTGATAATGACATTATAAAGCCCCTTTCCTCATCCCCCCTGAAAAATTCCATAAAAAACCTTATCACAGAATAACTTATCATGTAAACAAACATGACTTCACCGCGTTTTTTTCTGAGTTTAAGATACCAAAAAAACAGAAAAATAAAATTTATAAAATTAAGTCCGGATTCATACAATTGAACGGGAAGATGCGGCAGTCCGTCGCCCGCCCCGGGCATTATTATTCCGTATTTATGGTCAACCGCCCCATAACAGCATCCGTTTAAGAAACATCCGACCCTTCCTATGGCATGTCCAAGCGCAATTAAAGGCGCAAATATATCGGCGTAATCAAAAAAGCTTATCTTTTTAATGCGCAGGTATATCCATGTCCCCGTAATTGCTCCGGCCAAACCTCCGTAGAAAACAAGCCCTCCTTCCCAAACCTTAAAAACCGATACGGGGTTTTTTGAAAAAAAATCAAAATTTACAATTACATATAAAATCCTCGCCCCTATAATCGAGCTGATTATTGCGGCAACCCCTATATCGTAAACGGTTTCTTCGTTTAATTTTTCCCTTTTGGCAAGTTTTGCCGCGGATATTATACCCACCAAAAAAGCAAGCGCCACGGCAACCCCGTAGCTTCTTAATTCAAACCCACCGATATTAAGAAGGACAGGATGCATCTTTTTTCTCCTTAACAAAAAGCGTATGTATTATTATAAGGAAGACACCCGCGGTAACACATGTGTCCGCAATGTTAAACACGGGGAAACTCCATGTTTTATAATAAAATTCCAAAAAATCCGTAACCCTTCCCGTTAAAATTCTGTCAATAAGATTTCCGGCGGCTCCTCCTATTATTAAACCCCAGGATATATCAAAAAGCTTGTCTCTTGTCCTGTTACGCAGCCAATAAATAAAAATTGCAATCATTGCCGCAGAAACCGCGGCGGCAAGAATCCAGCGCTTTATTTCATTGCTTCCGTTATTGAACATTCCAAAAGATATTCCGCTGTTTTCTATATGGGTTATATTAAAAAAACCTTTTATAACTGGTATGGATTGATAAATACCCATTTTTGTCTTGATAATAAACTTGCTTGTCTGGTCAAGCGCAAGAGCCAAAATTGCAGTTGAAAAAAAAAGGCGCATTAATTCTCCTTCCGTAAGTTTTATCCGTATATGCAAAACCTATTTTGCGGAACTTGCCGCCTGATCCGCGAATTGCTTTATCATCAGGTAAAAGTCCGCCGCTTTCTCGCCTATCCATGGCATACCGCCCAATTTTACAAAAATAGCTTTTAACACGGCAATTACCAAAGCGCCCGCAATTGTTGCGCCTATAAAAAAACCCACCCCTCTTGACAAACCTATGACGAAATTCCAGAAGATAAGCCTCATAGGCCTGCTTTTTATGTCTATAAACTCTTCAATTGTGCCCGCTTCCATTGCCGCGGCAACTTTTTGTATGCCGTTTAAAGTTTTGGAATACTTTTTCTTTTTTGCCATTATTTTACATTCTCCACGCAGCGCGGACAAAGCCCGGGATATTCCGGATTTTTGCCAACATCAGGCACATAGCGCCAGCACCTGGAACACTTTTCATTCTCCGCCCTTTTTGCTTCTATATACAATCCTTCATTCCAGCCGCATTCTTTAATGTCTTCCGGAACAAAAGAAACGTTTGACACAATAAACATTTGTTCGATTTCAGATTTGCCCAGTTTCTTAAATATAAAATCCAGCCGCTTTGAGGCATACTTAATCAAAATATCGGCTTCATAAGGATGGCTTATTATTTTTTCCCTGCGCTTGTCTTCTATTTTCTTCAAGACCTCATCCCTCAACTGGGTAAATATTTCCCAATCCTTAACTTCTTCATCGGAAAGCAGCTTCTCCCTTTCTTTTGTAAAGGCGGTAAGATGAACATGTTTTTCATCTTTAAGTCTTTCGGGTATGTATTGCCAGACTTCATCCGAAGTAAAGGCAAGCACCGGGGCTATTGCCTGAGTAAGTCTTATAAGCATCTTGTATATTACAGTCTGAGCCGCTCTTCTGGGAACACCGTCTTTCCTGAAAGTATAAAGCCTGTCTTTTAAAACATCAAAATAAAAAGATGACAGGAATGTGCCGCAGAAATTCACAAATTCTTTATATACATTGAAAAATTCGAATTTTTCATAGTAATTTTCTATGCTGTCAATTGTAATCTGCAGACGATGCAATGCATATCTGTCAAAATCAGACAGCTTTTCATAAGGAACTTGGTCTTCCCTGCAAAAATCATCAACAGCGCCAAGCATATAGCGAAAAGTGTTTCTTATCCTCCTGTAGCTGTCGGTAACTCTTTGAATTATTACATCCGATACGGAAAGGTCTTTAACAAAATCTTCTGATGATACCCAAAGCCTCAGAACATCAGCTCCAAGTTTTTTAATATAATCCAGCGGGTCAATTACATTTCCAAGAGACTTATGCATGGCGCGTCCCTGCGAATCAAGAACCCAGCCGGCCGATATCACGCTTTTATAAGGAGCTTTTCCTTTGTATCCGATCGAAGCAAGAAGCGAGGATTGGAACCAGCCGCGATATTGATCCGAACCTTCAAGATAAAGGTCTGCAGGCCAGCTTAATCCTTCTTTGTCTTCAAGCACGGCAAAACTTGAAGCTCCGGAATCAAACCATACATCAAAAATATTATCCTCTTTTTGAAGTGTGCCTGTTTTACATTTTGGGCATTTGTCCGATCCAAGTATTTCGGCCGTTGTCTTTATAAACCACCCGTCAGATCCGTAATTTCTTATAAGCTCATGCACCTTTTCAATTGTTTCTTCGGAAACAATTGATTCACCGCAGTCTTTGCATGTAAAGACAAATATGGGAACGCCCCATGCTCTCTGACGCGAAATACACCAGTCAGGCCTGTTTTGTATCATTTTTGTAATCCTGTCTTCGCCCCATTCATTAAGCCATTTAACAGATTTTACGGCATCAAGAGCCTGCTGCCTGAAATTATTTTTATCCATGGATATAAACCACTGCTCTGTTGCCCTGTATATTATGGGGCTTTTGCAACGCCAGCAGTGAGCGTAACTGTGCTGTATTTCCTCCGAACCAAGCAGGGCTTTCTTTTCCCCAAGAATTCTGATTATTTCAGGATTGGCCGCAAAAACATTCATACCCTTCAGAAGCGCAAAATCATCCGTGTATCTTCCCCTTGAATCAACCGGATTCAGTATCGGAAGATTATAACGCAGCGAAGACACATAGTCTTCATGCCCGTGGCCCGGCGCTATATGAACGCATCCTGTTCCGGTATCAAGTGTTACATAGTCGGCTGTTATTACCGTTGATATTCTATCTATAAAAGGATGTTCACAGGCGATATGTTCAAGTTCTTCGCCCTTAAAAATTCTGATTTCTTTATGCCCGCCAAAACCCGCTTTATCACAAAAAGCTTCAGCCAGCACTTTGGCAGTTATATATTTTTCACCCTCCGCTTCAAAAAGAGCATATTCATTATCAGGATGCACCGCAATTGCCACGTTTGCAGGCAAAGTCCATGGCGTTGTTGTCCATATGACAAAATAAGCGCCTGCTCCGGGTTTTGCCTTTGATTTGGAATCATCTTTTATTCTGAATCTTACAAAAACCGAAGGCGATTTATGATCATGATATTCAACTTCCGCTTCGGCAAGCGCCGTCTCACATCTGCTGCACCAGTAAACAGGCTTTAAACCTTTGTATACAAGACCCTTTTTATACATTTCCCAAAATATGGAAACCATCTTGTCTTCATAATCACGGTTTAAAGTTAAATATGGATTTTCCCAGTCTCCCATAACTCCAAGTCTCTTAAACTGTTCTTTTTGAAGGTTTACATATTTCATTGCATAATCGGTA
Source organism: uncultured Spirochaetia bacterium (assembly GCA_964417645.1). Classification (GTDB taxonomy): domain Bacteria; phylum Oederibacteriota; class PGYV01; order PGYV01; family PGYV01; genus CAYQIS01. The sequence goes on from CAYQIS010000006.1 coordinate 98,082, forward strand.
CAATGCTTTCTAATTTCGGCTTTACTCATTTCACGCGCTTTGGAACCAAGATTTTCAACAACTTTATGCTCTATCGGCATGCCGTGACAGTCCCATCCCGGTATAAAAGGCGTGTAATACCCTTTCATGGCCTTATATCTTACGGTTATATCTTTTAAAACCTTGTTAAGAGTGTGTCCCATATGAATATTTCCGTTTGCATAAGGAGGGCCATCATGAAGTATATAGCTTGGGGCGTTTTCTTTTCTGCGCTTTTCAAGCAGCTTTTCGTAGACTTTATCCTCTTCCCACTTTTTCAGAAATTCAATTTCACGCACGAACATATTTCCTTTCATGGGAAAATCCGTTTTGGGCAAAAGTATATCCGTCTTTGAAACTTCCTTTTTTGCTTCTTCCATCTTATCTCCTTAAAATAATTGACATTCCGCGAAATATTATATTATTAACACGAATTAAGGGCTTTGTCGAGGCATGCGCGAATAAAAAAAGCCCCGCGGTTTTACCGCGGGGCAAAAAATTTTGTTATTCTTTTAGTTCGGGAAGCGGTTTGTTTTTTATAAGAACTATTTTACCTTTCATCAGCTTCATATGGGTCTTAAAATCCTTGTCATTTTTTACAATCTTTCTTTTAATTTCAAGCACAGTGTCTTTATTGTCCTTTTGATATTTAAGCGCTTCTATAAGAGAATCGATAAGCGCTTCTTTTTTCTTTATAAAGCCTTTTATTTTCTTAAAAGTCTGAACATCGGCAGCGTTGACAGTCTTGTATACTTCAATCCACTGATCTATTTCTTTCATAATTTCTCCGGCTTCATATACCTCTTCCTTCGGCTCAAAATAAAGCACTTCTTTTGATGTCACTTCTTCCCCGCCTTTTTCCGTTTCTTTAAGGCCCGATTTTGTCATCTCGCTTGTTCTTTCATTGCTGTATTCGGATTTTACCACTTCCTGTCTTATTGCTTTTACGCCGTCTTCAACAAGAGCGGTAGCCTGATTAAAAGGATCAACAATTCTTGCCTGAAAACTGTTTTCAGCATTGTCCTCCGGTATATAAGCAAAAATCGATGCTGCAGATAAAACAATCGCCGCCGCAATTATCAGTTTTTTTGTTTTCATTTTCTTTTCCTTTCCCCCCGTTTTAAACGGAGTCAGATTTTTGTTTGTGTTGGTTTGACGCAGTCTATGAAATTTTTGATTACATCAATTTAAAGCGTATAAAGGCAGAACCGTTTTCTTTCCGTTTTTAATTGTCACGGTCAAAGGCACTTCACGCACGGAACCTGATGCAAGGTTTAATTTTATATTCATATTGTTTTTTCCGGCAGGCAGGACCGTTCTTATAAGAAAGAAATTACCCGGCAATGTCCTCCAGCTTCTTGTGTCCGCCTGCTCTGATGCAAGAGAATATATGTTGGCCAGCAAAGCAACGCCTTCATTCCTGCCGTTGTCGCTTATTGCCATGCTTGCCCAATATTTTGCCGCGGCACGCGCAATGGCTTTAAGTTTAATAAGTCCGTTTTTGTTTTCAAGATTTTTATATGCTATGGCCGTAATATTTTGAGCTTCAAATCCTTTTGTTATGCTGCCGTTAATATCGGCTTCGGCCCCGATTACAACCGACGGCCTTGCCACAAACTGCGGGAATGCCACTCTTATAACGGCTTGCTTGCCTGTTGTTTCATTTCTAATCGGCGCCTGTATGTAAACCGATTTTTTAAAAGGCGCCATGCCGGAGTATATTACTATTATTGCCTCTCCATAACCCTGCGGCAGAATCTGCGGCTGATAATCGGGCATGTTAAAATCTTTTTTATATTGAACAACCCTGTCTTCCATACCGGCGGCTTTCGCGCATCTTAAAATGTCATACTTAACAATTTCAGGCACTTGAGTGCCATATAAAGAGTAATATTGATTGTATGCTTCCAGGCTTTTCCTGTATGCAATAAGTGCATTGTCATATTCACCAAGCGACTCAAAACATATTCCGCTCAAATAAAGCGCAAACGCATCCTGCTTGTAGATATTTTTACCGCCGTAAATATCGGAAAGCTTGTTAAGGACATTGTCAACTTTTCTGACTTCAATCCTTGCGGACTGCATATCGCCTTTATACATAAAATTAAGGCATTTTAAAACATTTACCATTACCTGCTCAAAATCCTCGCCTTCATAAGGCAAATTCATGTCATTGCTGAAATAAGATCCTATCTGGCCTGTCACGCTTTTTGTATAAAGTGACTCTATCTTAAGTTCGGCTTTTTCAAGGAACTGTGTGCTTGCATTATAATCGCCCTGCATCTGCAGTATTGAGCCCTTGTCAAAATAATAAAGAAGCTCGTGATTTCCCCTGTATTGTTCCTTTTCACTTTCTATGATTGCGTCTGCGCCTGCATAATCGCCGGCCGCGGTTGCAGCGTCTATTTTATTGTAAAAATTCATTACAGCGCAGCCGCCGGCAAAAACGGCGGCTGCAGCTGCAATAACAAATAATATTATTTTCTTCGGTTTCATGGACGGCTCTTAGAACCCCACCGAAGGACGATCTATTATCTTTTTTATTTTCTTCTGTCCAACCCAAGCCTTTACGTTTGTTTCGGTGTTCCAAAGTTCAAGGTCAACCTGATAATAAACAACTTTTTTTCCGCCCGCCTGATCCGATACGGATGTAATAACACCTTTAAGCATAAAGTCAGCGGCTATTTCCTGTTTGAATTTTTTTGCGGTCTTTTCCGAAGAGTATTCCTGCATGTCTGCGCGTTCCGCACGTATTTCCTCTCTTTCAGACTTGCTTGCAACAAACTGAACATCCCCGGCATTTGTCAATTCTTTTTCTATATCCTTGCGGAACACATCCGTTTCAATATGCTCATCGGTCTTGTTAAGTATTGTTCCGACTATGATTCTGGGTTCTCTGCCTTCGCTTTTAAGAAATTTCCTGAGCCAGGGTCTTTCAAGCATTTCCTTTACCATTTGTTCTGCAACAAGCTGCGAATCAGTGTCATTCCACCTTCCCGACAAATCAACAACCGTGTCCGTCTGCACCCTTTGAACCTGCGTCCCGGCACAGGACACAATAACAAGGGCGGCAAAAACCGCAAGTGACAACGCAACAAACTTTTTCATTTATGCCTCCTTAAAAAATTTAGCGCATCATGCGCTTTTATTTAAAATCTTACTCCAAAACCCGCCTGAATTCCAAGGGAATTAAATCCTTTCTTTGTATCACCCCACACCGTTCCAAATTCCGGAGCATTCTCATTAAAACTCTTCATATAAACAGCCCCTATATTTATGCATATGCCCGTTTCAAGCGCAAAATCAACCCCTGCCGCAACATTTACCGCCGCATCTCCCTTTGTCTGACTCCCCACAAAAGCCAGCCCTGCTCCCACATACGGAGCAATGGTTGTGGGCATTACAAAATATTTAAAATCAACACCCAGCGCATATCCCGGAAAATATGCTCCGGCACCCACGCCCAAAGCGAACATTTCATTTAAATTATAGCTGTAATTTATACCCGCCATATAAGGGTATCCAAAATTAATTCCTGCATAATTCGGTTTGCTGTCGCGTGGATAATAGGTTCTTTCCAGTCTTTTTTGATTCGTTGCAATCAAATTGTCAACTTTCTCCGTCAGTGTTGCTTTGAAACCGCCTTCAGCTTTTTCCGTTACACCAGCAAAACCTGATACAGCAACAGCAAGAGCAAAAAACAAAAACAAAAATTTTTTCATATTTCCTCCTTTTTCTTAACGGGACCGGCAAATCCCAATTTTTTAAAAGTTGCCCCTCTTTAAGATAATAAATTTATATCATATAAACAGCGCAAAGTGAAGCAGCCGTTTTTATTTCTTTGAAAACTTTGACGTTCCAAGATTAAAAAAGGTTTACATAAATTAAATGCATTAAGCTCTGTCTGCAAATAACACGGCTGATTTTTCCACGAAAAATCCCCATATTAAATTTTTACAAATACTTTTTCATATTGTTTAACCATATTTTTTTCGTCAAATTCGGACAATATTTTTTTTGAAGGAATTATTTTCCTCTTTTTAATTTTTAAAATATATTCCACGGCTGCTTTTATGTCTCCTTTTGGATAAAGTTTCCCGCCGTCCGTGTAATTTAAAAATTCCGAATTTCCGGCTATGTCGGTTGCAACGCACGGAACCCCCGCGCAGTAAGCCTGAACCAAAGTGCACGGCAGCCCTTCCCAAAGAGAAGTAAGAAGAAACACATCTATTGAAGACATAAATTCCTCCGGTTTCTCCACCCATCCCGCAAGTTTTACTCTTTCTGATATTCCAAATTCTTTTATTAATTTATTTATTTTTTCCGTCTGTTTTTTACCGCCGCCCCCGGCAAATATAAACTGAATATTTTTATCCTTAAAACAGGCCAAATTTGCAATCCTAACAAATTCCTCCGGATTTTTTTGTTTTTTCAGATTGCCTATCATTCCCACGGTGGTTTTTTTGGGATTTAATCCGAATTTTTCAAGAAACTCCTTCCTTACATTTCTTTTTTCGGCAAACAAAGACGTATTAACTGCGGCTCTTATTACAGTGTAGTTGTTTTCCGAACCAACACCTTTTTTTATCCCGTAATTTTTTACATCATTTCCCACGGCGATATATTTTTTTGTAAAAGGTTCAACAATGCGTTCAATCATCAAATAAAAAAAGTGCGCGGCGGGATTCTGATTTTCGTGAAAAGAAAAACCATGTACCGTATGAAAAACATTTTTTATCCCGGATAACGCAGCCGCCAGTCTTCCAAGTATACCTGCTTTTGAAGAATGAGTGTTGACAATATCCGTCCGATTTTCCCTTATAAATTTTGCCAGCTTCAATACGGCTTTTAAATCATAAAAAGGGGATATGGGATGTTTTATTTCTTCCCATAAAAGAACACCTTTAATGCCCTTAACTTCATTGTCCAAAATGCCGCCTTTCCCGGCAATTAATGTCACATTAAATTTTTTTCTGTCAAGTTTTTCAAAAAGCGACAGAGCCACTTTCTGCGCTCCGCCAAGATCCAGGCGCGTTATTATTATCACAACATTTTTTTTCATGTCTCATTTACCCGATTTGCGGCTTCAAATCCTTCAATTACGGCGTCTTCCATGCTGGAATATTCCCACCTGCCCCATCTTCCGGCCGCAAAAACGCCTTTAGATTCAAGATAAGGCAGTATCATCTCATTTACGGTTTCCCTGTCTTTGTCATATATGACATAAGCTCCCGGAAGCATCATGGCAAGAACGGTAACAATACTTTTTTTATCCGGTATTATGCCCATTTTTATCAGCCCTTTAATGACATTTTTAATCACCAATCCTTTTTTTTCTTTATCAAAAAGGTCTGCTTGTTTTTCATTAAGCGACACTTCGGCAAAAACAGAAGCCATACCTTTCGGCGCGTTCTTGTCCGAAAAAGTGTGAGGGAAACCAATCCTGTAAAAAGGATATTCTTTTTCCGGAACATATATCCAATGTGTGTTTATTTGTTTTTGAGGTTTAAACCCGGCATTAACACAAAACACCGTGGTGGCCTTAAGCTTTTTTGAAAATAATCTTAGTTTCTCATCGTCGGTTATTGACAAAAAATTTTTTAGCGGCATTGTAACAATAAGTTTTTCATATTCAAATTCCTCTTTACCGCAAAAAACTTTTTTGTCATTAAGACTTACGCGGGTAACTTTTTTACCAAGAAGAATTTTATCCTTAACAGGCTGAGCCAGCCCTTTTATAACACTTTCTATCCCGCCTTCTTTCGGGTAAAAAAAGTACGCATTATATCCTTCCGCACGTTCTTTTTTTTCAAGCCCCTCCATAACTTCCGCAATTCCCGGCTGTGGCACAAACCTTCCAAGCCATTTTACGGTAAGTTTTTCAAGCGGATAGTTCCAAAGTTTTTGATTGTAAGGCAGCATAAAATTATATGCTATTCCCCTGCCAAGCGCGGTAAGCACCCATTTTTTAAAGTTGGCTGTGTCTGCCGGCCCTTTTTCTTTTGCATCAAGAAAGCCGGTTATATTTTCAGATATTATTCTTCCCGGAAGCCCGTAACTGTTTGACTGATAAGGGTAATTCGTATAAACACCGGAACTGAATATTTTGGATACTCTTTTTATTTTATTCATACCCGTTGGCGTATTTCTAAATATGAACTTTTCTGTTTCTTTATTGCGAAGGTGCATCAGATGTCCGGTGTAATCAAATGTAAATCCGTCTTTTATCTCGGTGCGGCACAAACCTCCGGGTCTGCTTTCCGATTCAAGAATAAGAAATTCCCTTTTTAACCTGCGGGATGCGGCCAAACCCGCAAATCCCGCCCCTATTATTATGGTTTTCATTTTTTATGGCTTATCCTGCTGTGATATTCCTTCATATCAACCGAAGCAATGAGCATGGCAAACATCATGCCAAACAATGCAACTGCAAGATAAAGTATTATGGCGTTTTGTATTGAAAGAAATATGCTTATTATGCCAAGAGCGCTTAAAACAGCGGTAATAATTACAAGAAAAAGCACCGCGAGGGGCTTTGAAAACCCAAGCATAACAAGCCTTTGTGCTGTATGGTCGTTGCTTCCGTAAATCGGAAGTATTCCCCTGCCTATTCTTATCATTGAAACAAGCAAAGTGTCAAAGATTGGAACTCCAAGTATCAAAACCGGAGCAAGCACCGCCACAATGTTTGTTCTGCTATAGCTTTCATTAAGCGCCAAAGCCGCCATCATAAAGCCCAAAAAAAGCGACCCTGCATCTCCCATATAAATCTTTGCAGGCGGCCTGTTATAAACAAGGAAAGCGGCGGTTGCGCCAAAAAGGGCAACGGCCGGAATCATGTCATTTGCCCTTCCGGCAATATACGCAACAATAAAAAAAGCAATACATGCAACAGCGCAAATTCCTCCCGCAAGACCGTCCATTATATCCGTTAAATTTACGGCATTTGTTATACCAACAACCCAAAATAAGGTAAGAATAAGATTTAAAAGATTATTATCCATAAATTTTATATGCATATTAACATATATAATAATTAAAGCCGCAACAAGCTGAACGGCAAGTTTTACATAAGGCGTAAGATTTTTTATATCATCAATTAAACCCATTACCATCATCAAAGTTGCTCCCGCAAGTATGCCCACAACGCCGTATAATTCCTGATGAAGAATAAACTTTGCGGCAATTACAGGCATTACAAACGCAATATATATTGCCACGCCTCCAAGATAAGGCACGGGTTTTTCGTGTTTTTTAAGAGGGGAATTCGGCTTGTCCACAATGCCGTATTTCAATGCCGTCCTTATCATCAGCGGTACAAGAACAAGACCAAGAATGAAAGATGCCGTGCCTATTATCAGGAATTCCATTTATACCTCACTTTTTATTTCGTAAATATCACAATTTTCATCACTATATATTTTTTCAAAATATTTGTCCATATATTTCCTGAAATCTTCCGAATAAATCAGCTTATACACATCTCTGTATCCCGCATCTTTTAATCTTTCCGTCTCTGTTCTGTTAACAAGTATCCATCTTATATTATCTTCCGGCTTAACGGGAAATCTTCTGTCTGACGCAAAAACAGTGGGCGCTATTACGGCCTTTTCACACCAAAAACTTCTGGCTTCTCCCATAAACAAAACCCTGCCGCTTCCTTTTTGTTTATTAAGAAAATCCGCGGCTTTATAATATGAAAGGTTCTCGGAAAGATACTGCTTTCTTGATTTGATAAATATATCCATGGGCGCCAGATAACGCGCCGCGAAATAAAAAGATATAAGCGCCTGTACGGCAATAAGAGGATATATTACAAAATATCTCACGGCTTTTCTTTCAAATCCTGACGATATAAGCGCCGCCGATGCGGCAAAAGCCGGAAGCAGAAATCTTAACACCTTGCCTGTTGCGGCCCATGAAAAATACGATGCTGCAATAAATGTCACAAGAATAAAAGAAGGAAAACCCGGGACAAAACTTATTATAGAGACAATAATTGCAATAAGCATAAGCGGCGAGGCCATATCCCCGCCGTAATTTTCGGGATTCATTATTATTTCAAAAAACGGACCAAAAACTCCGGAACTTCCAAAACCCTTCACGTGCGACACATACGCAAAGGCGTCCGAAAGCAATGTGCTTTTAACGCCAAAAAAACCCGCAAAAAGAGGATAAAAAGGATCTCCTGTAAATATAATATTCTTCATCAGAAAAGGCAAAGATACAAAAAGGGCGCCAATGCAAAATATAAAAAGCTGTTTTAAACCTGTTTTTTTAAGCAGAACAAGAAACAGAACGCACAAAAAACCAAACAAAACAACCGGAGCTCCCGTATATTTCACGGAAAGCGCCGCTCCCGCAGTCAAACCCGAGACAAAAGAATATTCGTTTTTACCGTATGACAGCATAATAATGCCGTAAATCATAAGAAGTGAAAAGAGCATCAGCCATGTTTCAGCGCCGGCCCTTGTTGCGGCAAGAAAAAACAGCGGCAGTGTAAGAAGAAGCAATCCTGCATGCCTTCCCCTTCCTGACACAAAGCCCGCCATTGAACTTACCGCATAAACACCCAGCAGTCCGGCGGCAAGATTAAAAAGTTTTACGGATGTTTCAAAAGAAAAAAGAAGCATTAACACATAGTTCGTCTGCATTAAAAGGGGGAAATTTGAGTAAACACTTTCGGGCATTTTTACAATTCCGCCTTCGGCTATAAACCTTCCCGCCACCCCAAGATGATACTTTAAAGAATCATAATAAAGCGTCGGCAGAAGGCTGCAGGCCAGCATTACCGCGATATATACGGCCGAAAAAATATGAACAGGTTCAAAACGAAACTTTCTTAATTCAGACTCAATGTCTTCCTTCATTTCCTTAATTTCAGGAAAAAACGCAAACGCGGCAAGCGCCAATATTACAAAAGCCGCCACAGGATTGTAAAGCCGCACAGCCCCAAGAAGCAGCATCAAAATTCCGAATATTATTATACCCAATGAAAAAGCAAAAGGATAAAACATGCCGTTCTTTTCCATTTTCAAAAACTTTGCCGCTTTAATTCCGGCTCCGGTATAAACCAAAATCAACACGGCAAAGCCGGTAAAAGATGCAAGATAATGCCAAAGATCTTTCGGCACCCTGAACTTTAAATAAAAAAACACTATAAAAGCCATGGATATCAAAACAGCGGCAAGCTGTGTGCCTGAAACTAACGTGAACCGAAGCGCCCCTCTTTTATTTCTTTCCATTTTGCAGCCTCCCTGCTCATACCGGATTGTTTAAGCACCCTGACCAGGTTTTCATAGCTGTCAGCGTGATCCGGATTAAGCCTTATTGCGGCTTTATAGTCGTCAATTGCCCCGTAAAGGTCGCCTTTTTTCATCTTTGAAACTCCCCTGTTATACATTATATCGGCATCATCCGGCTTGATTGCCGCCGCCTGACTGTATGCGTCAATTGCCTCGTCATATTTTCCAGTTTCATTCAGCACGCATCCCATATTGTAATAAGCCGATGCATAATCCGGTCTTAAGCGGATGGCGCGTTTATACATTTCAAGAGCCGCCCTGTAGTCTTTTCTGTCAGAAAAACAATTTCCAAGTATATTGTATCCGCCGGCATAGTCCCTGTTAATTTTCAGCGCCTGCCGTATTGCCTTAATTGCCTTCTCCGTATTTCCCGAATCCCTGTATGCCATCGCAAGCGCGCCATAAGCTTCCGTGTACTGCGGCGATATCGAAATTGCCTGAGCGTAAAAATTCTGAGACATTCGGTAATCTCCCTTATAATAATAAGCCAGACCTATATTGTAATAAACATCCGGCATTTTTGGGGAGATTTCGGCGGCCTTCTTATAATAATAAATAGCCTTGTCATAATCACCTGTTTTCCTGTACACAATTCCCATATCAATAAAAAGGCTCATCTTCATGTTTTCAGGGACAATTTTTTCCGCGCGTTTCAGCATGGAGAGAGCTTCCCGATTTTTTTCTCTTTCCATAAAGATTCTTGCCTGTGTGTAAAGCTCTTCAAATGTTCGTTCTTCGGCATAAACATGAAAAACCGATAAAACCATAATGCATGCCAAAAAAACCCATTTGATTCTCATTTTGCGGTTTTTGTTGCGGAAATATCGCTGCCAAAAGGCGCTTCAATTGCGGTCTGTGTTCCCGCATTTGTCCCCGCCTTTGCGCTTAATTCCTTAAGTTTTTCCTTTATTTCTTTTTTTCTCTTGTTTACGGGCAGCAGCCTGTCATAGCGCGTCCAGTATTTTATTGCCTTGTCATTAAGACCAAGATGTTCGGCTATTATTGCCGCGTTAACATAGGCGGCCATGTCCCATGGCTCTATTTCAATTGCGGCCTCAAAAGCCGAAAGAGCTTCCTTATGCCTGTCTGTCCTCAAATAACATATTCCAAGGTTAAAATAGGCATTCTCAAGCGTTATGTCGTCTTCCGGATTTGAATTAATAACAGCCTTTAATTCTTCTATGGCTTCATCATATCTTTCCTGCAGTATCATTATTGCCGACATGTTCTGACGCGCTTCGGCATCATTTGGATTTAACGCAAGGGCTTGCCTGTAGTTTTGCTCGGCTTCATCAAGTTTTTGCCGCTGAAAATTTATCACCCCAAGATTGTAATGCGCTTCCTGAAATTCAGGTTTGGCTTTAACTATATTTTCATAAACTTTTTTCGCATTATCATAGTCTTCTTTGTCTATCAAAGCGTTTCCAAGACTTGCCTGAAGCATGGGATTTTTCGGCTGAAGCTTTAACGCCTGTTTGATGTACTGCATGGACCTGTTCGGGTCGCCCTTTTCGGAATAAACCACGCTTATATTATACATTGCCTTTACATTATTGGGGTCATGTTTTAAAGACTGCTGATAGCTGTAAATCGCATAATCATACTGGTTAAGCTGTGCATAAGCGGATCCAATCTGGCTCCAATATTTTGGGTTTTTCGGATCTTTTTTAATCAAGGCGTTAAGATTTGCAATTGCTTCGGTGTAATTTCCGCTCATATACATGTCTTCGGCTTCTTTTTCAAGCGACTGCTGTTCGACAACGCTTTTGGGAATTTCAACCGTCTTGTATTTCTGCATGGGCCTGCAGCCATATGTCAAAAAAAACACTACAGCAAAAAACAGGCAAAAATTTAACTTTTTCATTTTTTTCTCCGCATGACTTTTTTTATTTCCTCTTCAAGAAGCAAAACAGATTTGTTCCAATTAAACTTGTTTTTAAGCGTTTTTATTCCGCCGGCAATTATTTTTTCTGCCAGGCCTTTTTCATTTTTTATCCTCAGTATGGAGGATAAAAAATCCTCCGGCTTATGCCCTATCAGCATATTAAAACCGTCCTTGCCATAAACCCCCCGCGCCGAATAAGGAGTGCCGACAACAGGCACAGAGCAGGCCCAGGCCCGCATTATTTTATTCTGCCTGCCTGTACCATACCTTACCGGCACTATTACACATGAAAGAGCGCTTATTTCCCTGTCGAAATCATTTTCAGGAACAAATCCGGCGGAAATTACGCCTTCAGGCAGCCTTAAATTGCCTGTTTTTCCAAAAACCTTCAGGAATATATTTTTATCAGATTCCCGCACCTTTTTCCATATGTATTTAAAAAACCACTCAAGCCCGTCTTTGTTCGGGTGATAAGACAGATGCCCGAAAAACCCCAGCGTAAACCTGCCTTTGTCATTTTCAAAATCCTTTTTTTTCATCCCTTTATAAATAAATGCGCCGTTTGGTATAACTGTACCGCTTCCGTTAAAATCAGCGTCTTCTTCAAAATTAAAAATCACGGAATCAAATTCCCTGCAAAGCCCCGATTCAAATTTTTTCAGCCTTTCTTTATCAAGAAGCAGATACGCATATCGCAAAAGATTTTTTTCATATTTAATTTTTCTTGAAGCGTTCAAAGCAAGAGAATCAACGGCATCACACACAACTGGATAATTAAACCCTCTCACACAGGCGGCGCCTCTTAACCTGTAAGCAAAAATGACATCCGGCCTGAATCTTTCGGCGGCATCAGCCGCGGCGCTCTTAAACTTATCCAGACAAAAAGCCGCGGCATTTATCGGCAGTTCCGTATTAAAAACAGATAAGAAGGCGCGAACAACAGTTTCAGACTTTTTATACGGCACCGCCAAATATCCGGAGCACAAAGAACCAAGCTCCTTTGCGTCAACCTTTTCGTTTTCTCCGTTAAGAAAGACAAGAAATATATCATGCCCTCGTTTTTTAAGACCCCTTAAAAAATTATATATTCTTACAGAATCACCGTCTGAAGGCGGATATGGATTAACAGGCGAAACCGCAAGTATCTTCATTTCATACCCGCTGTTATGGCTTCAAGATTTTTCCTTGCAAGCTCATTTGAAGGATTTATTTTAAGCGCCTGTTCAAGAAGCTGAACCGCCTGTTTTTTATTTCCTTTATAATACACCGCAACCGCCTTATTATTATACGCTTCGGAAAAATCCGGCTTTATTTTTATCGCCCTGTCGCAAATTTCAACGGCTTCGTCATATCTTCCGGTATTGTTATAGACACCCGCAAGATTGGAGTATGCCTCGGTAAGCGAAGGTTTGATTTTTATTGCTTCAAGATATGCCTGTTCGGCTTTTTTGTTGTCCCCTTCAGCCGCATAAGCTATGCCAAGATGCGTAAGCGCTTCCGCCTTTGTGGGATTGGTTGAAAGCAGCACAGCCCTTTTGAAAAAATACAAAGCCCATTTTATATTTCCCGCACGTTTTGCCGCATTACCGTGTTCAAGATAAGCGCTGGTGTAATTTGAAACACAAAACTGGGTTGAATCCCCCATATAAAGTCTTTCATTAATTATGTTTCTGTAAGAAAGGACTCGCAGAAGCGCGGCCCCTTCCTTTAACCCGGAAAAATGATCATTGGTTATTCTCATCAAAAGTCCGTTTGGCGACAGGAAAGAATTAACCTGAGGATAAAATTCATCAAGGGCTTTCCTGAAAACCGAAGTGTATATTTCCCTTTTTCCGTAATTTGCGGAAACCAAAGCGGCTATTTTTTGTGTAAAATTATATCCCGGCCGGGCATAAAAAGGTATATCCGGGCATTCCGCCTTTAAATTCTTAACACCCCATGGAACATATAAAAACAATGTTGTTACAGGACAAAAATTTCCCCTGCGCATTACATGCCTGAAATACATCTGGGGCATCACGTTAAAATCCCCTTCAAGCAGGGCAAGCGAGCCTTTTTCAGGCGCTGACTTTATTATATTCACCCCAAAATCATAAGCATAATAATAACCCGATTGATCGCATCTTTTATAATTTATTGCCGCCTGAACCGCCGCTGTAACCCCGGTCAGAATGATTGCGGCTACAATTGTTTTTCCTTTTAAAAATGAAAGACCCGCCCCCATGCATATTACAAGGGCCATATAAACAGGTATCATAAAAACATCCATTATCCACATCATTTCATCCTTAAGGTTAAAATACAGCGAAAGAAGAAGAACAAAAGTCAAAACAAGCGCGGCACACATTGATATCAATGTCTTTTGGTTATTTTTAAAAAGCAAATAAGCTCCGGCGCAGGACAGCAGAAGTCCTGCCGGAGTAATACCGTAAAAAACAAGCCCAAGAACCCTTTGTGACTGCGCCGTTATCACAGCAATGCTTCGTGCTTTTTCCATGTCAGCATACTGGGACCTCATTACAACATCAATTAAAGACGTAAATGTGGAAGGATCTCCCCAGTTTAAAACGCAGCCCGAGCGGGCCCTGATTACAAGAACAAGATAAAGAAGCACTCCCGGAAAAACAAAAGGCAGCAGCTTAAGCAACATTAAAAAAAATTCTTTAACGCTTTTTTTCTTTTCAAAATTTGAAACAAAAACAAAAACCAACAACGCAGGCAATGCGGCGGCCATTGATTCCCAGTGATTTGCCAGAGATATTCCGTATATAAAAGAAGCCATATACAGCATCTTTTCCTTCCCTTTTTTCTGCCATAAAACAAGACAATAAACAACGGCGGAAAGGAATAACGCATTTAAAGAATAAATTCCTCCCTTAGACGACAGAGCTTCGGGCCATACTATATACGAGAAAGAAAAAACAAAAGCTGACATCGAGGCAATAATTAAACCGGCAAAAGCCCCTGATGAAACAGCAATAACAATAAGAAATATAAAACCCGCCGCAAAAGACATAAACAAGGAAGACATCAGATTAATCCTGAACGCCTCGGAACCTGCAGGAATAAGCGTAAATATTTTTCCAAGCACGGAGAAAAGAGGATAGCCCGGCGGATGCTGCACCCCAAGAGTGACAGAGCATGCCGATGTTTCCGGCGAATCATTTGCGTGAAAAGCGGGATTCAGCGTTATAAGATACATAAAAAACGCCGTAAAAACCGTAAGCGTGTAAATTATCAGTTCATTTTTTTTCTGCATTGTTGAATGCCTTTAACAAATTGTCCGCCTGGGACGCATACTGCGGCATGTTTGTTTTTATTTGTTTCAAAGTTGCAACAGCTTCTTTTAACATGCCGGACTTGTAATATGCTATTGCAAGATTAAAATAAGCTCCGGGCTGAGGCTGCTCTTTTTCAACCGCTTTTTTTGCAAGTTCAAGCGCCTTTGCATCATCTTTTAATGCGCCGTATGTTGCCGAAAGCTGGTAATACATGTCTGAACTTTCAGGCCATAAACCGATTCCCCTCTCAAATACGGGAAGGGCGTCATTGGGCCTGTTAAGCCTGAAGAACACATAACCAAGGGAAGTTATTGCCCTTGGCGAATAAGGAGATATCAAAAAACAATTAAGAGCCGTTTTCTCCGCTTTTTCGAAATTTCCGGCCGATATATAAGCATTGGTAAGCTCAAAATGCGCGTCCCAGCTTCCTCTGTTTAACATTGAAGCCGCTTCATACTCTTTAAGCGCTCCCTCCATATTTCCGGCTTTTTTATAAAGTCCGGCAAGATATATTCTTAACTCATCGTCATCAGGATTTATATTGACGGCGTCAACCGCATACCCCACAGCGGCAGCCGGATTGTTGATATATTCGAATTGTTTTGCGGCTCTTAAATAAGCGGAACCTGCCAGAATATGCGGCTGAAAAGCCGCCAAAACAAAAAGCGCAATCAAAACCGGATAATATAAATATTGATTTTTTAACTCCTTTTCTTCAACAAGCGGGTCGTATCCCGACCCGAACGAAGCGGCGGCAAGAGCAAAAAAAACAAGCAAAGTCGGGTTAATCAAAAACGGAAAGTTAAAGAAAGCGTGTACAAGAATTCCCGCAGCGGCGCAAAGGAAAGATATTGCCTGTATTTTACCTGTTTCAGACTCGCTCAAAACGCGCTTACCCGCATTATAAACAAACCAAAAAAGCAAAAGAAAAAATATTCCCGCGGCCGGAACACCGAACTCGGATATTAAATGCAGATAATCATTGTGCGCATGCGAAGATTTATAATAATCGGTTTTTTCAAACATTTTGCTTTCAAGCGATGCCGACTGATAATGCGGATATTTTACCGCAAAATTGCCGGCTGCGGCGCCAAGCAAAGGCGAATCCTTTATCATATGCATTGTGTTTTTCCAAAGGCTTATCCTTATTATACCCGCTTCATCACCGCTTCTTAAAGCGTCAACAAACCTTTTTTTCATAACAGGGTCCGAAACGGAATAAACAGCCACCATGACAACCGCAATAACAGTTATCATTGCCGCTGTTTTTATTCCTTTCAATTCGCGCGACAGCCTTGCTGCAAAAACAAGAAAAACCGCGCACGAAGCAAGCAGCCCAAGGAATGCGCTTCTTGTCTGTGACAAGACAAGCGCCGCCGTCATTACGGATGCCGCCGTGATATAAAACAAGCGGGAATAAGGTTTTATCCCCTCCCGGAAAGCCGCAAAAAAAGCAAAAGGGATAACACCCAGCATATGCCCCGCAAGAAAGTTTGGATTGCCAAAAGTTCCGGCTGCCCTGCCGGCAAAAGTGTTGGACCAGGAAAAAAAATCAGCTCCCGCAGACTGCATTAACCCGTATAAAGCCGATAAAAAAGCCGATAAAATACAGGCAAAAATCACCTTTTCAGGAAAGGCCTCCCCCCTTTCGCCCGCGCTTAAATATGTAATAATAGCCGCCATTCCAAAAACCGACACAAAAACAAGCACTCTTCCCCAAAAATAAGCATAATTATAAGCTTTTATGGCTCCAAAAACAGTCAAAGCGGTAAAAAGGGCCATAACCGCAAGAAACGGCGCCTTAATTAAAAAAATTTTTTTACTTAATAAAACATAAGCCCCAAACAACAAAGCCGACAAAAGAAACCAGAATTTTAGGGTAAATTCTTCTGTCACCCAAAAAGGATCGGAAGCCGCAGGATAAAAGACCAGCGGCACAAAAACCAAAGAAGAAAGCACCGATATTTCAGCGGTTTTCCTTAGATAAAATGGATTCAAATTTCATCCTGCCTTTTTTGCTACATATTAACATAAAAAGACCCGCCTTTACCACACCGGTTGTCATTGCGGCAGCGGCGGATTTTCGGGAAATTTATTCCTTTATTTTCTCCCTTATTTTTCTTTTTTCTTCGGGGGACATTTTATTGTATTTTTCATACATTTCTTTTATTTTCTTTTTTTTCTCCGGCGACAATGCCTGCCACTCTTCATATTTTTTCTTAAGCAGCTCCTTCATCTGTGGCGAAAATTTTTCCCATTCCGAATAAGCGTTTTCTATTCTTTTCCTTTCAGACTCCGAAAGCGATAAAAGTTTTTTCCTGTTCTTTTCTATCCATTCCTTTTGCTCCGCCGGAATTGAATCCCATTCCGCATAAGCCCGCCTTGCTTTCTCGCGTTCTTCCGCGGTCATTGAATCCCATTCATCGGAAGCTGACAAATCAGCCCCGCCTTTTGGCGCATAAGCCTTATCACCGGAAATTGCCTGCAAAGGCAATAAAAAGAAAGTAAGTATCAGCGGCAGCAAAAACTTCTTCATCAGCAGGGCTCCTTTTCGCAAAGCTTTTCAGCCATGGTCTTATAAAACTCCAGTCTTTCTATTATCTCAATGTTTTGAATCATATCAAGGTTTTCCGCCATTTTCAATTCTCTGTTTTTCCCGTTAAATAACCGCTCAAAATGGCCAAAGTAAATAATTGTTCCGACGGCAGCCATTAAAAATACGGCAAAACCGGCTGCAAACGCTCTTGCTTTAATTCCAAAATCAAACCAAACTTTTTTCTTGTTCTGTTTTTGAAAGCTTTTCATTATGCTTTTCAAATGCATATCCCACATATGCTGCGGAAGTTCAGCTTTCATTGATGAGGCGGCAGACGCAACTTTCCTTATTTTTTCAAGCTCCACGGCGCACGAATCACATGTTTTTATATGAGACTCAACAAAAGCCCTGTCCTCTTTTCCTGCTTCGTTGTATACAAAATCAACAAGCAATTCCTTTGCCTTTATGCAGTCTTTCATTATAATGCGCCTCCTTTCGCCGCCATATCTTTTACTTTAATGGTTGCCCTGTTCAAATGTGACTTAACCGTACCTTCCGAAATGCCCACAATTTTTGCTATTTCCCTTATTTTATATCCTTCAATATTTTTAAGCATAAAAACCTGTCTCTGTATGTCTGTCAATTCATTCAACGCCTGAGATATGCTCTGCCTTAAAGCTTTTTTTTCATAGTCCTCCTCAACAGAAACGGTGTCGCTTATGTCAAAAAACCTTGTTTCTCCTTCATCGTCTTCATATGAAACATCTGTGATGTTTGACACCCTGCCGCTGACTTTAAGCCTTCTGCCGCTGTCATAATAAACGTTCATTGTTATCCTATATAAAAACGTCCAAAAACTGCTTTCTCCCCTGAATGAACCTATTGCGTTAATCGCCTTAACAAGCGCCTCCTGGGAAATATCCCATGCCCTGTTATAATCAAGGGTAAGACCGTAAGCCGTGTTATATACCCTTTTTTGGTATCGTCTGACCAATTCTTCCCTGGCTCCGGCATTCCCGCTTTTTATCTCTTCTATTACCTGCAAATCTGTTTTTTCAGTCACGGCTTCCATACCTTTTTGACGCCTTTCGGCTTTTTTTTGTTTACAGATATTTCCACATCAATATGGCATCGTCAATGCCGTCATAATATTTTTCCCGTCTTCCCTTTTCAATATATCCGAGTTTTTTATATAAATTAACAGCCGATTCATTTACCGCCCTTACTTCAAGGGTAATGGCGGAAAGCCCTCTTTTAAACGCCTCGGCTTCAAGGGCCTTCATAAGCATTTCGCCCGTCTTTTTTCTTCTTGCTTCCGGCTTAACCGCAACATTTGAAACATGCAAAAAATCTGTTATTATGTCGGCTATCGCATAACCGTTAAGTTCTCCCGTGCTTTCTTCTTTTGCCACAATAAAAACAGCGGCACCGTGAATAAATTTTGAATATTCAACAAGAAAAGCTTTTTCATCCCATGGTTTAGGATATGAAACTTTTTCTATCTTCAGAATATGGGCTATGTCATTTTTGGAAGGATTCTTTATAAGATTCATTTGTCAGACTTTATAAGTTTCTTTTTCGTCCATTATCTCAATTTTAAAAGAATTAATGCTTTTAACTTCACGCCTTATCTTTGCGTTATATTCCGGTTTTATATGATAGCAGTATACTTTTGGTTTTAACCCGCCGAGTTTTTTGAGATCAGCTTCAAGTGTTTTTGGGGTGTAATGAGCGCTTGCTTCGGCCAAATCTTTCATTTCATCGGGAAAAGAAAGCTCCGCTATAACTGTTTTAAGTTTTTTTCCGAGCTTTGCCGCTTCTTTCCATATATTGTCTGTTGTCTTGGTGTCGCCCGTATAAACAAAATAACTGTCGTCTTTGCCAATAATAAATCCGTTTGTTGGAATTGTATGCGTTACAGGAACAGCTTTTACCTTATAAGGACCGGCTTCAAACCATTTGTTCGTTTCAACAGGCCTGTATGAATAAATTGCATTGCCGCCAAAATTTTTGATTTTTGTGAAATCGGGCCATATCACTCCGTTCATCTGATGATTCTTAATGGCATCAAGGGTGTACTGCGAGCCTGTAATTTCAACGCTTTCCGCCCTGTTGCTTACTATGTTAACCGCAAAAAAAGGAAGAGCTTCAATATGATCCATATGGGCGTGGGAAATGAAAATTCTTCTTATTTTTCTTTGTGTTTCGATATCGGTGTTTAATCCTATTGTTCCGGCGTCTATTAATGTGCAGCCGTCCAGAAGCATGCCCGTATTATGCTTTCCCGGCAACTGCCCGCCATATACACCCAGCGCCTGTATTTTCATCTTAGTTCCTCCCTCTGCCCTGTTATGGCAAAAAACTCTTCGCCTGATGAATTTGCTTTTTGAAACTTTGTGACCCCTATATAATTCTGTATTTCATATCCGGGGACATAAACATTTGCGTTATTATTGTTTCCCAAAATAAATTTGATAAAACTTGCCGGCGTTTCCCTGTTTCCTCCAAAAATCATAAAAGAACCGTTCTGAAAGCTTACATTTACTTCTTCGCGTCTCAAAAGAACCGGATACCCTGCTTCCTTTATGCGTAAAGCGGATTCAATGGCGGACTTTACATTTGTATAGTCATCGTCAAACAAAGCCGAAGTTATGCTTCCGTCCCCGTTTATTACAGTTAAATGGTCATTTTGTTCATTATACAGGCACAAAAGGACTTTTTCAAAAGTTTTTTTAACGGCATCCGGAGGACATATAACCGTAATAAGCCAGGCTTTTTTCCGTGAATTTAAAAGCATGATATCGGAATTTTTTCTTATCATCCTTTCGGCCGATGCCGCATCAACATGTTTTAACAATGCGGAGCGCCTTCTCTGAATGTCCGCAGATCTTGCGGCAGCACGAAAATACAAAACAGTGCAAAAAGAAAATAAAACAGCAAAAGTCTGTGTTACAGGCAAAGAAACGGTATCTTTTGTTGCAAGCCATATCGACAAAGTCCAAAGACCGGCCGTCAAAAGAAAAACAAAAGACAAAAGCCTCCATATTCCCAGGCGATAATTTATTAAAATCAGCGCGGCCGCAGACAGCACCGCCAAAAAATCAAAAAACTGCCTGTTGACAATTGCCCTTGAATTCAAAATACTTGAGATTGACGCGGCAAGCGAATAAAGCGTTTCTTTTGTCTGCGAAAGTCCGCGTACTATTATTATTTTGTTTTCAACTGCCGTCTTTGGCATTGCAAGAAATTCCTGAGGGGTAATTGTTTCAATTTCTTTTGAAACGGGCGGCAGCATCAAAAAACCTCTGCCGTCAACAGGCACGCTTATAATGTCTCCGGCGCGCATAATACCGCTTTCAAATTTTATTTTTGTTTTAATAAGTTTGTAATACCTGCGCACGGCTTCAAGCGGGGCGCTTAAATAATATTTTCCTTCATAAGAAAAAATCAGCGGAACAGCGGCCGGATACGAAGTGTAGTTTACAAAAAAAGTTGCCGCGCGGGAAGTCTTAAACATCCTTGTTGCATAAGATTTTGCGTCCGTAAATTTAACAGGATTTATTCCTGAAGGTTTTGTTTCGGAAAAATACTGGCTTGATATTTCGCCTCTGTCTTTCCCGCCTTCTTTTGACACATAAACAACAGGAAGAAGCCGCTCTCCTTCCGCAAGCGTCTCCGCAAGTTCAGAATAAGCCCTTTTTGCGTTTACCGCGGCTTCAGGATTCATGTCTTCAAGATAGTAATCAAATTTTATGTTAAACAGCTGGGGGAGCATTATCATTACAGAGTTTTCGGTTTGTGCCGCCTTTTTAAGAAGCTCATTATAAAGCTCAAGATACATTTGTCCGGAAACAACAAGAATTTTATCATCGATTTGAAAAGGGGAAACTTTGTTTATTATAAAAGTTCTTGCCTCTGTTTCCAGCTTTTCCTGAAAAAATATAAAAAACCCCAAAATTACGGCCGTAAGAACCAGATAAAGCGCCAGTACGCTCTTTCTCAAGGTTTTATATCTCGCCGAATGCCTTTTTCATTTCAAGGTACTGTTTATATTTGCCGATATTATCGGCGCTTGAAACGGTAATTATATTGTCCGCAATTGAAATTACTTTTGCTTTTTCCATTGCCTTCAATATTTCTTCCAATTTTTGTCTGTTTTCTTCCATGGCGGCCTGTGATGTAAGCTCTTCCAAAGATATCCGGGAATTGTCCCCGCTTTTGCTTACAAGCATCAAAAGAGTGTTTACAACCCTCATATTATAATCCTTGGTGGTTAGATTTCTTAACTGCTCGTTCATTGCGCGCAGGCGCGCTGACATATTTTTTAAAATTTTCTTCACTATCTTTGCATTCCTCTGCATCTGCTGTTCAAACAGTTCCTCGTTTAACGCGATGCACACGGTTTCCTTTTCCGCTATTGCGGACGCAGAACGCGGTTCATGGTCTATTACGGCCATTTCACCGAAAAAATCGCCCGACGTAAGCACAACAAGTGTTTTTTCGCCTTCGTCGGTTTTTTTTGTTATTTTTACGGCGCCTGAATGTATTATGAACATTTCATCTCCGGGATCGCCTTCCTTAAATATATACTGACCCGGTGCGTATGTCCTTCCAAAATTCTTTATTATTTCTTCTTCGCTGGCCATTGACACTGCTCCTTTTAAAAAGGTGATAACCGCGTCTTATTCCTGCATATTTAGAATAATACTATAAAACAACGCTTTGTGTAAAGTACCCCGCTTTACAAATAAGGGGAAAGCAGTCTTATTATTCCGTTTTTAACCCTTCTTAAAAGCGGCTGCCTTGCATAATGCAAAACGGTCATTTTTCTTGCTTTGCTCAGCTTTTTCATAAAAATTTGCGCGGCCTTCTTTACGGGTTCTTTTCCGTACACTTCAACATCAAGCTCAAAATTAAGCCTGAAACTTCTGTTGTCCCAGTTTGTGGTTCCGATTAACATCCAGTCATCGTCAACAATGACGCATTTGGTGTGGTCAAAAGGCCCCGGCACTGAATACACTTCACAGCCGCACGCAATTACATCGCTCATATGGGCGTCCATTGCAGCCTTTACATATTTTAAATTGTTGTTTTCCGGAACGCATATTTTTATTTCCACTCCTTCAAGGGCGGCAACCGACAAAGTTCTTAACATGGCGTCATCGGGCAGAAAATAAGGACTTGTAATTAAAAGCCTGTGTCTTGCGTTTGAAACAGCCGACAAAAGAAACTTATACGCTTTCTCATAATTTTTATCAGGGCCGGACTCAATCACCCTCGCGCAAATGTCGCCTTCTTTTTTTTGCGGTCTAAACCACCTTTTCCTGTTAAGATGGACGCCTGTTGTAAAAAACCAGTCTTCCGCAAAAACTTTCATTACATAGTTAACAATCGGGCCTTTAAGCTTAAAATGGGTGTCGCATATCACCTGCCTGCCGTCCCTGTAATGATCCCTTATGTTCATGCCGCCGGTAAATGCCGTATGACCGTCAATTATAAGGGCTTTTCTGTGGTTTCTTAAATTGTATCTCATTACGGAGAGCGGGCTTTTGGCTTCAAGAAAAAGCGCATGATGTATGCCCATTTCTTTCATGCGTTTTGTAATGCTTGGTTTTGAATATTTTGAACCCACGTCATCAATTAAAACCTTAACCGACACGCCGCGTTTAATCGCATTAAGCAGCGCATCGCAGAATATTTTTCCGGTCATGTCATTGTCAAATATGTATGTCTGAAGGGCTATCGTCCGTTTTGCCGAATCAATTGTCTTTAACATTTCATCAAACGCTTTTTTCGGCTCCGTGTACATTTCAATGCTGTTGCCCCGTGTTAAAGGCTCTCCTGTAATTGAATCCCCGATTATTATAAGTTCCTTAAGGTTGTCAGCGCTTCCTTCGGGATAAAATTTTGTCAATCTTTTTGTTACGGCTGTTTCTTCTTTTATATGTGGCGCAATCTCCGCAAAAAAAGACCTGTCCCCTTTAAGCCTTCCCGCCGCCCGCCTTATCCTGTTGATGCCGATTGCAAAATATAAAAATGTGCCTATTCCGGGGGTGAGTATTATCAGGCCAAGCCAGGCCGCGGCCGCTCGGGGGTCTCTTTTATAAAGTATCACATGCACGCAGGCCCACGCGCCTGTTATTACAAGTATAATTGCAATTATTTCGGCAACAAGAAATACGGTTTCGCTTTTTAAAAGCAGAAATATATCTATCAATTTTATCTCCTTTTTCCCTTTAACAATAATATAAACCTCCAGGCATAATTTAAGCAAGTAAAAAGCCAAAAAACATTTGACAATTACGCCCTCTAAATTATAATTAAGAGTCTTTAAACCCGGATAAAGATTCCAAAAAAACCGTGGGGCAGTAGCTCAGCTGGGAGAGCGTGTCGTTCGCAACGACGAGGTCGGCGGTTCGATCCCGCTCTGCTCCACCAGGTTATCCAAAAACACGGAAAAAAATGACAACTGACGAAAAATTCATAAAACAAGCCCTTAAAGAAGCCGAAAAAGCCCTGAAAAAAGGCGAGGTTCCAATAGGGGCTGTGATTGTAAAAAACGGAAAGGTAATTTCCAGGGCCCATAACATAATCAGGTTAAAGCATGACCCGGCAGGCCATGCAGAAATACTTGCGATAAAAAAAGCCGCAGCCAAACTTTCAAACGAACGGTTGAACGGCGCTGACCTTTATGTTAATATAGAGCCCTGTTTTATGTGCGCGGGCGCCATTTTGCTTTCCAGGATAAGCAGGGTTGTTTACGGCGCGGCATCGCCTGAAGCCGGGGCGTTTGGAAGTGTTGCGGACTTAAGAAACACTCCGATTTCTTCGCACTTAAAGGAAGTTAAAAGCGGCGTGCTTTCAGAAGAGTGCGCAAACATGGTGAAAAAGTTCTTTAAAGACAAAAGAAAAAAATAAAGTGATATGCTGAGAGATTGCCGAGTGCAAGCGGAACGCTTAGCGAGACCGAATTCAGCGAAGCTGAATTGCGCGAGCTTAGCGGCGCTTGCTTTTTTTGAATGACGCAGTCATGAAAAAGAAGCACACTTTACTGTTTACCGGAACAGTCAACGATTGACGGAACGTTATGCGGAGAGATGGCCGAGTGCTGACGAGCGAAGCGGTCAGCGTCTGAGGAATGACAAAGTCATGACGAAGACGGACATCAAACTGTTTACCGGAACAGTTAACGATTGGTGGAACGTTATGCGGAGAGATGGCCGAGTGGTTGAAGGCGCACGATTGGAAATCGTGTGAACCGAAAGGTTCCGAGGGTTCGAATCCCTCTTTCTCCGCCATAAGCGGAACGCTTAGCGGGCCCGAATTCAGCGAAGCTGAATCGTGCGAGCTTAGCGGCGCTTACTTCTAAAAAATATCAAAGATATTTTGAAGAAGATTCTTAACATGATCTCTTAAATATACGGAGAGGTGGCAGAGTGGTTGAACGCGTCTGACTCGAAATCAGGTGTCCTCGCAAGGGGACCGGGGGTTCAAATCCCTCCCTCTCCGCCAATTAGCAAGGCAGCGACTTCAGGCAAATTATTACCCGGCGGTTATAAATCCGGGATTTGAAGCGAACGAGCGCGGGCTTAATGCCCGAAAAGTGAGCTGGAGCGAACGTAAGCGAGTGAGGGGGGCGAGGAGGCGCGGTTAGCGCCGCTTACGTCCGCAATGCGATGTAATCGTATTAAGGACACTCCTCGCAAAGCTGTGCTATAATTATTATCAAGCGCGCCCGTAGCTCAGTGGATTAGAGCATCTGACTACGGATCAGAGGGCCGGGAGTTCGACTCTCTCCGGGCGCGCCAAATAAAAAAGCCTCCCTTGTGGAGGCTTTTTTTATTTGCGTACATCCCATAGAATACGAACTCCCTCGGGAGTTCGGAAACGAATTGCGAGACGCAGTCGAGCATACGATTATCAAAGGTTTATCTACATGCCGTTTCCGAAGCGAAGCTTCGTCCTCTCCGGGCGCGCCAAATAAAAAAGCCCCGCATCAAGCGGGGCTTTTTTATTTTATCTTCGTGACCTGACGGCGATGAAAAGCTTCGTCATCTCATTTTTTATTTTGATATTATTGAAACCTTGCCTGTCTTTATATCATACACTCCGCCAACAACCTTTACGCCCTTTTCCTTTATCATTTCCGTCATTATGGGCTTGCTTTCCTTAAGCTGCTTCACAATCATAAGAACATTTGCATTAATTGCATTTTCAAGCGGGTCTCCCGGAAGCTCGCGCCCGTATTTTACGGCGGGCTGAAGGTCTTTTGTGATTTTGCCGATTTTGCCGGGCGCATCAGGCGAATCAAGCGCAGCCTTTATTGCACCGCATTTGCTGTGTCCAAGCACCATTACAAGCTTTGCCCCAAGATGTTCAACCGCATATTCCACACTTCCCATGCCATAGTCATCAATCAAATTTCCGGCGGCGCGGACAACAAAAATATCACCTATGCCCCTGTCAAATATAAGCTCGGGCGGAACGCGCGAATCAGAACAGGTAATGATAACGGCAAACGGTTTTTGCCCGTTCTCCGTTGCTATCCTTCTTGCGGGATTCTGGTTTGGATAAAGCATGTCCCCTGCAACAAAGCGCTCGTTGCCGGCCAGCAGCATTTTCAGGGCTGCGTCAGCCCTTACGCCGCTTCCGGTGCCTGCTGCCAGTATTGAAAACGAAAATATAAATGCCAATAAAGCGGAAAATAAACCCTTTTTCACAAAGCACCTCTCGGAACATTGTATTTTATTGCGATACGTTAGATTATAATATGACTGCCTTTAACAGTCAATCACAGTGTTTATTTGAATAATACGGCTGAAAAATGTATAATCCTGTCATGAACAAAAAGCTGAAAATTCTGTTTTTAAACCACAACTTAAAAGGCGAAGGCACTTATTTCAGGGCTTTTAACTTTGCCAGGCACCTTGCCGCTTTTGGGCATGACATGACCTTAATTACAGTTTCCCAAAACAGCAACTTTACCGCCCGCGAATCCATCATTGAAAAAGTCCGCGTCATTGAAGCCCCAAAATTTCTGGACCAGCACAGGGGCGGCTGGGCTCCTTTGGATATTCTTTATAAAATATGGCATGTGCTCACCAACAATTACGACATAATACACGGGTTTGACCACAAGCCAAATGTTTTTCTGCCTTTGCTTGCCGCAAAAATATTCCGAAAAAATTCCGTGCTTGCCGCAGACTGGGCGGATTGGTGGACAAAAGGCGGAATAGCTGCAAGCTCAAGGATAACACCAGAAATACTTATTGAAACTTACCTTGAAGAAAAGGTCAGAAAAATTGTCTGCCATAACACCGTAACTTCGGTTACCCTTATGGAACGCGCAAAAAGCATAGGCATTCCCGAGGACCGGATAACATACATCCCCTCAGGATGTGACATTGAAAGAATTAAACCCCTTGGCTCAAAGGTAAATGCGGCAACCAGAAAAGAACTTGGCATTCCTCAAAAAAACATAATCCTTGAATTTATCGGTTTCGGGCAGGGTGACGTTGATATTTTAGTGGACGCTTATAATATATTAAGAAAAAAACGCGGTGACATAAACCTGCTTATAGTGGGCCCGCTTGATAACAAAGTAAAAGAAAAAATAGAATCTTCGCCGTACAAAAACGGGATTATATCAACAGGCAGGGTTCCATACAGCGATATCCCGAAATACGCCTCTGTTGCTGACATCTGTCTTTTGCCGCTTCGCGACAATCCGGCCAACCGCGGCCGCGGTCCCATTAAAGCCGGCGATTACATGGCAGCGGGCAAACCGATAATTACAAATAACGTGGGCGACAGCGGGGTTTATATAAAAGAATATAAAGTCGGGCTTCACGCGGGTTTTGACGGGGCTGGATTCGCGAAGAGCATAACAAAGATGCTGTCATCAAAAGCATTCATGAAAAAATGCGCGGCAAATTCGCTTAAAACCGCCAGGACCGTATTAAGCTGGAAGAAAGTCTCGGAAAAACTTAATAAAACTTATATGAAAATTATTTCCTGAAAATACCCTTAAAAAGATTTTTAAGATAAATAAGAGCATAATCAGGTTTTTTTAGGCCGTTAATAATTGTCTTCAAAGGCCTTTTCATCAGCCTGGCGGTCAGCATATGCATATTCCAGCTTCTTATCGCGGTGTCAAGCAGGCGCTTTAAATCTTCGCCGGATAAAGTCTCTGTTCTTATAACCGATTCATTTGCGCCGTCGTACTTATCCCAGTCAAAGGATGTTATCATTCCTTTTGATTTTAATTCCTCAAAGTACGCGGTTCCGGGAAAAGGCGTTACAAGCGAGAACTGCGCGGAATCAGGGTCAATTTCTTTTACAAAATTAATTGTCTTTTTTATTGATTCCGCCGTCTCTCCCGGCAGCCCGAAAGTATAGGTGTGATGAACCTTTATGCCTATTTTTTTGGCATAAGCCGTGCTCTGCCTTACCTTTTCAAGGTCAAGTTTTTTGCCTGACTTTTCAAGAACCTCCCTGTCTCCTGATTCCACCCCAAACTTTATGGCAAAAAGCCCGGCATCCTTCATGGCATCAAGCACAGACAAGTCTGTTGTGTCAGCCCTGGCCATCACCGCCCATGGCACGCATATGTTCCTTTTCTTTATTTCCGCGCATATTGAAAGTATCCTTTCCCTGCCAATGTTGAAAGTGTCGTCATCAAAATAAAACGCCTTAAAACCGTATGTTTTAAGCAGCCATTCTATTTCATCAACAGTGTCTTTAACATCACGTACCCTGTAGCACTGCCCGCCGTACATAGTGCCCGGCCAGTTGCAAAACACGCAGGTAAAAGGACAGCCTCGAGACGCCCATACCTGAACATTGGGAGACGGCATGCCGGCAAATGTGTCGTTATAGTTATACATAGGAAGATGTTTTCTGCTTGGCCACGGAAGCTTGTTTATGTCTTTTTCAAGAGGCCGGTTTTCATTTACAGCCGCATTGCCGCCGCGCCTGTACGTTATGCCCTTTACATTTTCAAGGCCTTTGTTATTTTTAAGCGCGTCGCAAAGTTCAAGCAGTATAAACTCGTATTCACCGCGCATTATTATGTCCGTTTCCGCGTATTCCTCAATAATTTCGGCGCTAAAAACCGTGGCATGAGTGCCGCACATAACTGTTTTTGCTTCCGGCAAAACTGCTTTTAATTTTTTAACCCAGCCAATATCCGTATTAAATGAAGGTGTTGATGTTTCCAGCACGATGATATCCGGCCTGTATTCCGAAGCTTTTTTTACAAATTCATCGCCGCCCATGCCTTCGGCAAGAGCGTCAACAAGCATAACTTCAAAGCCGTTCTTTTCAAGGAGCGCCGCCGCGTAAGCAAGAAAAAACGGGAAGGGCATGTATCTGGGTATCTTGTCCCCCGGCTCAACAGGAAGCATAAAAGGCCAGCGCGAACCCGCGCGCACTCCGTATAAATTGCCGCGCCTCCACGGCGCGTTTGCAAGCAGTATTTTCATTTTTCTCCGTTTCAATATAACAAACAGTTATAATAAATCCGTTCTATAATGCGGTTTTAAATTCTAAAATTATTTATTACTCTGAATTAAGTTAAAAAATTAATAGTACTTTTTTTCAACATCAAAAGGCAGCTCACTCTCAAA
>CAYQIS010000007.1:0-114583 GCA_964417645.1 uncultured Spirochaetia bacterium
CCCAAATCCATAAACCTGTTTTTTTTTGGCGAATAATAAAGGCCGGCAGCATTTGTTTTTAAATCAGAGGAAGATTCACAGTATGCCTCAAAATCAGCCGAAACATCAAAAGAAAAGCGTCTCAGCGCCTCAACAAGGGATGCATCAGTCGAGTACAGCCATGCCTTCGAAAAATCAACAGGAACCGGCGCCGCATTTACGGATGCGCAAACCGTTATCATCAAAAACACAAAAATATTTTTTTTCATATTTCAGATTTTAACATAAAAGAAAAAGGGCGACAAATCCTAGTTATATATGTAAAATTATTCCTGACAAAAATTTATAATATCAGGGGTGAATTTATGCCTGTCTTTCTTGTTTTATTTTCGGGGCTGCTTGCGGCGGCACTTGCGGCCGCATCATATATTTTTTCACGGCAGTATTTATTTCTGCTTTCATTGTCATCAGGTATTGTTTTTGGATTAACACTTATCGCATTTGCACTTGTAAAAAAAGTTTCAAGCCGTGCTTTTGTCCCCTGTATTGCAGCGGCCTCCGTAATAATAATTTATGCATGTTATGTTATTTTCAGCGGATTCTCGCAGACATTAAAAAACTTTTGGCTGATTTATATACTGCTGATTGTACCCGCAATAACTTTTTTATCCTGGGCGCTTAGTCTTATAGCCGGACTTATTTTAGACAGTTTTAAAAAGAATTAACTCTTTCTTCTAAGCAGCTCATATGCCGAATTTGCGGCTTTTAACAATTCCTCTCCCTTTTTATCCCCGCCGGTTTTGTCAGGATGATGTTTCTTTGCTATCTTATGATATGCGGATTTTATCTCGCTTTTTGTGGCGCCCTGTTTTAAACCAAGTATAAGATAAGCTTTTTTAACGGCTTCGTCATAATCTTTTACCGTAATTTTTGCGTCCCCCTCTTTTTTTTCACTCCGTTTTTTTTCGGAAGGTTTTGTCTTAAGCCACATAATAAGCATTGCCGCAGATCCAAGAAATACAAAAACAAAAGCTTCCAAATTCCTTTTGCCAAGGAACATTGCAGCGGAAGAGACAATGCTGAAAAGCGCCGCAACATTGACATTCCTGAACATAAAAAAAACAAAAACACCGCCCATAATCGCCCACACAGCAACTCTTATCCAAAGTATATTTTCATAATTAGCACCCGGTTTGGCCGCCTGCCTGTAAAACTCCGCCCTTTTTTTGTCACCAATTCTTTCGTACAAAGCCGCAAGCCTTTCCTTATAAGACGCATTATCAGGCATTATCCTGACCGCTTTTTCCATTGATTTTGCCGCATCGGTAAGCCTTCCGCTTTTCTCATAAAGCCGGGACAATGCACTGTATGCTTCATTGCTGTTTGGATTTATTACAGTTATTCCCAGATAAAGGGCTTCGGCTTCATCAAGTTTATTCCGAGCCATATAAACTTCGCCAAGCCTGTATCTGAACTCTTCATACGCGGGATTTGCCGTCACAAGCTCTGTCAGAATTTTTTCCGCGGCGGCATATTCGCCTTTTTTTATCAATTTCCGGGCTTCTTTATATCTATCCTCTGTGAAATCCCCCGCTTTAGCGCATAATACAGCCGCAATTGCAATAAAAACAAAAATTATTTTTTTCATTCAACACCAATTTCAAGAAGTCTTCCGCCAATTCCGTTGTCTTCATACATCTTTTTCATTCTCATCTTTATCCTGTTTTCCTGTTCGTTTAATTTTTCATTTACACCGCTTCCCAATATTCTCAAAATTCCGCCGGCAAGTTTTCCCGTTGCTTCAATATATTCCTTTATCTTTTTTTGGGTTTCCTGATCTTTTATCCCAGCAACGGCGTCTTTGACAAAAGTCTTAAGTTTTTCATCACCCGAGGAAATCACCCTAAGAATCGCCGGCAAAACTTCTTTCATAGACTCTATACTTTTACTCATATAAACTTCAAGCTCTATCAGCTTCCTTACGGCATTCTGCCTTACAGTTTCACTTTGTTCCGTAATCATAAGTATAATAATATCCACCGCTGTCTGCGGATGTATTCTTGCGATTGCATCAAAACACATGGAAAAACGCTCAAAAGTAATGTCACGGTTTTTCATCAAAACAACAATGTCCGGAACCGCGGAATATGCTTCAATACCAATCCTTCCCAGCAGTATCAAAGCAAATTCTTTTATACGCCAATCATCTTTTTTAAGCATATCAGAAAGGAAGGCAACCTGACTTTTATCGACGGCAGGACCGCTGTAAAAAAAAGTTCTAAGATAATTGTAAATCTTCATTTCGCCGTTTTCATAAGCGCACTCAAGTACTTTACTTACGGCATCAGGCGGGCATTTTAATTCGGTAAGTGTTTTTAATATTCTTACCTGTGTATCAGTGTCTTTTTCACGGCAAAGCATCGAAGCAGACGACAGAAGCACTTTATTCCTCGCGTTTTCATCAAGCCCCGAAAACTCATCAAGCGCCGTCCGCTTAATTTCCGCATCATAAGAATAAATCCTTTGGCTTAAAGGCTTTTTGTCTTCCGGAATTTCAAGCATTGCGCAGGAAAAAAGCAAGAACACGGCAGGTATCATGAAAAATGTCTTTTTCATCACTTGCCCTTCATATTCCTTTTATACAGGTCAATGTTTTTAGCCCCAAGTTTGTCCAGTTCGTTTTCATGCTTTTTTGCAAGAACGTGCTTTAAAACAGCCGTTCTAAAAAGTCTGTTAAGCTTTTCATTTTTTTCTCTGGCTTTCTTTTTAAGCATTTCTCTGCGTCTTGCCTCGGGCGAAAGTATGATTTTTCGGTAAGCTTCAACAGGGATTTCCTCAAATTCCCCTTCTTCAAACGACAGTTTGTCCTTTTTGGGGGGCTGAGTTTCCGGCCGCTCTGAAAGACTTACATTCTTTTTATACGAATTAACCGCATTATGCCCAACAAACTGTACGCTTCCGCCGCAATAACGGCAAAATCTGGAATCATCTTCTATGCTTTTCCCGCAGTGCCTGCAGTACATTTAAGCCTCCGTAATAATTTTTGTCATTATAACAAAATTAAAAGTATTTTTATTACAAAATAAAAAATCCCCGGTGCCTTGCGGAACCGGGGATTTTTAAAAAAGTAAAATTTTCAGAAAGTATATCTTACCCTGAAGATAATTTGATCAAGTCCTTCAAAAACCGATACAAGTTTGCCGCCGCCGGCATTCTTGTTGTTGTTGAATACTTTTAACCCTGTAAATTCCATTTCAGAGGCATCAAACGGCACAAAAGTTATTCCGGGCATTAACAGCGCTCCCGGAGTTACATTTTTCGAAGCATTCATTTCAAATTCAAGCCCTCCTTCAATCTTTATTTTCACCGTATCATCAGCAAAGCCTTTTTCCGCCCTAGCAATGGCAATATTAGTCATATTGTCACAAAGTTCCGTAAAGAAGCCATGCATAAACTGCGCGTTAACATATGTGCCGTCCGCAAAAGTGTAATCACAGCCCAATGTATATTTAAAGTATGGCTTCTCATCAATCAGAATCTTTTTCTCTTCAAGCGTTCCCAAAGGCGTCACAATATATTTACCCTGTTCAATTCTCCTGTTCGGAACTATCGCCGCAAGCTCTCCCCACACACCCGTGCCCGCCACGCTTCCGGCGAAATCAATTCCGGCAGCATTTACAAAGGGATACTTTTCCGTAATCGTAACCGATTTTGCCGGCGTTATCATGTCCACATTCACGTCGGTTGCAATAACAGGTATATTATATAAACCATAATAATAAACCGCATGAACGTCAAAACCTGACAGCTTGTATCCCAACCTTCCCGCATACGAAGAGTTGGCTGCTGTTGCCGGTTTTGTTTCAACCGCATCAAAAGGCGTAAAACCTGCGGGCACAAACCGCATCGGGTCAATTTCCGGCGACATCAAAGAAGCGGTGAACACCGGAACATATACAAGTTCCAGAGCCAGATTTCCCGCATTATATACAGCCCTTGTTGAATTGACTCCAAGACGTTTTCCAAAGTCAAGAAGATCGGAAAAATCATAAGGATTGACAAAACTTATCTGATTTAATTTATCCGCCGTTCCCCACATTATTATCTGGCGTCCCGCGGTAAAATCAAAACCTTCCGTAAAAATATTCCTGAAACTTATATATGCTTCATTTGTTTTTATTTCCCACGGCTGAAGTTTTTCATAAGAATAAGAATCGCTTAATCTCACTGCAGACGGAAGACCGCGGCTTAAAAACTCCAATTCCGCATAACCCTTCACATTGTCAGTCTGATGATATGCTTTTAAAAGCAGCGCATTTTCATTGAAATTAAAGCCATAATCAGGATCATTTATCGGGCGATCCATATAAACCCTGTTATCGGTTGAAATTTCAAAATTAATTTCCGCCGATAAAGCAAGCACTGAAAACAGCATTGTTATTGCAACAATTACCGCAAATTTTCTTTTCATTGTATCCTCCTTTGTGGAGGATTCCGCTTTTACTTTTTGCCTATGCCGTCAAAAAGAACATTAACAAGGCGATCCGCCAGCCGGGAGACTTCTTCCATGTCCTTTTCCATAACCCACGGCCTTTCAAGTTCTTTAAGCGCTATGATAATTATATGTGATAAAGTATCAATGTAGTCAACTTTTTCTATTTCCTGTTTCAGCATGCCCTGCTCAAGTATGTTTTTTACCAGTTTTTCCTCTTCCTTAAAAAACTGTTCGCGCAGCAATTGAATAGCCGGTATTACCATGTCAATTTTTTCCTGTTCAACCTTATAAAACAATATCACTTCCTTAAAATAACGTATCTTGGTAATTACCATGACTTTAATGCTTTCTCTTGCACTTGAGCATCCATTGACACTTTCTTTCATTTTCTCAAGAACCACCGCGCTTTCCTTTTTAACTACCGCTTCAAAAATATCTTCTTTACCCGTAAAGTGATTGTAGATTGTACCTTTGGCTATACGGGCGTTTTTGGCTATATCATCAACGGTGGTTTTCTTGATGCCAAAAACAGAGAACAGTTTTCTTGCATTCTCAAGTATAAGGTCTCTTTTTTTGTCAGATTTTTCGGCAATAAAATTTCCCTGTATCTCCTTGAGACTTCTCATCACTGTCCTCCTTTTTGTTTTTTATTATGACAATTATCACGCAGCACGGCTTTGAGTTCAAGCGAAATCCAGCTTATTTGCAAAGATATCTTTCAGTAAAGACGTCATCGGTAAGCCCTGAATCAAGCGATATTGATTTTGTTTCCATTTCGGTTGTATGGCCTGTTTTTACATCCTCCATTTTAATGTAGTGCGAAGCCCAATAATCGCCTTCTTTGTATATTTTGTCCCTTGTAAGAACCTTGCTTAGTTTTCCCGTTTTATCCATATGCTCAAACTTAATCGGATAGTTATTCTCTTTAAGAACCGTAACGGTTATTTTTGAATAATCCGTTACCGTCCCCGCGCTTGGGGTAATGTCAATTATTACGGTTTTATCATCTTCACTCACCAGCTTTGCGTTCCATTTGCCTGTATATCTTTTAGGCTCCATGTCTTCATAAGAAAAATCGGTTCCAGCGAATTTGCTATTCTTAACGGATGTAGCTATTCTTCTTGTCTTTTTAAAAGCGGGCAGATAAAGGTACATCTCGTCATTGGGGAGCGATAAAAACCCTATTCCCTTTTGGTCAGCCGGCGATAAAAATTTTACCAGACGTTTATCCATTCCCATCTGAAGCATATTCATTTCGCGTACACTTTCTTTGCCGGCCTTGTCCTTAAGAATCACTTTAAGCATTACATTTTGGTCCTTCGGAGCATTCAAAACGTCGTCCATGCCTTTTAAAACAGCCGCGGCATCCGACGCGGCAAAAACACACGCAGAAAAAACAACCGCAACAACAACAGCACCTGCAAAAACTTTTCTTTTCATTTTGTTTCTCCTTTCTTTGTATTTTTATTTATTGAAAGACTGCCTATAAACCTGCCTTTTGTAATTAAAAAAAGCGCCGGCAGCAGAGTTACCGCCCCAAGACCGCTTCCTATCATGGTTATCGCAACAAGTATCCCAAAACGCGACAAAGGAACAAGCGACGCAAAAATTAAAGTTACAAAACCCATGGTAACCGCAGCCACATTCACCGCGATAGCCAGCCCTGTTGTGCGAAGAGTTTCATCCAGGGCTTCAAGATGGTCAGGAATATTGAAATAATTATTTTTAAAACGCAGGCTGAAATGTATTGAATAATCTATCCCTATACCAAGCGCCACGCTTGCCGCAAGCACGGTTGCCACATCAAGAGGAATATGAAAAGCCCCCATTATCCCGAACATAAAAGCCACTATCATCAGTATCGGCGCCATGCCAAAAAAAGCCCCCACAAACGAACGAAGCTGCAGAACCAGCAAGACATAGATAAATATCATCGCATACGCAAAACTTTCCACCTGGCTTTTCAGAAGACTGTCATCAAGATGCTTGAATATAAGCGGTATACCCGTATATTCCAGCTTGAATCTCACCTCCTCAACGGGCGCAGGCTTTTTTTCCGACATTGTGTTATAAACCTTTATCGGAACCGCCGCATACCGCTGTTTAAGCTCCGCAATATCATTTTTCACATCTTTTATGAATCTTTGGTCGTCAATAAGATTTGGCGGCAGGTGGCTTTTTATCTTGTTAAAGCTTTTAACCGTGTCAGCTTCGCCTCTCAATATTTCATCTTTCAATATCCCGGCGATAATTTCGGCGTTAACCGCCGTGCTTTCATCCTTTTTTCCGGCATCATACATAATGAATTCGGCCGCTCTTTTGGCTCTGTAAGCGGCCACAGTTTCTATGTCTGTGCCTTTTAATGCATAAGTGTCCAGCACGGCAAGTTCTGTTGCCGCATTATCAAGATATTCCTCAACAGCGGCAAGGTTCTTATTAAGCAGCTTTAAATCCATATCCTTAAGCAGAACCTGTACCATGGCATGCTCTTTATCCGAATCAACCATCTGATTTACAATGTCCTGGCCTTCAAGAAAAAACCAAAGATTTTGTATCTTATCCCTGCTGTCAGGCACAATCTTGTCATTATCCATAACTTCATTCATCTCGGCCAAAAGGCCGGCAACAGACTGTGAATTGCTTAAATTCGGCTGATAATCCAGGAATTTTTCAATTGCGCGCATTTCCTTAAGCACGTAAGGATTTTGAATGTCTCCCGTCACAACAACCTGTATGGGCCTTGCGCCGCCAAAATTATTTTTGATCATGTTGTCAGCGGCACGGGCGGGATGATTTTTTCTGAAGAAATCAAGCATATCCACTTTTCTTTCTATCCTGTTTACAAAGAAAAGGCTTCCGCAGAAAATAATCACGCTTGCCGTTATTATTGCGACCTCATTTTTAAAAACAAATTCCCCAAGCGCATCAACCGCTTTTTTTATAATTCCTTTATTCTTTACATTACTGTTTTCATTTAACTTCTCATTCACAATATCAACACGCACAAACGAAAGCGCGGCAGGAACAAAAAATACGGCAACAACAAGCATAAAAACAACACCGATTGATGTAAATATTCCAAAGTCACGTATCATGGTGAGATATGAGCCGAATATAAAAGATGTAAAACCAAATACAATTGTCAAAGATGTAACAATAACCCTCCATCCCACTTCGGCAAAAGCCTGTTTCGCGCCCTCATCGGTTGATCCATAACGGCTTCGGTCTTCTTCATATTTGCTAAGTATATGAATACTTGGCGCTGTTCCTATGGCTATCAAAAGAACCGGTATAACATCGGAAATGACAGTAATGGGCGCATTCAACATGCTCATCAATCCAAGTATCCAGATATTTGTAATAACCACAGAGACCAAAGGAACCAAAACGCCTCTAAAACTTCCGAAGCTCATATAAAGAACCAATATTATAAGCACCGAAACAACGGGAATAAGGGTTTTTATATCCTTAAATATCATATCCGCAATATCAGTGTCTATGAAAGGCGTGCCTCCAAAGTAAAGCTTTTCAGGCAGCTTCATATCCAGGGCCGCTTTTTTTATCTGTCTGCTTACCACAGGCTTATTTGCATCCTGTTTAAGAAGGCATGCAATAACAGTTGACTTGCCGTTATGGGCAATAAGCCTTCCGTCATACATTTCCTTTGAAAGCGCATATCTCTTTTTTAATGCAAGCTCGGCCTTGTCAGTCGGAATGTTTTCCGGATCAATAAGCTTTCCCACTTCCAAAGAACCGTCTCCCGCATCTTTAATATCCAGAATATCGGTCAGGCTGGTTACGGATGAAATCCCGTCAATATTTTTAAAAGCAGCGGTCAGCTTTGCCACCGCTTCAATAGTACGAGGCGAGAACACATCCTCTGATTCCACAACGACCAAAGCCAGGCCATTTCCTCCAAAATAATCGCCAAGCTTATTATAAAGGGCCACTGCCCGGTCTGTCTTTGGCAGCGAATTCACTATATCACTGTCTATCTTAAGCTTTGTAAGCTGCCAGCCAAAGAAAAGTGTTATAAGCCCGACTATAACCAGTATTGCCTTCCTGAACCTGAACACAAAGTCTGTAAAAAACTTCATAAACCTCATATCGCCGCCTCCTGAACTTTTTATACTATTTTGGTTTTTTAGTCATTTTTAAGTCAAAAAAAGAAACCAGCTGAAATTGAACCAAAAAATAAATTTAGTATAATTATACTTAGGGTGTACTAAATGTCAAGGGTTTGTAAAAATTTATTTAAACGCCTGCCTTGCCTTCTTTAAATACTCCCCTTCTGCTTTTCCATTGCATTCATCCCTCACGACTCCGCAGGCTTCGTCGTATGCTTCATACAGCGAACGTATTCCTCCGTATCCGCCATCCGGATGTCCGAATACTCCTCCGCCACACAGGAACATAAAATCATTATTCCCTATTTTATCAAGATTATACTTTAGTTTCCCTGCCCACATGCCGCCCGAAGAAACCGGAAGGCTTGGCTTTATATGACCCATTGGTTCAACGCATGCCCTCATATTGTCCAGCATCTCTTCATCGGATTCATACAGGTAGCCCCCAAGTCCGCCACACTGAATCTGATCCCCTCCTGCAAGCCGTGTCAATTTCACAAACAATCTTGAAGATATTCCTATTTTATCGCTTCTTATGGCTGCCACTGAAAAATCCCTGTGGCAATGCACAGGCACCGAGCTGTGTCCGGACAATTCACGAAGCATGCCAAATCCTCCCGCCATAACGTTAAACATAACCGCCCTTGCCCCGTATTTCATAACCGTATCATGATGCTTAAGCGGCATAGTGCCGTCATCAGTCACATTAAACGCATACATTGTTTTTTTTCCTGTTTTTTGTTCATTGTCAAAAATAGCCCCCATAACAGCCTTTGCCCTGTCTTCCAGTTTATTATAAGGCGCGTCCGCCAGAAGCTCGTCATCCTTGATAAAATCAGCCCCTCCGCGCGCGGCTTCAAAAGCAAGTTTTGCAATCTCGGATGGCAAAAGCCCCACACATGGTTTTATGATGGCGCCAAACATGGGCCTTTGTTTTGCACCGCATATCTCAAACGAACCTTCAAGACCGAACTTTGGGCCTTTAAATTGGGACAAAAAACTTTGTGTAAAATCAATGTCCATAACTTTAAGCGCTGTTATCTCAGCAATATCAAACGCTTCGCCCGCGACCGTTGACAACAGCATGCTTATTTTCCCGCCAAAATTTATTTCCGGATACTCAATCACAAATTCCCCGCAATTCACTTTCTTCCCTTTATCAACTCTCGTAGGCAGGCTGTATGAATCTTTTTCACCTGTCTTAACCGCCGAAATAACCTTTGCGCCGTGTTTTGACAAAAGTTCTTCCGTCTCTGAGTCAAGTTTTTTCCAGGTTCCTGCAGACTGGTTTATGGCCGTAATATCGGCCGCTTTTTCAATTGTTTCAATTGTTTCGCAGTAATATTTTACTTTCATCTGAATTCCGCCCTTTTTCCGGCCTTTACCGAGAACTCCGACCCTTCCTTGGACAGTATAATAAGTTCTTTTGCGCCGCTTGCTTTTTCAGACTCGGCTTTAAGGGAATTTAATTCTTTGCTTTTGTTTACAAACACAACTCTTTTCCCCGCCTCAATCCTTATTTTGTGAGGTGTTTTAATTTTTGCCGTTTCGGGAATTTCAACATAAACCGAACCTTTTTCAGCCCTTAGTATCAGCGTGTCAAGCATGCTTCCTTGAGCCGGCCTGAAATGAATGTCCCCTTTTATCGTCACCAGGTCAATGGTTCCGCCTTCGGTTTTTTTCAGATATTCAATGTCGCCGTCTTTTATAATAAACGAAGCGTCCCGCGATCCGTTATTGACTTCAATAAGAGGATTTAATTCAACGGCAAACCCGCGGATATCGGAAGATATCATCAGGGCGCAGGCGGAGTCAGTTATTCTTTCCTCGTATCTTAAGCCCGGGGTCCCAAAACCGGAAACCTTTATTTTAACTTCAGGCATAACATCAGCCGGAACCCTTATACTGCCTCTTTCAAGAACCGCATTAATATGCGCTTTTGACGAAACAGGGACACTCTTTTGTTTGTAATACGGCACCGACAGCAAAAAGGCGGCCGCTGAAAATATAACCGCCAGTAAGCCGTAAAGAAAAGCCGAACCCCTGCTTATTTTAAGCTCGGCTTCGCTTTCGGGTTTAATGAATACCGCAAGGGCTGTCATGGGAGCATAAACTAATACCGCGCTGAATATCACATCGGAAAAAAAATGCCCTCCCTGAGCCATACGCGTAACCCCAAGAGCGCTTCCATAAAGCGCCGATAACGCAATTGCCGCCAAAGCGGCTTTTTGATTCCTGCGTCTTAAAACAAAATATAAAGCACCCAGAGCAAATCCCACCGAGGAATGCCCGCAGGGGAAAGAATGTCCTTTACCGGGCGTGCCAAAAGCAAAAGGCGGCCTGTATTCCCACATACCGCAGAATTGCGGAATATCCCGCGGCCTCGGCCTGCCGCCATAGCTTTTAAAAATCACATTTACAAGCAGTCCCGGCCCAACAAGAAAAACAAGTATAAAAAAAAACGCGGCACGCCTTTTATCCAAAAATTTTCCGTTAAAAAACGACATTATAAATACGGCCACAGCAATTAAACCCGCCGCAAGCGCGGGATATGTGCCGTATTTATAAAGGATTTTCACAAGTGCAATATCAGCGTATTTCCAGACACAGCCCCCCGCATAGAAAAATTCCTGAATTTTCACATCAATATCGGTTATCCAGAAAACGGCTGTAAGAATGGCCGTCAATGCCAATAATATGGTTGTTTTCAAGTTCTTTTTCATCAATCTTTCACGAAAATGAAATGTCTATAGGCTTCTTTAAATCATAATATACGGACTCAACCTCGTAATCTTCGGTTATCTTAACTTCAGCTTCAGCCGAAATCACTGATATAGCGTGCCAGGTTCCCTTGTCAAGAAGTATAGGTTTGTCAAGAAGGAATGCATGCATGTCTTCCGGGGTTTCTTTTTTGGCAACAATCATAATACTTGTTCCGCAGACAGGCTCAAAAGTTTCAAAAGACTCGGGATGAGCTTCAAGCCTGTCAACAGGCTGAGGTCTGAATACAAGATAACCTATCCGCCAGCCCTTTTTTTGCGGCTCGGCGGCAACAACATCAAATATTTTATTGCGGTCAATTGGTTCTATAATTTTTCCAAAAGGGGCAAAACTTTCCCTGCTTAAAGGCTTAATTTTTATCATTTTGATTTTCCTTTCTGTTTTTTGGGGCCAAGTTTCACAACAGTATACCCTTCAAGGTCAAAATACTTTTTGGCAACTCTTTTAACATCATCCAATGTCACGGAATTTATATCATCAACAAAGGAATCCACTCTTTTCCAGCCAAGCCCAAGCATTTCATAGCTTAAATATGAATCAGCCTGGGCGGAATAATCCTGCATGCCAACTTTATACATGCCGGTTATATAATTTTTGGCGGAATTAAGCTCCTGTTCCGTGATGCCGTTGTCGCGGACATCTTTTAAAACTTCCATTATGGCGTCAAACGCTTCCTGCTCTCTCTGCGGGTCTGTGGCCGTATACACACGAAAAGCGCCGCGCTCAACATTCCTGTCAAAGCTGCTGAAAACCGTATAGCA
This sequence comes from uncultured Spirochaetia bacterium, assembly GCA_964417645.1. Taxonomy (GTDB): domain Bacteria; phylum Oederibacteriota; class PGYV01; order PGYV01; family PGYV01; genus CAYQIS01. The sequence goes on from CAYQIS010000007.1 coordinate 12,144, forward strand.
AAGATTTCTTTTTTCCCTTACTTCCGAGAACAGCCTGCTGTCCATACCGCCGCTTAATACGGCGTCAAGCACCTTGAAGGCGTAATATTCTTCAGGGTCGGTTTTGGGCCCAAGGAAACCGATTACAATATGCACCTGATTTTTGTCAATTATTTCCGTTTTTTCTTTTTTCCTGTCCGTCACTTTTACAGGAAGTCTTGGATTAACCGTTTTGGCCTTTTTCCATGAACCAAATCTGGTATTAATAAGATTTTCCGCTTCTTCCATGCTTATATTGCCCACAAAAGACACTGTCATAAGATTTGGGGCAAGTCTTGCCTTATGCCAGTCAATCAGCTTCCTTTTGGTAATGCCGTTAACGGTTTCAAGCTCTCCGGCATACGCAAAACCGTAAGGATGCCATTCATAAAGCAATTCATTAAAAAGCTTTACGGTATACGAAGCAGGATTGTCTTTTCTTCTTATTATCAGATTTCTTACAGCCTTTTTTTCCTTTTCAACCTGCTCTTCATCAAAAACAGGATTTAAAATTATATCGGAAAAAATATCCATAAACTTCCCGCAATTATAGGGCATCATTTCGGCGGACCAGCCAAAAAAGTCCTTGCTTATATCTTTTGACACAGAGACGCCAAGCTCATCCAGCTGCTCGGCTATCTGCGCGTCATTGCGGTTTTTTGTTCCCTTAAACATTGTTTCCATCATAAGGTTTGTTATGCCTCGTCTTAATCCTTCATCGGCGCCTTCATATATTATTCCGCCTTTCCATGCGGCTTTAAATGCCACAATATCCGAATTTACAAGCTTTTTATGAATAAGAGTTATGCCGTTGGGCAGAACTTTCACGCCAGCCTTTCCGTTTTCCTCTTCAGACGCCGCAAACTCCGGCTTTAAACCAATTATATCTTCCGCGCTTTCGAAATCGTTCAACTCTTTCGCGGCTTTTTCCGGATAATACGCGGCAACCGAAACGCTGTCATGAACAATGTACTTTTTAAACGCTTCATTAAGGTCCGCGGTGGTAAGCCTGGTCATTGCGTCATTATAAGCATAATATCCTTTATAGTCCCCGAGAAGTTCCCAATACCCAAGCGAAAGCGCCGCATTTTCAACCTTCATATTTTCCCTGGCCTGTTCCGTTAATATGTCGGACTTAACCCTGTTAAGCGCCTCAAGCGGCACCCCTGTCCTTTTAAGCTTTTCCGTCACATCAAATACTTCAGACATCACATCAGCAAATTTTCCTTCCCTTACATTGGCGGAAATCACCAGCAGCCCGCCAAACTTGCCGCTGAAAATGTCACAGTCAACATCATCAACAAACTGTTTTTCTTCTTTAAGTTTTCTGTACAGATAAGAAGATTCCGAACCGCCAAGCACCCTGGCAAGCGCCTCAAGCGCAGGTATGTCTTTTGAAACCGCTTCCGGAATTCTGTATGCCACTATTATATACCTGCTTTCAATATTTCCAAAATGTTTCGAAAATAACGGCTTCTCGGAATTAATACCTTCGTATTTTCCGTCATTTTTTACTCCGGCATTTTTCATTGTCCCGAAGGTTTCCTTGATTTTTTCAAGCACTTTACCTGTTTCAACATCCCCGGACACAACAACAATCAAATTCTGCGGTTCATAATACTTTCTGTAAAAATCATATACCTGCCTGCGCTCCATTTTTCTCAGTGTTTCTTCATATCCTATTATGGGATCCGTATAATACTTTTGAAAAGTCTGCTTCATCAATTTTTGCCAAAGAAAAACCTGCGGAGTGTCAAGACCGCGGTTTAATTCGGCAAGCACAACTTCCCTCTCCTTAATCAGCTCCTTTTCATCAAAAACAGATGACGTTAAAGCATCATGCTGTATTTCAATTGCCTTGTTAATGTGTTCCGACGGCAAAACCACAACAAAATTCGTTGCGTCATAACTTGTAAATGCATTGTTATATCCGCCAAGCTCCTTAATCTCTTTGTCTATTACTCCCACGCCCCTTTTTTCAGTTCCTTTAAAAAGAAGATGCTCAATAAAATGAGTCATCCCTTTTTCTTCCGCCGATTCATAAGCGGAACCAACCCTTACCCAAAAATTAACGGCCGCAACCTGCGAGCCTTTGCTTTCTTTTATTATCACGGTAACGCCGTTTGGTAAAACTTCCCTGAAAACCTTGTCATAATCATATGCCATTAAGATTCCCCCGATACTTGTTATAAAAAACAGGCAGACCGCCGATAAAAAAAATCTTTTCATGTCAATTTACCCTGCACACAAGCAGACCGTCTTTTTCATCTATGGTAAGCGTACCGCCTTCTTTAAGCTTTCCGGAAAGCATAAGTTTTGCCGTTTCATTTTCTATGCTTGATTGTATGACCCTTTTTATGGGCCTTGCGCCGTATTCGGGATCATAGCCGGTTTTTGCTATAAACATAACCGCATTTTCCGTGGCAATCAATTTTATGTTTTTTTCGGCAAGTCTTTGCGAAAGCCTTTCAATCTGTATTTTTACAACTTTTATTATATCTTCTTCAGTAAGACGGTTAAAATAAATCACCTCGTCAAGTCTGTTGATAAATTCCGGCCTGAAATGTTTTTTAAGCTCTTTCTCAACCCTTTCTTTGATGTCGGCGAATTCAGCTCCGGAATCAAACAGAAACGAACCAAGGTTTGATGTCATTATTATCACGGTATTTTTAAAATCAACAACCCTGCCCTGCCCGTCTGTAAGCCTGCCTTCATCAAGCACCTGAAGCAGCACGTTAAAAACTTCCTGATGGGCTTTTTCAACTTCGTCAAGAAGAACAACCGCATAAGGTTTTCTCCTGACCGCTTCGGTAAGCTGTCCTCCTTCTTCATAACCAACATATCCCGGAGGCGCGCCTATCAGCCTGCTCACCTCGTGTTTTTCCATATATTCGCTCATGTCAATCCTTACCAAAGCCTGTTCGTCATCAAAAAGAAATGCCGCAAGAGAACGCGCAAGTTCGGTTTTTCCAACACCTGTAGGACCCAAAAACATAAAACTGCCCATTGGTTTTTTGGGGTCGCCTATGCCGCTTCTTGCCCTTCTTATAGCATCAGAAACAGCGGAAACGGCCGCATCCTGTCCAGTTACTCTCTTTTTTAACTCTTCTTCCATTCTTAAAAGTTTCTGCGATTCGGTTTCAAGCATTCGCGAAACCGGAATGCCCGTCCAATGACTTACAACAGCCGCTATATCGTCCTCCGTCACTTCCTCGCGCAGCATCCTGTCAGAATGTTTTGTTTTTTCATACTCTTCTTCATATTTTTTCAGTCTTTTGTTCAATTCAAGAAGTTCGCCAAAACGTATCCTGGCAACCCCTTCAAGGTCGCCTTTTCTTTCCAAAATCTCTTCTTCCGCTTTTTTCCTGTCTATGGCTTTTTTTATTTCCCTGATCTGCGCTATCTGCTGTTTTTCTTTTTCCCAGGAAGCCTTTAACCTGTCTCTTTCTTTTGTCATTGACGCAATTTTGTCCTGCAAATCTTTTATCTTTGCCGCGTCATTTTCTTTTTTTATGCCTTCAAGCTCAATTGAAGCCTGCCTTATTTTACGTTCAATCGCGTCAAGTTCAACAGGCATACTGTCAGTTTCCATTTTAAGTTTTGAAGCCGCCTCATCAATAAGGTCTATTGCCTTGTCAGGCATAAATCTTCCCTGTATATATCTTGAAGAAAGTTTTGCGGCCGCAATCAAAGCGGAATCACGTATTCTTACGCCGTGATGCACTTCGTACTTTTCTTTTATACCGCGCAGTATCGAAATCGTGTCTTCAACCGAGGGTTCATTTACCAAAACCGGCTGGAACCTGCGTTCAAGGGCCGCGTCTTTTTCTATAAACATCCTGTATTCATCAAGCGTGGTTGCGCCTATGGCGCGCAGCTCCCCTCTCGCAAGCTGGGGTTTTAATATATTTGCCGCGTCCATGGCGCCTTCGGTTTTTCCCGCGCCCACAAGATTATGTATTTCATCTATAAAAAGAATTATTCCTCCGTTTGATTCCTTCACCTCTTTAAGAACCGCCTTTAAGCGCTCTTCAAATTCTCCGCGGAACTTTGCGCCCGCAACAAGAGCTCCGATATCAAGGGCTATAACACGCTTGTCGCGCAGGGTCTCCGGCGCGTCGCCGTTGACAATGCGAATTGCCACACCTTCGGCTATGGCGGTCTTGCCCACACCCGCCTCCCCTATTAAAACAGGGTTGTTCTTTGTGCGCCTTGACAGCACCTGCATAACCCTTCTTATTTCATTGTCTCTTCCTATTACAGGGTCCAGCTTGCCCGCGCGCGCCGCGGCAACAAGGTCTGTTCCAAATCTCTCAAGAGCGCTTTTTTTGCTTTCATCTTCCATTTCGGGATATGCGTTCATTATCTTACCTCCGTAAGAATAACAGATGTTTGGGCCTTAATTCTTATACTGTACGGCCCATATGAATAAGGAACAAAAGCCATTTGGGAGCTTTTTATTTCACAGTCAATTTTATTTTCAGAAGCAAGTACGGCTTTTCCGGAAATCACAGAAACTATAACAGGCGAAATTGTATCTGCATAAAGTGTTATGTCTTTGTCCGCTTTAACCTCGGCGCAGGCAAAATATTCCGATTCAACAAGGTGTTTCCAAGACAATCCTTCGCACTTTGGCTCGTTTACCGGTTTTACCAGCCCCGCTTTTTTATCAATCTTAACCGAAGCAAACGCCTCTTTTAAATGAAGCTCCCGTCCTTTCCTGCCCCAATCATAAAGCCTGTATGTTGTATATGCATTTTGCTGGACCTCAAAAATAACACTTCCTTTCCCAAGAGCATGCACGGTTCCCGCAGGCACAAAATAAGTGTCGCCCTGTTTGGGTTTGTATCTTTTAAGCATGGCGCCGGCATTACCGCCTTTCAAAGAAACAGTTTTAAGCCTGTTTATTGTTTTGCCTTTTTTTAGTCCAATCCACAAATCAGAATTTTTTTCGGCTTTTATAACATACCACATCTCTGTTTTTCCGTGTTCAATTCCGGAAGGATGAACCTGCACGGACAAAGGACTGCCCGCATTTAAATATTTAACCAAAACCGGAAATCTTTGCCCGTATTTTTTATACAATTCAGGTCCCAGCATCAAATATGCGGCTTTTTTCATTATTTCATTTATTGAATATCCTCTGAAATCGCCTTCAACGGCAACAGACTCGCTTCCCGCAAGCGTTGAAAAAAACCACACTTCGCCCGCTCTTACATTTTTTTCCAGTCCAAACAAATCCGACAATGCATTCCCCGCCCACACAGTGGGAACCACTATTGGATTCACTTTAAACGGCAGCAATCTCTTATGCTTCAATCTCAGTTTTCCTCCTCGGTTTTTTTGGCAATTGAAGCGCCTCTGTAATAATGTTTTAAAATATCAATGTAATTTTTTCCGCGTTCCGCCATGCCTCTAAGCCCCCGCTGACACACACCAACTCCGTGGCCCCAGCCCGCTCCATAAATATAAATTTCTTCAATAAATCCCTGTTCGTTTAATCTGTATTCCCATTTTACCACATTGCTGCGAAGTTTTCCGAGCACGTTTCTGATTGCATCAAACTTAAATTCCGCGCTTTTTTCCTCGCCGGTTATTCTTATTTTGGTTACAGCTCCGGTTTTACCGCGGGATAAAGGCTCTATTTTTTTTATTCTTCCAAGTTTGCTTTTTCTGTTTACATAATGTGTCAAATAATCCCCGCTTAAGCACCTTATCCACCTGAAAGAAGTTTCATTTGTTCCCTCCGCCCTGCAGTAAACATCGGGCATTGTTCTTACCCACTCTTCCGCGTCAAAAGGCGAAAGCGGAAAATCAAAATCTTTCTTTTCACCGTCATATACGCCTTTCAATTCATCTATTTTTCTCATACCCCATACTTCCGACACATCCTGCGTATGTCCCCCGCAGCATTCAGAATAAAAAGTAGGAACAAATCTGCCTTTTGCATCAAGCAGCACTTCATGCGCGGTCGCATCAACGCATTCATTCACCCTTGGATCTTCGGCGCCGACCCCTTTATAAACCGCACAATGCTGGTTCGAACACAGGTCATATCCGTCTTTTTTATGCTGTCCAAAGTGCGCAAAAGTGTATGTTCTTGCAGAAACCGCCATTGCTTTCAAAGCTTCCTTCGGCCAATAAGGAGGGACCTCGGCGGGTACAACACCGTATAAGTATTCCTCAACACTTAATATGTTAATCAGATTAATACCCGCCCCTGATTGGGCAAACTCCAGTTCGCCCCTGAAATCCGAATCTTCTTTGGCTGCCCAAAAAAAACCCGCACCATATTTTATATCCTGCACCGAAACGGTGGCTTTTGCGTCGCTTTTTTTAAGCAAAAGTTTTTTCCCTGTTTTAATTTCCCCCTCATTCCCTTTTACAACAAGCCCGTCTTTACCAAAATCAACAGTGTACTCCGCAAGCTTTTTTCCCGAATAAACAGCGAGGCCTTTTTCATCTTCAAGTTCAAAATCAGAACCGCATTTAAAAACAAGTCCGGGAACTTCCTTAAGAATTCCCACTCTTACTTTTGGCGACAATATCGCGGAAACAGGCGGAAATTTATCAGGAGGAACATGTGACAGTCTTATCGCTTTTTTCTTTTCATCCTGACGCTGTATGCTCTTTTTTATTTCAGGCACGGCCTCTTTGTAAAACGCCACTTTATTTTTCGATTTAATATTATCCTCTTCAACTTCTCCCAGCTTTCTCCACGCGGCATATGCCGTAAGTTTTTCCCCCAACATTTCAGCTATTAATGCTTTTTTTTCCAGCAACTCCGTATATGTCTTGTCTTTTTTCATTGTGTCATCAAGATAAGCGGCGGCCGCTTTTAAATTTCCGGCTTTTTCGGCACACTCGGCAAGTTTAAGGCTTACTATCGCTTTATTCGGTGCCATTTCCTCTGATTTTTTAAGAAATTCTTCGGCCTGCGCGTAATCACACAATCCAATTAACACGCATCCCCTCCAGTAATTCACTTCCCAATTCACCGCATTCCTTGATTCAAGATATTTAAGCTCTGTTTCCGCATAATTTAACGCCCCGAGAAAATAATACATCTTGGCAAGTTCAAAATGCGCCCTTATTTCCGAAGGATTAATCTCTATTATCTTCCTGTATGCGTCAAAAGCCTTCCTGTTATCGCCTTCTTCTTTGGCGGCAGATGCGAGTTCATACCAAATAAATTTATCAGAAGGGTTTCTTTCAGCTTCCTTTTCATAGTAAGCAACAGCCTCGTGCGCCCTGCCGTCATAATATGGATTCGCGCACAAAACCGCGGCGAAGAAAAAAACAGCCGCAGCGGCCAATAACAAACGTTTCATAGCGTAAATTTTTCCCCAAGATAAATTTCTTTTGCCTTCTTGTCTCTTGCAAGCTTTAAAGCGGAGCCTTCTATAAGTATCTTTCCGTCATAAAGAATATACGCCCTGTCCGTTATGGAAAGAGTTTCCCTTACATTATGGTCTGTTATCAGTATTCCTATTCCTCTTTTTTTCAAATCTTTAATTATATTTTGTATATCAAGCACGGATATGGGGTCAATTCCCACAAACGGCTCGTCAAGCAGAATAAAATCAGGGTCAAGCACCAGCGCCCTTGCTATTTCCACCCTTCTTCTTTCACCGCCCGATAAAGTGTATGCCTTTTGTTTCCTTAAATGAGAAACCTTAAAATCTTCAAGAAGCATCTCAAGTTTACGTGCCCGCTCTTCTTTTGTGTAAGAAGTAAATTCAAGAACCGCCATAATATTTTCTTCAACGGTAAGCCGTCTGAAAATTGACGGGTCCTGCGAAAGATAACTTATTCCGCGCCTTGCCCTCATATACATGGGCATGCCCGTTATATCCTCGCGTTTATCCCCTTCCTGAAGCACAACAGCTCCGCTGTCAGGCTCAATCACTCCAAGCACCATATAAAATGTTGTTGTTTTTCCAGCGCCGTTAGGGCCAAGAAGCCCCACAATCTCCCCCTGCTTTACCTGCAGACACACATCATTTACGGCCCGCCGTTTTCTGTATATTTTAACCAAATGTTCAGCGCGCAGTATTTTTAAATTCTTTTTTTCCCGCCGCATATTCCGAGTAAGTAAGTTTGCCGAAGATTTTTCCTTCAAGTGTAATCACCTTCCTGTTAACATCAAGTTTTACCGTATCAGACAAAAACATACTGCGTTTTTTTCTGAAAAACGGACTTCCCGTAAGTGTGAGTTCGCCGCTTTTTCCGTCATAATCCATATAATCACAAAAAGCCGTAATATCCCCAAACTCTACTCTTATCCTGTAGAGCACCTTTCTTGCCTTTATTATATTTTCCTGCGTGTCAAAATCAACTTCGTCGCAGTAAACAGTCATTGTATTTCCGTCGGCAAGAACATTTTTTGCTTTAACGCTTCCAATCGCCTTAACAAAACGCATTTTATCCGTATATCTGATTTTCTTGCAGGTCAATACCGTTTTGTTACCAGAATATTCCGCTTTTACGTTTCCTTCGGCTTCGGCGCTCTGCCTGTAATCAACACTTTTAAGGGTGTCAGACACCACTTTTATGCCTTTACTTGAAACAACCACATTGCCCTTAAAAACGGCAAGCTGGTTTTCCCTGTTAAATGTCATTGTGTCCGATTCTATGTTAAGCGGTATTCCCTTTCGTTTTTCAGCCGTCTTTACTTTAATTGTTTCCGAAGTTTTGGATGAAGAATCAGAAGACCCCGAAGCCGCCGTAAAAGTGACGCCCGAAGCCGAATATGCATTTTGTGATTCGGCCCTTACCTCCTCGAATTTTTTTCCGTAGTCAACCGTAACTCTTCCCGCGCACGAGGCAAAAATTAGCAAAACAATCACGGACAAAAGCCTATTCATTTTCACCGCCGGTGTTTGCGCTTAATCTAACGCGCTCTTTAATAACAATATTCTTAAAACCCGCATCAGATTCAAAACCTTTTCCTCTTAAAACCGCACCGCTTCTGTAAACAGCCACCGCATCTTTCGAATACAATATGTTCTTTTCATTGTCCCAAAAAACTCTCTCTGTTTTCAGCACGGTTCCGTCCGACGATCTGCCCGTGACATTACCGCTTATAACAAGGGCGTTTGTATCGGTGTTTATCACGGCCTTGTCTCCGGATAATGTGGACTTATGCCCGTCCGGCTGATTATATGTGATGACAACACCCTGGCCAAAAATTTTTTTCTTCATTTCATAAACCTGCGCGTATTTGGCGCTAACTTCCCATCTTACAACCGTATTTTCGCTTAAACGCAGCCGCAGGCCCTGAAGCATATAATTAGGCGTGTCTTCAACAGAGGCAATCGGCGGCAATTTTGGTTTTATTTTTCCGTTTCCGTTTCCGCATCCCCACAAAAGAAGCGGCACGCAAGCCAAAAACACCAATGCATTTTTCATATGCCGTCATCCTTTTCAAGGGTCATTCTGAAACGTCTGTGCGGCCAAACCCACTGTTCCGGATGACGTCTTATAATTTCGGAAATGTCATTGTTATACATTTCAGCGATCTGCTCCTCTGTTTTTCCTTCAATGTCATAAGGCTTGTTTATCTTTATATTATAAAAACCGTCCGGACGCCTGTATATAAAAACAGTCAAAATTTTAAGTTTTAATTTTTTGGCAAGAACAGCGGGCGCAACCGGCGTCTTTGCCGGATGTCCCAAAAAAGGTACAAATACGCTGTCTACATTTGTGTCCTGGTCTGCAAGAATTCCCAAAACCATGCCCGCCTTTAAGTCCTTAAGCATCTCCCTGTTAATGCCGTCATTATAAAATATCTTTCCGCCGAGCCTTTTTCTGGAACCGTTGACAATTTCATCAACCCTTGGGTCAAACATTCTTTTGGCTATGGCTCCAGCCATGTATCCCGCGGCGGCAGTCCAAAGCGATAACAATTCCCAGTTGCCCACATGAGCGGTAACGGCAACAATACCTTCCCCTTTTTTGGAAACATCAAAATATTCCTTTCCCTCAACCTCTTTAACCATTCCAAGGATCTGTTTAGGTGTAAAATTTCCGAATTTAACAAACTCAAAAAAACAAATTCCATAGTTCATAAAATTGTTAAAAATCAATTTTTTCTTTTCAGAAAGAGTCATTTTATCCCCATAAACATAATCCAGGTTGCGCATTGCGATTTTTTTGTCTTTAATATCAAAAATATATATCAGTAAAGCAACAATTTTTCCAAAAAGTCTGCCGGCCGTAAGAGGCAAAAGTCTCAATATATAAATAAGAGTTTTAAGAGCCGCCACAAAGGCCGTTTTTCGCAGTTTTTTTACCGGCCCGTTCTTCATTTTCCAAGATACCTTTTAACGGCTTTTGCTTTAAGGCCGCTTTTATTCATTATCAATTCGCACACTTCCCTTACCGCGCCGCAGCCGCCTTTTTTTACGCATACATAATCAGCCGCGGCCAGCGCCTCGGCAGCCGAATCAGCCGGCGCACAGGAAAAACCGCATTTTTCCATAACCGGAACATCTATTATCTCGTCACCGACAAAACAAATCTGTTCGTCCTTATACCCCGTTTTTTTCTTCAAATCCTCATAAGCATCCATCTTGTACTTAACATCCTGATATACATGCTCTATTTTAAGTTCAAGCGCCCTGTGAGCGATAACAGCCGAATGTCTGCCGCTGATTATGGCAAATTCATATCCCGCATGGCGGGCAAGAGCAATGCCTGTTCCGTCTTTTACGTCAAACTTTTTATACTCGGTTTTATCGCTGCCTATTATTATGCCGCCGTCAGTTAAAACGCCGTCAACATCAAGACAAATAAGCTTTATTTTTTTTATTTTTTCAGCTGTGACAGCCATCAAACAACCCCGGATTTTAAAATGTCATAAAGATGTATTATTCCCGATACCTTCTTGTTTTCCCCTGTAACCAGCAAAACTGATATTTTCTTTTCCTCCATTTCGGCAAGGGCCTTTACAACAAGCTCTTCCTCATTTATGGTTTTTGGCGTCTTTGTCATTATTTCATGCATTTTAAAATGGAAAGGATTGTCATTGTTTTCAATGAGCCGCCTTAAATCACCGTCGGTAAATATTCCCAAAAGTTCATCGCCTTTCATAACAGCCGTACACCCAAAACGTTTTCTTGTCATTTCTATAAGAGCTTCTTTAAGCGTGGTTTCAGGCAAGACTTTCGGCACGCTGTCTTGACCGTGCATTAAGTCCTTAACCTTAAGCATAAGTTTTTTCCCAAGAGCGCCTCCCGGATGTCTGAGCGCAAAATCCTCTTTGCCAAAACTCTTCATTTTAATCAGGGCCACTGCAAGCGCATCCCCTATCATAAGCTGCACGGTGGTTGAGGCTGTTGGCGCAAGATTCATCGGGCAGGCTTCTTCGCTTACGGAAGAATCAAGCACACAGCAGGCGTACTTGGCAAGGGTTGAATCGCGTTTGCCTGTTATTGCTATTACAGGTATGTTAAACCTTTCAAGCGAAGGCAAAATGCCGGTCAATTCATCTGTCTCCCCGCTTTGCGATATCGCGATAGCAACATCACCTTTCATAATTATTCCCATATCGCCGTGCGCGGCTTCAACAGGGTGCATAAATACGGAAGGGGTCCCCGTGGAGCTCATTGTGGCCGATATTTTCTGACCTATAAGTCCTGATTTGCCTATGCCTGTTACTATCACTTTACCCTTGCAGGCATATATAATTTCAACGGCTTTAACCATCTCATCGCCAACGCGAGAAAGCAAAGCGCCGCCTTCCTTCAGTTCTATTTCAATTGTCCTTTTTATTTCCGCAAGTATATCCATTTTATCCTTTCACTGCGCCAGGTACCATATCCTTGCGCAGTTCTCGCATATGTTTATTTTGTCCTTTTTGGCAACACCGATTACAACATGCGCGGTAACCGCCATTTTGCATCCCGAGCATGTTCCGTTCTTTTTTTCATCCAGAATTATTTCCGCAACCGCAAGCCCTCTTTTTGCTTTGCGTATTTTTTCATATCTTTCAAGCCACATTTTGTCAACCTTGGCGGCGGCATCGGCTCTTTCAGACGCAATTTTTGCGATTTCTTCATCTTTTACGGCAGCCGCTTTATTTAATTCATCCGTTTTTATGCGGATATCCTCCTCGATTTTTTTAAGTTCGCTTTCCTGCGATTTAAGCCATCTGCCTGTTTCTTCCTCTTCTTCCATAAGCGATATTTTTTGATCCTCTTTCAGCTTTATTTCTTTTTTTAAAAGCTCTATTTCGTTTTGCATGGCTTTATAAGCTTCGTTTGTTTTAACCTGACTTCCCTGTTCTTCTTTCTTTTTTATCTCTGTCTCTTTTGACTTTATATCAATGTCACAAAGGCCCATCCTTTTTCTTACATCGTCAAGTTTTGCCTTTTTACCCGTAAATTCAGCCTTTAATTCCTCAGCTTTCTTCTTAAGCTCAGCGGCTTCAGCAAGTATTTTCTCTTTTTCATGCTCTATTGCCTGCACCCGTGAATCTATTTTCTGCAGCGCTATCAGGCTGTCCAGTATTTCAGCTTCTTTGGCCATCAAAACCTCCTTAAATATGTAAAAAAACATAAATATTTTAACACTATTTATTTTTATTTGTAAGATAAAAACTTTCCTGAAAAAGATGCCCGGAGGGTGATAAAAGGGTTTGGGAGGGGTTATTATCGGGGCTCCTCCGGGCAAATGATTAGACGTAGTCCGCGGCGAAATCGTTACAAAGAAAAAGGGCTCCTGTTATTACAGGAGCCCTTTTGGTGCTATTTTAAAAATTTGTGCATTCACTACGCATTCGCCTTACGGCTCCTGCTTGTGAATGCATTAATATTTTCCGGCGTTTTCCGCGTCGCCTGACGGCTCCCGGTAAACGCTGAAAATATCAACCTTCCAGGTTTATTGTCCCAAACTTTTTCTGCCCGTCAAGTCCGCCCTTTATAAAGTTCCATTTTGACATATATTGTATTCTCATCCATGTAAGAAGCTTTCCGTGAGGTTTTATCTTAAAAGAAGGCATAAAGAATCTTATGAAGAAGAAGGCAAAAATGGCCGCCGTTATTCCTATCGGAAGCAGGCCGGCTTTAATTCCGCCCGTAAGAGAGAATCCAATCAAAGTTCCGATAAACCCGAGGAAAGAGAGATGCATAAGAAGCCAGTCTCCGATATAAATTATACCCTGGGTAGGCCAAGGAATCGCAATTGAAATTCCGCCGAAATAATCAATATAAAATTCAAGGACTTTCTTGGCATGCATTTTAAGAAGCAGCGGGTGTCCGTATCCATAACCGTACAGCTGTTTGTAGAACTGCTGCGGAGACGCTCTGTGCATGTGGTCAACTATTGCCGAAGGCTGGAAATAAAGCTTAAAGCCCGCCTTCAAAATACGAAGATTAAAGTCAACGTCTTCGCCTGTGGGTTCATGCCAGAATTCATTGCCGATTGCCATTGCGGCTTTTTTTGAAACAGAAGCATTGGCCGTCGCAAAGAAAGGACAAGTCTGGCTTCCGTTTATTTCATGAGGAAGATCTTTCTTTATTTCAGGATAGTATCCCCCTTCTTTCTTATTCACTCTGTTTCCAATCGAAAGGAATCCCGTCTGCTCGCAATAATTTTCCGTATCATTGTTTGGATCCGTTCTTAATGTGTAAATTTCCCCGCCAACCATTCCAATCTGAGGATCTTTAAGATAAGGCTCTATCATTTTGTCAGCCCAATCTTTATGCGGGGCGCAGTCTCCGTCGGTAAAAAGAATATATTCACCCTTGGCAATCTTTAAAGCAGCATTACGGGCATGACCGGGCGATTTGGAATCCGGAACTTCCTCAAGTTTAATAAAAGGATATTTTTCCCTCCACTTGTTAATTATGTCCCTGGTCTTGTCGGTGGAGCCTCCGTCCGCAAAAATAATTTCCATTCTGTCTCTGGGGTAATCCACGTTTAGAAGATACTGAATGGTTGTGTCAATAGTCCTCTCCGCATTTCTTACCGGAGAGATGATGGTGATAAAAGGTTTTTCTGCCATCTTTTCTGATTCCTCCTGCCTGATTTTAGGCGTATTATTCGCGGGCGCCGTATACATTCCCGTCTGATTTCACAATGAGGGATTATAACAGTTAAAAAGTATTTTTCAAGGGTAAAATATAAACGCGCGCTTATTAATATACCCGCAATAACGCGCCTGGCGCTTGCATATAAAACGGCGTGTAATATCAGTCAGAAAAGCAAATCCGCCTTGCTGTGCGGACAAATATTGTAAAACGCGCAAAATCTGCAGGTAAATACCGAAGGTGTTGCGGCAAAACGTCCCGCCCTTATGTTTTCCGCAACCTCAAAAATTTTTTCTTCATATTCCCTTATGGTTTTTTCTTTAAAAGCTTTTGTGACAAGCATTGAGCTCTTGAAAAAATACAACCCGGCAAGGTCAGGAAGCTTTCCGAAAACCTTTTCATACGCAAGGCAGTAAAGCTTTAACTGGCGCTGCATATCCGGGTTTTTAAGCTTGTCTTCGGCTTTTTCCCCGTCCCGCACGTCTGAAATTTTATAATCTATAATAATCGTCTTCCCGTCAACTTCATCAATTCTGTCCCAACGTCCTCTTACGATAAGTTCGGAAGAAAGCTTGAACTCAAAATCTTTTTCTATAAATTTAGGAACATTTGTATTTGCGCTTTCTTTATCATAAAAATTATTAATTGAGTTTATCGCCGCTTCCCTGTTTTTATCCGCTTCCTGTTTTGTTATAAAACCCGCCGGTTTCCACATAGAATCAAATATTTTAAGCAATTCTTCCCGGTCTGCCATACGGCCTTCCTGTCTGGCTCTGTAAAATTCCGCCGCAACCGCGTGCATTGCGGACCCTATCATTACATTCGGCTTTTCGCGTATGGGCATCTTAAAAATATGAACAAGTTTATACTTAAAAGGGCATGTCAGATAATCATCTATTTGATAATTGGAAATCTTTAAAGGCCCTTCTTTTTTTTCCGCCATGGTTCTTTCCAATACAGTCTGTTTTTTTTCAAAATACTCAAATCTTTTGTTTTTATCCGGCGTTACGGCAAAATCTTCCGGCACTTCAAAACCGGTTTCCTTTAAGAAAACGCTTATTTTTTTGCCGGCCGCTCCTTCATACTGCCTGGCCGCTGTCAGGTAAAGGGCGTCTTTTGCGCGTGTCATGGCAACATAAAAAAGCCTTCTTTCCTCCTCAATAAAATAAGTTTCTTCATCAACATTATCGTGCATAAGTTTTTCCGGCAGCGGCAGCGAGGAATCTCCTCTTCTTCTTCCCGGAAACTTTTCCTGTATCAGCGCTATTATGAAAACCACCTTAAATTCCAGCCCCTTGGCTTTGTGTATTGACATTACGTTTACCGCATCTTTTTCTTTTATTCCAATATCATCATCGCTTGGGTTTTCGCCCGATTTTATTGCAAGATCGATATAAGAAACAAAATTATGCACGGTATCATACTGCGCGTTAACCGAAAACCTTTTAAGTATTTCAAAGAAAGCCGCAATATTGGCCGCCTTGGCTTCCGTCTCCGGACTTTCGGCAAGCAAAAGCTCCTGAATTATTTTCTTTTCTTTAAGGTATTCAAAAAGTATTTCACCCGGAGGAGTTTTTTCCGCAGTCTTTAAAAGATATCTGTCTATATCTTTTACAAAACCGGAAATCTTCAAAAGTTCTTTTTCGGGCGCATTAACGGATGAATAAAGTTTTGCCTCACGCAAAACATCAATAACAGCCAGATTGTATTCGCGTGCCACCTGCCCAAATTTCGCCATCACAAAAGGATCTATTTCATAAATATCCGATATTGCAACATCCAAAACGGCATTAAATTCATAAGGCGCCGCAAGAACTCGAAGAAAATTTATCAAAAGCTGAACTTCTTTTTTATTAAAAAGGCCTTCATCCCCGGAAAAATTATACGGTATTGAATTTTTTTCAAATGTTTTCAGTGTCATTCTGGCGTCATTTTTTGTCCTTACCAAAACCGCAAAATCGGAGAATTTATACATTCCTTTTTTAACGAAATTAAGTATAGTATCCGCAATAAAATCGGATTCTTCGGAAAAATTGCCAAAAACTCTCACATTTATTCTTTCAATTCTGTGGTCCGGTTTATATTTTGATATCAGCTTTTTATCTATGCCCAGCCTCGTTTCAAGCCTGTCGGAATTTCCTGATATCAATTTATGAGAAGCGTCAAGTATTTCCTGGGCCGAGCGATAGTTATTTTTAAGAACTATTTTTTGCGCATTTTTATATGTGTCCATAAATTCCATTATATTTGATATTGCCGCCCCGCGAAAACGGTAAATCATTTGGTCGTCATCCCCAACCGCATTTATGTTTCCGTTGTCTCCGGCTATAAGCTTTACCAGTTCAAACTGCGCATAATTCGTGTCCTGAAACTCGTCAATAAGTATATATCTGAATCTTTCCCTGTATTTTTTTAGCAAATGCCGCCTGCTTTTTAAAAGCATATAAGGCTTCATTATAAGATCGCCGAAATCCATTCTGTTTTTTTCATCCTTCAATTTCTCGTATTCGGCATAAAAATCAGAAAGTTCCATATGTCTTAACGCAATTTCTTTGTCTTCCTCGCTTTTTGCCTCTTCTGAAAAAGACCTTGCAAAATCACGGTATTCGCAAGGGCTTATAAGATTATCTTTTAGTTTGGAAATAAAAGACATTAACTGAAGAAGATAATGCGCGGGATTGTTTAAAGGCTTATAAATATCCAATTTAAAACGGTCAAGGTTTTCAACAACCATTATAACCGCATCGCTTTCTTTTAATATTTCCCAGTCCGGAGGTATTCCCATTTCCGCGGTGTTTTCATTTATAATAAGCCTGCCGAAAGAGTGAAAAGTTGATATTACCGGATCAACCATTCCATAAGGCACAAGCTTGTCAACGCGTTCTTCCATTTCTCTTGCCGCCGCCTCAGAAAAAGTAAGCGCCAATATTTCGGAAGGTTTTGCCCCAAAATCGCTTATTAACCATGCTATGCGCTTTGTAATTACGCCTGTTTTTCCCGTTCCGGCGCCCGCAACTATCAGCAAAGGTCCGTTTCCAAAAGTTATTGCCGCCCGCTGAATTTCATCATCTGTATAAGGAAGATTTTCATTTATTATATTAGAATTTTTTTTATTTTTTGGCATGTTTGAGATTATACCAAACCAAATCAAATCAGGCAAATCAGCTTTTCATTTTTCCGGAACAATAACCGTAAAAGTGGCGCCCTTTCCCGGCCCTTCGGATTCTGCCCATATTATACCGCCATGCGCCTCAACTATCCCCTTTGTTATCGAAAGTCCCAATCCAGTTCCCTTGTGACCCATATGCCCTTTTTCAACAACCTGATAAAACTTATCAAATATTTTCGGGCATTCTTCGGCTTTTAATCCAACGCCCTGGTCTGAAATTTTTATCATTATTTTTCCGCCTTCAGGCAATTTTGACTTGTCAACATAATCCGGAGGAACATATAAACCAACCTTTCCGGCCGTAATGGTTATCTTTGATTTTTTCGGAGAAACTTTTATTGCATTGTTAAGAAGATTTATTATAACCTGTGACATTCTGTAATAATCAAAATAAAAGACCAAAGGCTGATTTCCCGTGTTCATCTCAATTTCTATCTCTTTTTCCCTTATAATGCTTTCAAGACCGCCCATAGTTTCCGCAAAAAGCTTTATCAGATCATTTTTTTCCTTCTTAACAATAAAAACGCCGCTTTCCACCTTTGCCATATCAAGAAGGTCGTTTATCAGATTTAAAAGTCTTTCAGAATTGTTAACAACAATGTCAAGATATTCCTTTTGTTTATTATTCAAAGGACCCGCATCGCCCTGCATAAGAATTTTAAGAAATCCTTTTATTGCGGTAAAAGGCGTCCTTAATTCATGGGAAACCATACTCATAAAGTTATTTTTCATGAAATCCAGTTCCTTCAACTGTTCAATACTGTTCTTAAGTCTTTCCTCAACTTCCCTGTTATATATGGAAACAGAGGCAATCTCCGCCATTCTTGAAGCCGCTATAAAATCGTCTTCCTCAAAATTCCTTGTTTTATTGTAAACAACGAATGCCCCTTTTATTTTTCCTTCGGATATAATCGGAATGGCTATAAGGCCGGTAAAAACGCATCCGCATTCCGGCGACAAACCCATTTCGGCGGAAGATTTAAGCATAAGCGGCTTTGCCATGCCCGATTCGCTTACCAGCCTTTTCTTAAGTTCTTCCCAAATAAAACCCTTCCTGTCCGGGCTTATCAGTTTTCCGTCTTCTTTTTCAAGAACAAAAAATGATTCTTGGGCGCCCGTAAGACGTTTTAAAGATTCCAGCAAAGCGGATATTGTTGTGTTCAAATCAGCGCCTGACAATGCATATCTTGCGCCGGCAAGCATTTCAGATATTTCCCTTTCCCTTTTTTGGGAATTCTCAAGCGCATGAAAAAGCGCCGATTCAAGCTCTCTTCTTTCGGTTATATCGGAAAAAATTGCAACAAAATAATCTTTAAACGGGCTGTAAGAAGAAACACTGAACCATCTTTTTTCGGCGCCGCTTCCGTAGGATGCCTCAAACTGCACCGGTTCACCGGTTAATGCCACTTTTCCGTATGTCGCAATCCAGTCAAAAGACTGTGCCTTTATATCTCTAAAGATTTCGGTAACTCTTTTGCCTATAATCTCTTTGCTTTTTATTCCAAGCATTTTCTCAAAAGCGGAATTGACCTCTATAAATTCATAATCGCAGGGTTTGCCGTTTTCATCAATTATGATTTTATGAAAAGCAAAAGCGCTGGACATATGTTCAAAAAGCTGTCTGTATTTGTATTCGCTTTCACGAAGTGTCTGTATTGATTTTTGTTTTTCGGAAACATCTCTGGCAATTCCAAGAACAAGAGTTTTTTTTCCAATCCTTACCGGATAAGTGCTTATTTCAACGGGAACAAGCTCTCCGTTCTTTTTTCTTAAAACAAGCGGCTCCTGAACCGTGGATTTTCCCCTGATATTTCTGGCATGAAGCAAAACCGCCCTGGGAATCTGGTCCGCGGGAAGAATTCCGCAGCGCAGAAAATCTTTTCCGACAAGCTCGGATTTTTTAAAACCGGTAAGTTTTTCCGCGGCCTTGTTACCGTCCACAAATTTTCCCGTCAAATCATTGATATAATATGCATCAGGCGCGTGTTCAAAAACGGCCTTAAACAAATCTTTTTTTTCCATAATTTTTTTTTCTTTGTCAGAAAATTTTTTAGCCTTCACTACAAAGCCCCCGTATCATTCAAAAAACTGAACTCTCCCGAATTAAATATCTGAAGGCACGCATTTACACAGTCCTCATCGTAAAGCTTTGCGCTGTTGATTTTTATTTCATCCAATGCTTTTTCTATTCCAAGAGCGGCTCTATAAGGCCTGCTTGAAGCCATCGCTTCAACAACATCGGCAACCGCTATTATCCTTGCTTCAAGCATTATTTTTTCTCCGGCAAGCCCGTACGGATAGCCGCTGCCGTCTATTCTTTCATGATGCTGAAGAACTATGTCATGCAGCGGCCACGGAAAGTCAATTTCACAAAGTATATCATGCCCCACTATGGGATGCGTTTTGATAAGGTCAAATTCCAATGCACCAAGTTTGCCCGGTTTTGTAAGTATCTCGGACGGCACCCTGATTTTACCCAGGTCATGTATCATGCCGCCAAAGTATACAAAATTTACTTTTTCTTTATCAAGCCCCATCTTAAAAGCAATATTTTTGGCAAGCATGGCAACTTTTCTCTGATGACCGGCCGTATAAGGATCTCTTGTTTCAATTATTTTTTCGATTGCGGTTATAATACCGTCGGTTAATTTCGACAATTTTTCATAACTTTTTTCAAGTTCGGTTTTTGTCTTATGTCTTTCAATTGCATAAAACAACGCCCTCCACATTGTACCCGAAGGTGTGTCCCCTTTAACAAGGTAGTCCTGAGCCCCGTTTCTTATTATGTCAATCGAAAATTGCTTATCCTCAAAACCTGTAAGCACCACAACAGGCAAATCCGGTCTTTTAACCTTGAAGGTTTTCACGGTATCCATGCCGGTGCTGTCCGGCAGGTTTAAATCAAGAAGCACGACATCAAAAACATTTTTTTCGGATAATTCAAAAGCGTTGTTAAGATCCTGCGCTTTAAGTATTTCGAAGCATCCGGCAAGTTCATCATTTAAGGCCAGCTCAACAAGCCTTGCCATTGCGGGTTCATCTTCAACAAGAAGTAATTTTATTGTTTTTCCAAAAACAAAGTTATTGCCCGACATCCAAACCTCCGTTAAAACCGCTCTTTTTATTTTCGGTAATCCCCGCAAAAAAATTAACCCCGCCCCGGCAAAACCGGAAGCGGGGCGTCATAACCTCGCCCTTTATTTACTCATAAAATCAAGGAGTTCGGCAGTAATTAATTTCTTATAAATCTTACCGTATTCCTGTTTTTGTTCCCATATCACTTCATCTATTATGTGTTTTATTTTCTCGTCTTCGGGCTCAATAAACTCTATCTCCGTGTCATAGCCGATTTTCTGCGTGCTGATAATGCCGTGCCGCTTTAAGATTTCCATCGTTTCTCTTATTTTGTTTACCGGAATTTTTAATATTTCAGAAAGTCTTGAATCTGTAATTTTCCCCCTGTGATGATGTTTGTTAAAACAAATAATCCCCAGAGCTTCCTTAAGTGTAAGAGCAGCTTTTATGGCATTGTAATCTTTACCCCCCATGCTACTCCACCGCCTTTCTCCTTGTTTTTTTTCATTTTCTTTGATTTAAGTATATATATTGTTATTGTTTTTGTCAAGTTTTTTGTTAAAAAAATTATCAATATATTTACAAAAACAAACAAATATTTAACTTTTTTATAATTTTAGCAGAAATTATTCCCCGTATATCGTGTAAAGATTAACAGAATTTATTTCTAAATTCAAGAAAAATTTTAAAATTTCCCCAAATGATACAAAGCGGCGCAGTCATTCCAAAGCTTTAAAATACCCGGATGTATTTGCTTTTTTTCTTTAATTAAATAGTTTATTTTCTCGTTTATAACAATCAATACGGCTTCATTTATGCCTCTCGCCTTTTTAAAAACATCAGACGCAGCCCTTCTGCATGACTTAAATCGCCTTGTGTCTTCAATATAATCAGCAATATATATTATCTTTGCTATACTGCCCATCTTTTCCTTGCCTGCGGTATGATGTCGTATGGCTTCAAGCACCGCTTTGTCTTTAATTCCAAAATTTTTTTTTGCTATTGCTTCCCCAAGAATATTATGATCGATTACCTGCATTTTATGTGACTTTAAACCAAACTTTTTCATCAATGCGGCTTTTCTTGCGCCTTTGATGCTTTTGGCAATGTCATGCATAAGAGCCGCCGTCATGGCTTTATTGACATCATATCCAAATCTTACCGCCAAAGATTCCGCCGCCCTTACCGTTGCCATTGTATGCTTAAAATCATCGGGCGGAATGAATTTCTTTACTTTTAATACAAGCTCCTGTTTCATTTACTTTGCCAGCATTATTGCCGTATATACCAATGCCGCAACAACAACAAACACAATGAAAATCCTGACAGCTATACGTCTTATCCTGTCAGACATACCAAGTGTCCTGAATTTCAAATCATGGCTTGCCATATCAAGATTTTTCTTTTTAAAGCTGCGCTTCTTAGCCGGCATTTTAACCTCCTTTTATTCCTGTAATGTGGTAAATATAATCCCTTTCATTATTCTTTTTTGAAAAGCGGAAAAAATTATAAAAGTCGGGAACATTGATACGGCAACACCCGCCATAACAACATTCCACGGCTGTCCTTCCTCTATTATTTTGTATATCCCAAGCATAAGCGTATACATTTCCGGTTCATTCACAACTATCAATGGCCAGAAGAATGAATTCCATACCGTGATAAAATTCATTATTCCGACTATTATCATAATTGACACAGATACCGGCATTATTATCTTGAAAAATATCCCTGTTTCGGTATACCCGTCAACCCTGGCGGCCTCAATAAAATCATCCGGTAATTTATCAAAGAAACTTTTAAATATAAATATATTAAAAGCGTTTGAAAGCCCCGGAAGTATAAGAGCCCAATAAGAATTAAGAAGATTTATATTGGTAAAACCCGCCGGAAAATCCCTCATAAAAAGATACAGCGGTATTGCTATTGTTTCAAAAGGTATCATTATTGTGGACAGGAACAGTATCAAAATAACCCCTGTCATCGGCGGTTTTAATTTCGAAAGCGAATATGCCGCCATTGCGCTTATTAATACCTGGCCCAAAACAACCGAAAAAGTCACTATCATGCTGTTAATTATATATTTTGTAAAAGGCGCAGTTTCAAATACTTTAAGATAAACACCCGCATCCGCCGCTTTAATATATTTCAAAGCGTTTAAAGGCTGCTCAAAAACGGCATGCCCCGGTATCAAAGATGTGATAATCATCCAGACAAAAGGCAAGGAAGTGATTATTGCTCCCGCGATTATCACGGCTCCCCAGGCATAATAAAGCAGCCTTGAACCCGGATCTCTCATTACAAAAGCCGGGAAAAGATAGCGTGTTTCTTCTTTTATATTTATTTTTTTCGCCATTATCTCACCTTTGCCCGATTAATGTTCATTCTGAACAAAGTTACCGTTATTAACAAGAAAAGGAAAAATACCGCAACTCCGGCAGCATATCCTATATCCATATAAAGAAATGCTTTTTTATAAATATAAGTGGATATAACTTCAGAACTTCCCTGCGGGCCTCCGTTTGTCATTATATACACTTCCGAAAAAACCTGAAGACCGCTTAACAGCTGTATGAATACAACGGTAATAATTACGGGTTTAAGAGCCGGAATTACAATTTCTTTTATTTTGGTCCAAACACCCGCCCCCATAAGAGAAGCGTCTTCAAAAAGTGTCCGTGGTATATTTTGAAGGCCTGCCATATATATAAGCATTGCCCATCCTGTATTCTTCCATATGAATACAACCGCGATGGAAAGCAATACAAGCTTCGGATCAGTGAGCCATCCAATATGCGGATTCCCGCCGAATACAGAAAGCACAGAATTAATAAGCCCGTTATCCTGATTATAAAGCCACTTCCACAATATTGCAGCCGGCACCGCCGGGGTAAGAAAAGGTATGAAATACAAAATTTTCACAAGCGAAGAAAACCTTCGCATTTCAAATACATATAAAGCAATAAAAAAAGGCAGCCATGTGCCAAGAATAATAACAATAAACGAAAGCTGACAAGAGTGAATCAGCGCCTGCCAAAAATCATTGTCATTCAGTATTCTTATAAAATTTTGAGCTCCCACAAACACCCTTTCATTTATGGAAGTATAGCTGTGAAGTGATATTATAAATGTTTTCATTATGGGCAGCCAGCTGAAAACAAGAAACAAGATCAATGCCGGAAGCAAAAGTTCAAAACCAAAAAATTTGCGTTTTGCCTTGAAAAGCAAAATTTTACCTTTGTCTTTTTCGCTTACCGAAGACAAGGGAAGCTGGGGCCTTTTATATCTTCCGCCCGTCGGTTTTTCGCCGAACCTGCGATATCTGAAAGCTTTCTTAAGTTTTTGAGAATTTGTAAGATTGGCGGGCAGTTTTACAGTCATCTCACCCGAACCGCGCAGCAATTCACCCGCGCCTCCAACGCGGAATACTTTCGAAGAAGGCGGGGCAACCTGAGGCTGCATTGAAGGCTTATGAATTTTTACTGTGTTCTCCAATTTTGTCAGCTTAAGTTTAATTATAGGCACCGAAGCTTCTTCTGATTTATGGCTGATAATTTCCTCGTTAATCAGCCCGCTTATTGCGGTTTCGGAAAGTTCGTTCTGAACACGCTTTAAAATGTCATCGCTCATTATACCGCCTCTTCCATGATTCGTTAAACCTGCCAAGGATATCTTTAATATCGGTTGTTTTGTCAATAAAAACTCTTTCAAGCACTTTCTTGCTGAAATCTTCTTTTACCATAGGCCAAATATATGATGACGGCTCCGCATTTGCATACGCAAGAAGCCCTCTTACTTTTTCAAATTCAGGCATATTTACAAGACTTGTGGCGCATGAAAAGTCTCCCGGAAAAGGCGACAAGCCAAGCTCCTTCATTCTTACCCATTTCCAAAGCTGCCTTGGAGCCGACAATGAATGCTCTATATATTTCCAGGAAGCATCCTGCTTTTCAGGCGAAGTTCCCGCATTTATTATAAAGGCATCTCCCCCTGCATGCCAGGCCTTTATGCCTTCGGGCCCCGCCGGCAAAGGCACTATCTCAACATCAGACAAATCAAGTCCGTATCGTCTTGCCATCAAAGGAAGTCTGTTGGCAACTCCAATAATCATGGCGGCTTTACCCGTTGAAAAAAGCTGCTCCATATCGGATTCGCCAAGTATTGCCTGTATCGGAGTAATCCCGTCCTCATTTCTTAAAAATCTGATAAATTCAAGCGCGCGAACCGCGGCTTCCCCCGAGATAACAGGCGTTTTATCAAAATACTGTATACTTCCTCCGGCCTGCCAAAAAAAATCAATAAAATTAAATGTATCCGGTATAAGCGCTATCCCATAGCTTCCCGGATTTGCATCCCTTACTTTTCTCGCACACTCAATCAGCGCATTCCAGTCTTTTGGAGCTTCAGTTATTCCCGCCCTTTCAAACATGGAGCGCCTGTATATCAAAGTTGTAAAATAAGAATCATACGGTATTCCGTAAACATTGCCGTCTATTTCAACAGACTGCCACATTATTTTTGGCATATAGTCTTTTTGTATCCAGTTATCCGAATATTTGTTAAGCTTCATCAAAAAACCATACCTTGCCATAACAGGTATGGCCGACACCGGTATTCTTACAACATCCGGACCCTTGCCGCTGGCCATTACAGAAACAAATTCCTGTAATTTATAGCTTCGGCTTATTCCCCTTACTTTTATTCCCGGATTTAAATTTTCAAAATCGGATACATTCTCTTTCCACAACTGAACATATTTTGCATCCGCGTCAACAGGCATATTCCATACAGCTATTTCAACACCCAAAAGAGTTTTTAAAAAAGGCCAAAATAACACGCATATAATAAAAATAATTGTTTTATTTTTAAAAAAACTTATTTCCATTATCAGTTAATACCCTTTAATTTTTCCGAAGCCGACACAGCCCAATAAGATCCTTCCTCACTGTTTTTAATAACTTTTTCAAGAGCTTCCCTTGCCTTTTCCTTGTCATTAAGCTTCATTCTGCATTCAGCCAGTCTCAGCAAAGAATCGTTGTCGGATGGATTTGCGGCCAATGATTTTTCAAACCATTGTGCCGCGCCGTTATAATCGCCAAGCCCCATCGAAGCATAACCTGCTCCCGCGCATGCCTTTGAATAAAAAGCGCTGTTTTTGAATTTTTCCGCAAAAGTTTTATTATATTCAAGCGCCTCTTTATAAAAACCGTTTGCATAATAAGCGTCAGCAAGACCGAGATAAGACAATTTTGCCGCCTGAGTGCCCTTGTATTTCTGCATTATTTCATTATATGTTGCAATCACCTTGTCTGATTTTTCTTTTTCCGTTCTGAAAAAACCGTATAAAGTGGCATTTTCCATATCAACAACCGGCGAATTCATATAACGCGATGCCTGAGAAAGCAATAAAGAAGCTTTTTCTTCCGACTGCTTTTTTCCGTTAATTATCACAGGAACGGCAATTACCACAAGAACAGCCGCAACAGCCGCAATAATTGCATTTTCAGTATTCTTTTTAAAATATTCCGAGACTGCTTCAATCAGCTCCTGCATCTCGTTTCTTTTAATTAACTTCCTCGCTTCCGCATGTTTAATCTTTGCCATCTTATCCTCCGTTTATTTTAAATAAAGCGTTGTTCCAAGCCCGAACATAAGGAACGAATAAAGATTGCCTGTTCCGCCGTTTGTTGAAACCTGGGCATAGCTCGTGTCAAAATTCAATGCAAGCATTTTATTTAAAGGATAATTTAATCCTCCTCCGAACGAAAACCCCACCGCTGTTT
The DNA here is from genome assembly GCA_964417645.1 of uncultured Spirochaetia bacterium. Classification (GTDB taxonomy): domain Bacteria; phylum Oederibacteriota; class PGYV01; order PGYV01; family PGYV01; genus CAYQIS01. The sequence goes on from CAYQIS010000007.1 coordinate 38,222, forward strand.
CGGATCCCATCTCAATTACTTCTATTGATTTTTGTTTTGGATATCTTACAAGAAAAACACCAAGCCCGCCTTTAAAATAAGGCTGCAGACCCAGAACAAAATCCGGCCAAAAAGGAGTATATGCCACTTCGCCCATCAATATTGTTGCCCCAAAGTTGCCCGGATTGGGCTGCTTCTTTGTTGTTAAAGTTGCGTACATAATGCTTCCGCCCGCCGATATCTCCCTGTCAAGCCCTTTTCTTGCGCTTATTCCTATGTCAAAACCGGGCGTGTTATAGGTTGCCGAGTCTCCCGTTGGATAAGACATTCCCGCCCTGATGTTTGCAACCCAATATTCAACTTTATATAAAAGTTCCTTGTTGGGTTCAGCAAACGCAGCGGCAGTTACGGCTGACACGGCCAAAAACAAAAATAAAATCTTTTTCATTTATTTCCTCCCTTATATTCTTGCTTGCTTTCTTATACGCCTTATCAAATTTTCCGAATTTGCGATGGTTTCGCTTATTTCAGATGCAGACATACCGGCAGATGCCAATATCTCAGCCCTTTTTTCCTTTGTCACAAGATTTTCCGGAGTATGCGAATCCGTGTTAAAACACATTTTGGCTCCGGCTTTTTTTGCAGTTTCATATACATGATTATTTGTAATATTATGCCCTGAGCGTGCTGTAATTTCAAGAAGAACGTTCCTTTTGGCGGCCAAAACAGCATCTTCAAAAGAAATAAATCCCGGGTGCGCCAGTATGTCAACACCCGCCAATATCGCCGCCGTATTGCTTCCCGGCTCAACAGGCTCCACGCTGGTTTCTCCGTGAAATACAACTATTTCAGCGCCGGCTTTACGGCATTCCTTTGTAAGTTTTTCAATTAATCCCGGATGAACATGGGTAATCTCGACGCCCCACATGCATATAATGTCTCCGTGGGCGCTCTCAGCATCCTTGCAGACGCGTTTTAACCTCGGAATTATGTGGTCAAAGTTCGATGAGTCAGCGTGATCCGTTATTGCTATCGCACGGTATCCTTTTTTTCTTGCCCTCTGTATCAGTTCAGACGGGACGAGAACGCCGTCTGAGAAAAAAGTATGGGTATGAAGGTCTATCACAGCGTCCTCCGAAGAAGCCTTTGTCTGTGGATAAAAAGCTTTTGCCCTCGCGTGTTTTCATTCCTCCAGGTAACCGCCTTTGCGATTACTTGGCTGTTGGCCCTCACGCGAGAGCAAAACAAAGCTGCGCTTTGTTTATTGGCGGGCCCGAGACGAATCGAACGTCCGGCCAACGGTTTAGGAAACCGATGCTCTATCCACTGAGCTACGGGCCCGCAATGTTGAATATTATATATAAATATATATAAAAGGCAATATATATATGGGTATTTTTAAGTTGTAAACCGGTTTAAAAAGTAATTTCCGCCTTCGCTGTTTGGGCATCAAGCGGTTTTATCACGCTTCCCTTTACTTCAATGCCGTTTACTTTTATGCCGAATTTTCCCGTTCTTTTAAAGTTAATTTCATACATACAGCCGCGATACCTGCGGCATACCGAATACTCATTCCACGACGACGGCACTTTTGGTTCAATATAAAGACCTTCCAAAACCGGCCTTATACCCAAAATATACTGGGTTACAGCCACATACATCCAGCTTGCGGTGCCCGTAAGCCAGGAATTGGCGCCTTCGCCTTTGTTCAGAGCATCTTCTGTTGCAACTGTCTGGCACCATACATAAGGCTCTGTTTTAAATATTTCCGCCTTATCATTTCTGCCGTAAGGCATAATGGATTTATAATATTCAAACGCCGTATCAGGTCTGTCAATCATGGTTTCGGCAATTATTGCCCATGAATTGGCGTGCGAAAAAATACCGTTTTCCTTGCGCCCCGGAACATATCTTGAAATCAGGCCGTATGTCCGGTCATACTTTGTGAAAGTGGGCCATAATTTTTTTACGCCTTCCGGCGATGCAAGATATTTTTTTACGCTGTCCATACATTTTATTCTGCGTTCGCCTTCCGCAATCCCGGCAATCACGCACCATACCTGTGAGTTTAAAAATATCTTTGCCTGCTCAGCTTTGTGTGTGCCTATAACTTCGCCGCCAAAACCCCTTATGTACCACTCGCCGTCCCAGCACTTTTCATTTACAATCGCCGACATTGCCGCGGCTTTTTTTGAAAAAATTTCAGAATCTTCCTGTCTGCCGGTTTTTGCGGCAAGCTGTGCCATAAGTTTCAAGGCATAAACATAAAGCGCAGCCGTTACAACCGATTCCGGTTTTTCGCATTCCATCCAAAGATGCAGGGTGTCATTCCAGTCCGCGGTAAGTATAAGCGGAAGACCGTTAGGCCCTTTCATTTTTTCGGTATAATCAAGTCCTGTTTTTAAATGCTCATATACGGTTGCCTTTTTATCGGACAAAGCATAAGGGGCCAATTCATCAAGTATCGCAAAATCGCCTGTTTCCGCAATATAGGAATACACCATCTGAGCCATCCAAAGATGGTCATCAGAAAAACCTTTAAGGTCACCCTTTCCCCCCAGCGGGAAGAACTGATGAAAACAGTCACCCGTCTCAAACTGTGTCGTCGAAAGTATCTGATGAATACGCGATTTCACGCGCTTAGGCAGCTGAGAATTTACAGCCAGTGTATCCTGGCACGAATCACGGGTTCCCATTCCCCTCCCCTCACCGTTTTCATAAAAAGAAATATAACGAGACCAGTCAAAAGTTGTTTTACACTGATACTGATTCCAGACGTTCACCATAATGTCAATTATCCGATCAGGAGTCTTTATGGTGTATGCCGAAATATAATCTGTCCATCCCTGTTTAACTTTTTCAAGAGCAGCGGCTGAACTTTCAGGCGCAAGATAATTTTTAGATACCGCTTCGGCCTTATCCGCGCTTTCCGCGTATCCCAAAACAACAGTTATTATTTTTTCTTCTCCCGGCTTTAAGTTTATCTCGGTTCTCATTGCGGCGCACGGCACTCCGCCGCGAAGTATTGAGTTTGTAAGTTTGCCGTTAACAACACCGTCAGGATTTGTTTCCGAGTTATAGATGCCAATAAACTTGTCACGAACGCATTCATAGTCAGCCACGGGTTCGGATAATGCCATAAATGCATACCCGGGTCTGTCTGCCACATAATTTTTATTTGCATTCATGTCAAACGCAGGATGAGGCTCTATAAAATCATAAAGAATCATCCCTCGTTCAAACTGGCAGCGCGTTAAATGAAGAGACCACTGAATATTGCGCGATTCAGGTTCGGACCAGAAAGTAAATTCCGCATAAGAATACACAGAAAGCTTTTTTTCTTTTAAATTATTATTCTTTATTTTGAGTTTCCAAATCTCACAGTCATCGTCAGCCGGCACAAAGTACTGTGTTTCATGTTCAAAACCATTAACTTTGGAACTGATTATCGTATAACCCTGTCCGTGACGGCATTCAAAATTATCCGGCTTTTTCATTACGGGCTGCCATGTCGGCGACCAGAAATCCGCAGTCTCGTTATCGCGTACATAAAAATATCTTCCCGGTCTGTCAACAGGCACATTATTGTAACGGTATTTTGTTATCCTGCGATCGCGCGGGTCCTTATGAAAAGAAAACCCGCCTCCGCTCTGGCTTACTATTCCGCAGTACCCTCTCATATTGGAAATATAATTAATCCAAGGTGTCGGCGTATTTGGTTTTGTTATGATATATTCACGGCCGTCAGCAGAAAAATCTCCAAATCTCATTTAAATTCTCCTTTTACGAAAGTGTTTTCGTAAATATAATATCATAAATTACAAAAACCACAAATAAAAAAAGCCCGTACCGCAGCATCAAGCCGCAGTACGGGCTTTAAAATTAATTATGCTTTTTCTATATAAACCCTCGTCATTTTTTCGCCTGCTCTTATCTGCATAACAACATCCATGCCTTCCGTAACCTGACCGAACACCGTATAATTCCCGTCAAGAAAAGGAGCCGGCGCAAGGCATATATAAAACTGGCTTCCGGCAGAATCAGGATGCTGCGCACGGGCCATGGCAACCGTTCCTGCCACGTGCTTTTGCCTGTTAAATTCTGCGCGTATATTATAACCCGGACCGCCCATACCCGTCCCTTCAGGGCAGCCTCCCTGAATCACAAAACCGGGTTCATATCGGTGGAATGTAAGATTATTGTAAAAACCTTTTTCAGCGAGTTTAATAAAGTTATCACAGGTATTTGGCGCATCATCCTTGTAGAATCTGAATTTTATTGTTCCCTTCGCTGTTTCTATTACGGCAATGTCTTCAGCTGATTTTTTCGGCTTGTCTTTTTTTGTTTTAGTTTTTTTCTTTTTTGCCATTATTTTGCCTTCTCAATATAAACTTTTGTCATCTTGTCTCCCGCGCGTATCTTCATTACCGTGTCCATGCCCTCGGTTACCTGCCCGAACACCGTATACTGTCCGTCAAGAAAAGGAGCCGGCGCAAGGCAGATATAAAACTGGCTTCCCGCAGAATCAGGATGCGCGGCGCGCGCCATGGCAACCGTTCCCGCTATATGCTTGTTCGCGTTAAACTCGGCCTTTATGTTATAGCCCGGGCCGCCTGTGCCGTTGCCGTTTGGGCAGCCGCCCTGAATTACAAAACCGGGTTCATACCTGTGAAAAGTAAGTCCGTTATAAAATCCGGCATTGGCAAGCTTTATGAAGTTGGCAACAGTATTGGGAGCATCCTTTGCAAAAAATTTGAATTTGATTTTTCCTTTCGGGGTTTCAATCACCGCAATATCTTCACCGGAATCCGTGAGCCGGTTCGAAGCAACCGCAGACACACCGGCAGCGCTTTCAGGAGCTTTTTGGTCCTGATCGCACGAAATAAAAACAAAAGCCGCAAGAACAGCAAAAACAATAAACAGCAGTTTTCTTTTCATTTTCCTTCCTCCTGTGCTTTAATTATTTTTTTCATGTCAAGCCCTTCCGTAAACATAAACAAAAGACCAAGAATTATAATGGGCAAAAGTATCATGGCGTGTATTATCACAATATACGCTGTCGCCTCTTCTTTTTTATATCCGAACAAAAGCATTACACCCACGCCAAAAAATTCAAAGGGACCCACCCCGCCGGAAGTTGACGGCGCCATAATCGCAAAATTGGAAACCGCCATTATAAGACAAACCAAAAGAAAACTGATTTTAAGCCCCATTGCATGCCCCATCATCCAGTATGTTCCCGCCTCAATCGTCCATGCAAGCGCCGATACGGCAAAAACGCTTAAAAGCGAACTTCCGGACCTTAAAACTCCAAGCCCTTCAATAAAAGTGTCTGTGATTGAATTAAATTTATCGCCAAGGTTTCCCGGCATTCTTGAAAATATAGAATGAAGAAAATTTACGGTCGGTTCCTTTTTTGCGATAAGCAGCCAGCTGAACAGGAATATACCTATAAAAACAATGCTGCCCGCCATGGCAAAAATGGTCACAGCAGACTTAATCCCAAGCGTTTTTCCAAAAACATTTACGCTTATCGGGTCTGTTATTACCCTTCCCGCAAAATGAAATGCCATATATCCAAGAATAAAAAATGCTATCATCACAAGCCCGTCAAAAACCCTTTCTATTATTATTGAAGCAAAAGCCGAAGACTTTGGTATGCCTTTCTTGCTTCCGGTAAGATATGCCCTTATAAACTCCCCCGCCCTTGCCGGGAAAATATTGTTTGCCATAAACCCCATTACCAGATAAGGAAACAATTCGGCCGCCTTAAATTCTTTTATGTGCTTTAAAAGCACCTTCCATCGGATTGCCCTGAGATAATATCCAAAAATATATACGATAACCGTTAAAAAAAGAACATAAACATTAATTCCCTTTATTATGCAGGCCAGCTCTTTAAAATCTATGCCTCTAAACACAAAATACAGGCATACAGCGGTTACAATTATTCCAAGCCAAAACAAAACTTTTTTCACTTTTTACCGCCTTTTTTCTTTTTTTCAGCTTTTGTTATTTCCCTTACATAGTAAGGCGAAATTACATCAAAAAGTTTTTTATTGTATTTATCGGGCTTTATAATGCCCCATTTATTCAAAAGAAATTCCCACATAACCGACAATGTCTGCAGGCCGTAAGTTACGCTTCTGAAAAAATTAATCGAACTTGCTTCCTTAAAGTACCTTGTTGGCACCGGGATTTCTGTTGTCGGAAACTTTTTTGTTTCTATCTGGGCAAGCACCTCAGTGTCAAATACAAAATCATCGGAATTCAGAGTAAAAGGTATTTCAAGCAAAACACGGCGGCTGTATGCCCTGAATCCGGTATGAAGTTCGGAATAATGCTTGCCAAAGCATAAATTTTCAATAAAAGTAAGTATTTTATTTGCTATATACTTATAAAGCGGCATGCCCCCTTTTAACGCGCCTTCGCCAAGCATCCTGCTTCCAAGCACAAAATCCGCATGACCGTTTATTATAGGCGCTATCATCTCGGGAACAAGACGCGCGTCATACTGATAATCAGGATGCAGCATCACTATTACATCGGCGCCGTCTTTTAAAGCCTCTATATAACAGGTTTTTTGGTTTCCTCCATAGCCAAGATTTTGTATGTGAACCAGAACTTTAATGCCAAGCTTCCTTGCCACTTCAACCGTTTCGTCCTTGCTTGCGTCATCAACAAGAACCACTTCGTGTATTATATCTTTCGGAAGATCATTGTATGTCATTTCAAGTGTCTTGGCCGCGTTATAAGCCGGCATTATTACAACAACTTTTTCCTTAATCTTTTTTTTACTGCGGGAAGAGGATTTCACTGGGCACGACCTCCAATCCTGTTCCTCCGGGAACACGCCAGAAGAACTGCATTTTGCTGTAATGCACGCTTTCATAGTACCTTACCATTATGTCATGATACCCCGGAACAAGATATATGCTTCCTTCTTCGGCCTTTAACCCGCCGCCTGCGCCGGGATTAGTGACCACTCTTTTACCGTTAATTGTCACATCAGAATAATCATTGCTTACAGTGCTGAAAACATACGTTCCTGGTTTTTCAATCTTTATCTTTCCCGTCCATTTCACAGAGAACGGCCCCATTATGGGATCAACAACCCAATTAAAAAGTATGAAAGGATCCAGTCGTGTAAATACTGGCCTGCCCTGCCAGTGACTTTCAAGTTCTTTCGGCGGCAGCTTTTCATTGTCTCTGTAATAGTATCCCATAAGTCCGTTTTTAACGGGCTTATCCTGATACCGTTTAACATCCTCATACGGCACTTCATATGCCCACCAAAGAATTCTGTCACCGAACTTATGCTTAAATTCAACATATTTACCGTTGGGATACATGGACTGAATTATTGGCTTTAAAGGCAGATAAGAACTGTCAAGAATATAAACAAAATTCTTAAAAATTTTCGCCCTTATTGGTATCCATTCCGAAGGATCAAATTTCACCGAATTTTTATAAGGATAAGTTGCGAAATTATATGTATAGCTGTCAAGCCAGGATGGCATTACAATCGCCTGATAAGAATCCCCAAGAGAATGAACATATCTGCCCATAGTGTATTCATCCATCGAGAATTCCGCCCATGCCCCGCTGTCCTTTGCCCATCCGTTGAAATATTCATTATAATTATTGTAGCCGACTCCGGCAGCAAATATTCCCGCTGCAACAAAAAAAATCAAAGATGCTTTTTTCCCAAATTCATCGGCAAAAATATCCCTTATTCTTTTGAAAGCCGCCGTTACCGCAATTACAACAAGAGGTATCACGGCTATTGTCCTGTATGCCTGCGGCGATTCTATCGAGAACAGCCCTGCCTGAAGCAGGCTTATAAAAAAAGCAATAAACATAAAGCCAAAAACGCTGAATCCCTGAGACAAAATAAGGAAAATACCAAAAACAAACATTATACCCGTCAAATAGTCAAGCTGAGGCCTTGTATTGTAATTATGCCTTGGGTTTCCGTCTCCTATATAATTAAACATCAAAAGTGTGGTAAACACATTGTGCAGATACATCTGCTGCCACGGTTTTACCCTGCCATTTTCATCAACATATCTTCCGCCTATTGCTTTAAGCATATCATGATTAAATATAGACACCGTGGCGGTTCTTGTCATGAAAGCTTCTTTATTTTTGATTACATAAGACCCCAAAGGGGCAAAAACAATGACAGCCGCAAGAATTCCAAGGGATATCTTAAGCCACTTAACCCTTATAAATCTGCTGTTTTTGATTAAAAGGAAAATGCCAAATATGATTATGCCAACAGGTATCAGTCTTGCCGCTATATAAGAATACAAAGACAGTGAAGTGCATGCTCCAGCCATCACAAAATCAGAAAGCTTTCCTTTTTTAACCGCCCTTACCAAAAAATAAAGAACAAAAATAAAAATAAGCACCGTAAGAGAACCAAGAAAACCTATTCTGCTGAAGTTCACGTGCCAGCGCAGTACCGCAAGAACAAAAGATCCGATTACGGCAAGTTTCCAGCCGTACAGATTTCTCAAAAGAAAATAAAAAGCCGCCACGGACAAAATTCCAAAAATAACAGAAACAACCCTTATCTGAAGAACCCCTATCCCGAATATTTTAAACATTGCGGCAACCGGATACATATACATGGCGGCGTTTTGTGTGAAACGCTCTATATAAACAGGCAGCTTTGTCCCTTCAATTTCAACCCCGTTCATTATATTTATTGCTTCATTCCCGTTTTGTCCTTCATCACGGTAACAGCCGGAAGGCACTTCGCTTATCATGAATACCCTGAAAAACACGGCAAAAAGCATTACGGCGGCAAAAAAATACACTTCGGTTTTAGACACCCCTTTTGATTCTTTTTCTTCTTCCCGCTCAGGTATTGCTTCGGATTTTACACTAAGACCTCTGCCTGCAAGCAAAAATATCAAAACCGCCGCGGCGTAAAAAACAATTCCAAAGGCAAGCATTCTTCTAGTAAAAAGAAAGTGCTGTCCAAAAAAAGCAAGCACCGCCGATACAACAAAAAGGTTAAAAGGGGTAAAAAAACCGTTTATATTCGTCTTAATTTTTTTGTTTTTCGACATTTTTCTCACCTTTCAAGATATTTTGAAGCAACAGGATCCGGAACAATATATTTAATTTTTTGGGCATTTTCAACCGCCCGGCCGGCAAATATTATCAGGTTATATAATATAACAAACACAAGAAGCCCGTAAAGCACATTATTAAACTGCATGTTTTTATCTTTTTTATCGGCCGCAATCGATGCCGTCATAACAAGCCCAAAAGCACCGGTCAAAACAAACGCAACATAAAACGGCGAAGCAAAAAGTGTGGTGTCGGCTTCATTGCGAAATACGGAAAATATCTGCGGCACAATGCCTGCCGCAGTCAAAAGCGCGGCAAGCATAAATATTCCGGGTTTATATTCTTCATATTCTTTTTTAACTCCCCAAAACAGCGCAAACAAGAAAATAACAGACATAAAAAAAGGAACCATCTTGGACCACAAAAAACCGTCACGGAAGAAAGAATCAACATACATGGTTGTTGTGCTTAATACTCCCTGCTGTTCCATTGCCATTATGTCAAATTTCTTTATGAAAGCACCCCAAAAAGCCAGTGTGGCGGCCGCCACACTGGCAACAATTGCGGCGGTAAAATAGACAAATCTGTTTTTCCTGAAACCGTTCCCTGACAGGCGAAGCATCCCAAATGCAAGAAATGCCGAGCCAAAAGCGATGCCATGAGCGCCGTTGACAAACAAAAGCGCATTAAGAGTAAAATAAACGGCGTAATCTTTACGCCCAAGATTTATCCCGTAATAAAAAAGCGCGCTGACAATTAAAATAGTTATGATTACATCCGTTCCGCTGAAGATTCCCAAAATCAAAGGAGCCGTTGTGGCAAAAAGCAAAACCGCAGGAATTACAGCCCTTTTTTCAACAGCAAGGGCGGCTTTATAAATAAAAACCATTGAAAAAAACATGGCGCAGAGCGCAAGCATATGAATCACAACCACCGTATTGGTCTTACCCACGGCAAGACTTATTGCGCCTGATATAAAAGGATAAATAAAACCGCTTATCTCCGGATTTTCCCTGTTAGGCCTGAAATCAGTTTTGAATCCGGAAGCCAGCGCTTCATTTCCTGCATCAATTGCCCTGTATGCTTCAATATGCGTAAATGTAAGATTATTGCTGTTATAAAACATAACCAGCCCTGCCTGTAAGACGAATATAAACACAGCCATTAAAGAAATAGCGTTTAAAGGAACATCAGCCATTAATCCCTGTTTTTTTGCCAATTTATGCCTCCTTCTGAAGGAACCAGAAATGGAATGAATTAAACCTGTTCTTTGACTTTATTATAAGTTTTATTTTCACTGTGTCTTTTTTTATCAATTCACCCGGTATCAGAATTTCAGGCTCGCTGAAACCTTTTGTTTCCGGAGAATTCCAGGTTAAAGGCTTTTGATTGTCAACAAAAACTTCCACTTCGGTTGAAGGCGAATCAAAAGCCCTGTTTACAATCAACATATCGCTTCCGGGCCTGATGTTTTTTACCGTAAACTCCATACCGCCGCTGGTTATTCTGCCCGCGTCAAGAACACGCTCTGCCGTACCTCTGTAATCATCTTCTTCCAGAATGGTTCCCGGGTATTCCGAACGATATTTAACCCATATTCTGTATTCATGTTCTATCTCGCTTCTCATATCACAGGTGTCCAGCCTGTCAATTTCTTTCCAGTTTCCATGATTAATTTTCATTTTATTTCCGCTGTCAAAAAGCGAAAAATCGGTTTCAACACACACTTCAGGCGAACCTACAACATAATAAGCAGGCTCTCTTTTTATATTAAATTCCGCAAGTCTTGGTTTTTTCCATATTGTATAAGGTTCATAGTTAAACCAGCCCACATGAACCAGCCAATATTTAGGTCTTATATGCTCTATTTCTTCAAAAACTCCGGCCTTACCGTTCTGGAATTTTTTTGCCTGTCCGTTAGTAACAAGGCCAACCATGTCAAACACTCTTTTACCCGAAAAATACGCTATGGCGCCGGCATCATTTATTGCAATTATTTCATCTTCCCTTATATTTTCCTTAAGCCATAAGCCCGCGGAAATTGACTGGGACCTTATATCGCGGCAGTCCCTTCCAAAATTAATTATATTTGCAATTATCGTAAAAAAATTAAACAAAACCGCAGCGAAAAACAAGCTCCACAAAAATATTTTTCTGTTTTTTTCATTGCCTCCAACAAACATTTCGGTTATCACATCAACTCCTTTAACCGCCAAAACAGTATAAAGAACACAAAAAGGCATTGTATACCTGTAATTATGAACAACTGCAAAACTTGAAAAAACAGTGCTCATAACGCCAAAAACAAACCAGACAAACCCCATAAGATAAGGTCCTGTTTTCTTCGAAGAAATTTCACCCCATAAAAAAGGCACAACTCCCGCCATAAACAGAATAAATACACCCTGCGGATAATAATGCGCGTTTGTCCCGTTAAAAATTTCCTTAGAGAATCTGTTAAAAAGTTCCAGCCCCTGAGCAAATATATCGGGAAAATTATAGTAATAAAGAGAAAAGTTTGATTTCGCACGCATGGTATTGGGCATAAAATCGCCGGTCATTATTTTATTCATAACAAAATACCCCGTCCCCGGGATCAAAGATAAAAAGTAAATTAAAACCTTTTCTTTTGAATTAAAAGCTTTATTTATAATTCTTAAAATTATAAATATTGCAACAAGCCCAAAACCTTCCGGTCTTACAATAGAAAGCAGCGCCATTGAAACAGAAGCCTTGGCATTATCTTTTGCAATCGCCGCATAATAATAAGAGGAAGCTATAAGCGCCATAAACAGACCTATTTCCATGCCGGAAAAAACACCCCACAATATGTTGCCGTTTGTAATAAGAAGTACGGCCGCCGCGAGCCCCCATATTTTTTTCCCGCATAAAAAAGAAGCTGTTCTGTAAACATATAAAGCGGCCGTAAAAAGCGCTACTCCGCCGATTATATAGGTAATTGCAATTATTGATGCCCCTTTGAACAAAAAAGCAAAAGGTGTTATAAGCATCACATATAAAAAACTTGTTGCTCCGGAACTGTATCCCTGCCCCGAAACATATTCCATAAACCTTCCGGCAGCGGTGTTTTTTGCATAATTAAAATAAATAAAAGCGTCATCAAGAGGGGCCGATAATTTAAACCCGGAACAAACATACATTGCCGCAAAAAAAATCAACGCCGATAAAAAAGAATACACGGCCAAAAATCTGTAAACAGCCGTGTCATTTTTTATTGTCATAGTATATTCCTGAGTTCCGCCTTCTTTTCTTTTGAAACCAAAACCATTAAAAGATCGCCTTTTTGTATAACAGTATTGCCGTGCGGAAACACCACTTCCCCCTCGCGAGTTATAGACACAATAAGACAGTCCTCCGGAAGTTTTATGTCCTTTATTTGTTTGTTCAGCACGGTTGAATCCGAATCAACCTCGGTTTCAACTATCTCAACTTTCCCGCCCTTCATTTCAAGAACGGGCACAAGCATACCCGCATCCACTTCCTTTTCTATAAGAGAATTTACTATCTTTGTCGTATTAACAACCGCATCAACTCCAAGCGATGAGAAAATATCTTCATTTTTAGGATTGGATATCCTGGCTATTGTCCTTGGAATCATATACATTATTTTGGCCATCTGGCATATAACAAGATTTGTGGCATCATCACCGGTTACGGCAACCATCACATTGGCACGATTTGTTCCTATTGCCTTCAAAGTGTCCGACTCGGCGGCATCCCCCTGATATACATGTTCGCCAAGTTCATTTGCGATTTCCGCATAACGTATCCTGTCGCGTTCAACAAGCAAAACTTCATGTCCCTCGTCCATAAGAAGTTTTGTAAGGTTATATCCCATTTTGCCGGCTCCAACCACAATAACAAAAAGTTTTTCGGATATATTAGTTTTCATCTTCATCACCTTTTTCTTCCGTCTTTTTACTTGCTTCAACCATTTTATTTATCCGTTTTTCAGACAAGGTGGTGGGGCAGAAAGTCTGTATGCCAAGCTCTTCAAAAGCTTTTGCTCTTATCGGGTCATCTACTCGCGCTATTACGGTTTTTACTTTGTATTTTTGCCCCGCTATTTCCGCCGCCATTATATTGCTGTTGTCACTGTTTGTAAGCGCAAAAAAGAAATCAGGCCGGGGATCCATTATCAAAGGGTATATGGACATATCCGTGCCGTCCGCTTGCAGCACTTTCCCGTTAAAATCTTTTCCAAGTTTTTTCAGGGCATCAGGATTCTTATCCAAAACTATAACATTATCCGTCTTGTCCATTTTTTTTGCCACCCGCTCTCCCAATCTTCCGCATCCCATAATTACAATATTCATAATACCTCCGCTTAATTATTATCGCTTTCTATTCTATTTTATGTCTTGCCTGCCCTATATCTATCCATACTCTGCAAGGCGCATGCTGGGCAACATAGCTTACCGTCTTTGCGCCAAAAATTTCGGAAAGCGCCGTCTTTTCGGGCTGCCCAAGCATTATAAGATCGGCTCTTATTTTTATCGCCTCTTCAACTATTGCCTTTCCGGCGCTTCTGGCCTGTACAAGACGTGTATCAACCTTAACTCCGATTTCTTTTCCTATCATCTCCGCCTGATCAAGGGCTTTCTCGCCTTTTTCACGTTCTGCCGGCATATTTGCATCGATAGGAAGAGTCATCGGAACTTCAATTACATACAAAGCAAGAACTCTTGATTTATCACGTAATGCTATCTTACAGGCAGCCTGTATCATTTCGGCATCAAGAGAACCGGTCGTCGGCACAAGAACCTCAGCGTAATCAACAGGCATATAAGCCGCTTCAACAACACGTTCAATTGTCACAACTTCGTGTACGGGAAGATTATGTTTTTTTCTGTAAAACACATACAGCAGAAAACCTCCGATTATCCATGCAAGACATACATATCTTGCCCATTTATCATTTGCCGCAAGTATGATAAATACAATAATATTAAAAACAGCCCCGATAACCGCCGATATCGGAATTTCCTTGCCCATTATTTTAATGTTTCCCTTTATTTTATATGGTCTTTCAAAATCAGGAAGTTTAATCCTCATGGCAATTACCGCAATATGAGCCATTGTAAATATTATCATGGCCGAAAGCGCATATAGACTTGCAAGTTTTATAAATATACCGTCAAAAATAAGCCCCGCCACAAGAAGCATCACGGCAACACCGGAAAAGAAAAGTATTGAAATATGCGGCGTATTAAACTTCCTGTGCAGTTTGAATATAAAAGCCGGTATCTGCCTGTGCTCGCCCATTGAATATGCAAGCCTTGACGCGCCCATTATGCCCGCATTGGTTGCCATAACAAGTATTGTAACTGCCAAAATCGCCACCCAAAAACCAAATATGGCGCTGAGTTTAAGTGTTATTCCAAACAAAGTTATATCAGGCATATAATATGCAATTCCGGCAATCGGGTCTTCAAGCCAGCGTGTTGCCATCTCTTTTGGATCCATAACGCTTGCCGCAACCAAAGGCAAACCAACAGACATCAAAAGCACAACCGCAATTAACCATTTATAAGAACCGGGAATTGATTTTTTGTGTTCTTTTGCTTCTTCTGACATTTGTGATATGGTATCTATCCCTGTATAAGACACCATGGCAATTGCTATTCCTTTAATGAAATTCCCCAAAGTAGGCCAATATTCAGGGCCCATAAACGGATAAGAAAATATCTTCTTGAAATTAATGACCAATACAAATCCAAGTATCACCATAAGAGCCTGCGTAAATATGTCTATTACGGCAAAAAATATATTAAAAAAAGCCGCTTCTTTAACACCCAATATATTTAAAAGCATAAGGGCGGCCACAATCAGACAGGCCAAGAATATGGTAAATGCATGAGGGCTTGTTGCAAAGTGAGCATTGCCAATCATAACAGGAACAGGTTCTTTAAGAAACGGGAAAAAATAAGCAAGATATTTTACCGCGGTATATGATGATATTGCTATTGTAACCACATATGCAAGTATATCAACCCATCCGGTAAGAAAACTGACAGACTCATTAATTCCTTTTCTGGAAAAATAAGAAGCTCCGCCGGCGTAAGGCATCATTGTTGTGCCTTCTGCAAAGCTCCATACGGTAAGCACGAAGAAAAATCCGGCCGCCATTAAGGCCCAGGGAGACGCCCCAAGCGCGAATACTGTTGTTGCACCCAGCGCATAATATATGGAAGAACCTACGTTTCCATAAGCCGCGCTGAAGAGGGCCATTGTACCAAGCTCCCTCTTCAGTTTTTCTTTCTCTACAATTACCCTTCTTTTGATAGAACGTAATTGTTCTGACATATGTTGCTTCCGGCGCCGAAAATGCCGCCAACAGAAGTTTTAAGCCGCCTTACCTTTCACCGTATTTACTATTTTCGCAAATGCCGCCGCGTCTGTCACAGCCAGCTCTGCAAGCTGTTTACGGTTTAATGTAATTCCGGATTTAATTAACCCGCCCATAAACTTGCTGTAGCTTATTCCGTTTTCCCTGCATGCCGCATTTATGCGTATTATCCAAAGCCCGCGATAATCTCTTTTTTTCAATTTGCGGCCGCGATATCCGGCCACCCAGCCTTTTTTTACCTGCTCATCAGCCCTTGTATACAGGTTTTTCTTGCGGCCATAGTAACCTTCCGCAAGCTTTATCATTTTTTTATGTCTTCTTCTTGATGTGACGCCTCTTTTTACCCTTGGCATATTTTTTCTCCTGTTTATTTTCTAAAATTTCAAATACTCTTAATATCCGTCAATTAAGCGTACGGAAGCATTTTTGCTATGTTATCCTGCTGCCCTTTATAAACATATCCCGGTTTTCTTTTAGGCCTTTTAATATTGCTTGATTCCTGCTGAAGAAGATGGCGAAGACCCGGTTTTTTATATTTAATCTTACCGCCGGCTGTTTTTTTAAATCTTTTTTTCGCCGAAGAATTTGTCTTAAGCTTTGGCATTTTTATTCTCCTCAATTATTATTTATTTTATTTTTTTCTTGGCTGCATCGTAAAAACCACGGAACGATCCTCGTTCGACAAAGGCCCGTCCATCTCACCCTTTTCGGAAAGCGCCTTCATAACTTCCTCAATCAAAAACTTGCTTTTTTCTTCTTTATATTCAAGCTCCCTTCCGCGGAATTTAAGCACATATTTAACCTTGTATCCTTTTTCAAGAAATTCTATTGCATGATTGTTTTTTATCATCAAATCGTGTTTGTCAATATTGGGTCTTAACTGTATTTCTTTAACCACTATTACCTGCTGATTTTTTTTGGCAACCTTGTCTTTTTTCAGCTGTTCATATTTATATTTTCCGTAGTCAAGAAGTTTCGCAACCGGAGGCTTTGCATTGGGGCTTATTTCCACAAGATCCGTGCCTCTTTCATTTGCAATCCTTAAAGCCTCATCTTTTTTTAAAATTCCAAGCGACACTCCTTTTTCATCAATTACCCTTAACTCATTAACTTTGATGCCTTCGTTAATTCTTAACTCTGTAAATGAAATATCCTTCACCTCCGAATTTTTTTAAAACAAAAAAGGCAGATAAAATGCGCTTTTTATGCGCCTGCCATCTGCCTGAAATTTAATTTAAGCTCGTTAAACCCGATACAGCTTTGCCGCACGGGTGAGAAGCGATGGCTTCTTCTTCCTATTTTCCCGGGTATATGCATCCGGAAATAAATAATAATCATTTTAAAGCAGATAAATTTTACACTATAATGCCCGGGCAGTCAATATTCTATTTTACTTTACGGGATCCTGAGGCAAAGTTATTTTGGCCACAACCTTTGTTCTGGGGTCAAGCACATATAAATTATCATTTTCATCCATTGCCATTGCCGCAGGTCCGCCAAAACTTACATCGCCTTCGCCTTTCAATTCAAGACTTCTGGGATTGCCGGCCATAAGTGGTATAAACATAACTGAACGAGTATACTGCATCGTAACCGCCATATACGGCTGAGGCGCTTTTTCGTTTATTATTATCTGGGGCCCCAGAATGGTTGAACTTTTACCTATCGGAAAATTATCAAGATATTTCATATCCTTATCAAAAATCTGTATTCTGTCATTTAAAGTATCCACAACATATCTTCTTAAACTTTTATCAAAACCCGTAAAACAAGGCTGATTTAATTCTCCACATTTTGCACCGTTCGGCGTCTGATACCTTCCTTTATCATTTCCCGACAAATCGGCAAATTGAACGGCATTCATACCCGCAAGCGAAACCGCAAGCGTTCCGTCAGAAGCCATCCTGAGGCTTCTTGCACCGTGAAAAAATCCGGCTTTAAAAATATCCTTCACAAAATTACCGTCTGCATCATATTGCTTAAGTACGTCATAACTTCCGTCAAACAAATAAATAAGATTTTTATCCCTGTCATATACCATATAAGCATGCTCTTTTTGTTCCTGATTTCTCGGATCAGCACCCAAGAAGCCTTTTTTGTAGCTTAACCTTTGCTTCTTAAAAAGCTTGTATGTATCACCTGATTTCTTGTAAACAAGGAACTTATATCCTATACCATCGCATATATATACCCTGTTCCCGTCAGGCGATACCGCAATATCCGAGGGTTCGGATAATCCCTCGCCAAACATTTTGATATATGTAAGTTTCGCATTGTTAAGCGGCAGAAAGGCAAGCGCCTTTTTGGGTTTGCAAGGGCCGGCCTGAAAAATCATCGGTTTAACCGGAGCAGCCGTCTGAACCTGCCTGTTTACAGGCGCCTGCGCTTGTGCAGGCGCAGATGCAATTTGCTCCGCATTAACAGCGGCAGGCTGAACCTGATAAGAGGAATTTGTATTCCAAATTTCCAAAAATCCTTTATAGTACTCCGGATCCGTCAGGTCAAATATGAATGCCGATTCCCTTTTCAAGCCGTCCATAATAATTGTACCCGGTTTAAGATATGCCCTTAAACCCTGCCTTATTCCGATTAAGTCATCTCCAAGTATAAGCACCTTATTGTTTAAAGCTCCCGTTTCCACATAAGTCTGTATATCAGCATATCCTATCCTTTCAAGACGCTTGTCAAATTTATAAAGCGCGGCCATTTGATTTACCATATGATATTTTTCCGTTGCCAATACTGCATTTTTATTTTTCCCTTCGCTAAGCATATACCTTGCTATAAGTGATTCGGGCGAATATTGAAAAACCGACGGTTTATATACGAAGAAAGTATACAATCCTGTTATTATAACAACAAACACCAAAACCCTTCTTAAAACAAAATATTTTTTTCTTGCCCATTTAATCTTGGAAGCAAGAGCCAATAATCTTGACGCACCAACTCCCGCAATTACCGCCAAAACCGGGACAAGAAAATAAAGCCTTGTATTGGGAGGATAATTATACTGAACAATTGCGCCGACAAAAAGCACAAGAACAGCATAACACGTAATCAAGAATCTCGCTCTCCAATCTTTAAGAAACGAAATAATTGTCCAAGCCATACCCGCAAGAATCATCACGGCAGAAACAACATCCATTGTTCTGCCGGCAATAAAGTGCGACATTGTTTTTCTGTAAATAAAAGCAAAGAAAGAATGAATATAATTAAGAAATATATATATTGGCCTCTCCGACGGATTTGCGATTTCACTTCCCGATACCACGGAATTCATAAACATATGTCTGATAAACTCAGGATTAATAAAAACAAATAACATTGTCAAAAAATAAATTAAAATTCCCGTCACCAGATTTTCCCGGGAATATTTTTTTCTGTTTTCATGAAAAAACCAATAAATACCGGCCGCCACAATCGCAAGCCTTGCTGTATAAAAAGTGTATCCCCCAAGACCCAAAACAACCGCGGCCACAAATGTCCAATAAATGCTGTTTTTTGATATGGCAAATTCAAGTGCCATCAAAGCCAAAACAAGTATCAGCACAGCCTGTATATTATTATATCCAATATGTCCAAAACCCATTATGGAAGGCGCAATCGCAAAAGAAGCTACCGCAATCATCGCAACGGTTTTATTGAATATTTTTTTAACCCATATATAAAGAGGAAATATGGTCAGCGCAGGTATTATTGCAGAACTTAACTTCCAGCCAAAAAACACTCCAAATATTTTCATAAACAGCGCATGCCAAGCGGACGACATGATAGGATGATAGCTGTATACTCCGTTTTCATAAAGTATTCTAAGCGGAGTGCTTCCGTTAACAAGTCCTCTTCCATAATCATAAAACGCGTATTCATCCCCGATAAAAGAGTACTTCCATGATTTCACATCAAACATGTAAACAACAAGCATCGAAACAGCCGCAAACACAAGCCAATTAAGCTCTTTTTTACTCAAAACCAAGATTGCCGCATTTACAGTCTCAGGTTCCCTGTTTTTTTCAATTTTTCGGAAATACAAAAAGAAAGCAGCAATAAGCCCAAAGAAAAGTATAATTTGAAGAAGATATGCCGTGTCTTTCACAAATAAAAAAACAAGAACTGTGTAAAGAACGGACGAAACAGTAAGAAAAATCGAAGTGCCTTTGATTTTATTCTCTGATTTTCTTTCGGAAGGTTTCAAAGAAGAATTAATTATATAAACGGATAAAATAATAACTATAGTAAGGTTAACAACAAAATAAGGGGGGAGGTCTATATTAAAATTCATAAACCTCACGGTTTCAAAAGGCACTTTTAATATTCTAAAAAAAGCTTTTTGGGCATTTATAACAATCTCATTTCCAAAAACCGCAAACACAGATACCGAACCGACAAAAAACAGCAGAAAATTTTTAAAAACATCAATAAAATTCCCGAAGCCATTTCTGACGGAATTAGCCGGCTGATAATTCTTTGTTTCCGGCTCTTTTTTTATATTGTTTTTTGTTTGTCTGGCCGATCTTTTTTTCATTTACTTTCCTCCTTTTAAATCTTTATCTTACAGGATAAAAATTATCCATAGGAACCGGCTCCACGTTTCCGCTGTCAGGCTTTGACCACCAAAGCCCAAACCACAGACAGCCGTTATTCCTGTACATAACATTTATCTTATGCATCCCCTGTTTAAGTTCCACCTCAACCCTTGTCTGATTTCCCGACAACAAAACTTTATCGTCTATCATAAGCCTTTTTGTCTCGCCGTTTCTTACATCAAATATATACTTACCCGGAATATCTATCCTTATTTTTCCCTCCCAACAAGCGGTGAAGCGGTTGACATTTTTGGGGAAAAACGCCCATTCCTGAAGCAGCAGGGGTTCAATCCTTTTATCCAGAAGGTCTCCATAGCCGCAGTCAGCGCCTGTATAATAGCTTGCAATAAGTCCCCTTTGAGGTTTATAAGACAGTCCTCTTACCGCCTCTTCATAAGGCACTTTATAAGCGACAAAAGAAAGCACATTTTCATTGTTATATTTTTCAAAAAAATCCACCCGTTCTCCGCCCGGATAATATGCCGCAAGCGCCGGCAGGTAAGCATAATATTCTTTATCTATAATATATACATAATTAATTCCCTGCTTCGGATTAA
The DNA here is from genome assembly GCA_964417645.1 of uncultured Spirochaetia bacterium. Classification (GTDB taxonomy): domain Bacteria; phylum Oederibacteriota; class PGYV01; order PGYV01; family PGYV01; genus CAYQIS01. The sequence continues at coordinate 58,795 of CAYQIS010000007.1, forward strand.
CAGGCAGGTTGTATCCGGCCGTAAGTTTTTCATAATTTGTTTTTTTCTTTGCCATGAAAGCTATCTGTACATCAGGCGTTTCCCCCCTGTCCCCGTGCATGAAGTGAGGGGTCATTATTGCCTGCCAGCCGTCGCCGAGTTTTATTACATATTCGGCAGCTTCTCTTTTTTCGGTTTCAAAAGCACGGTAGGCGTACTGGAACTTTCCGTATTTTTCAAAGTACCTGTCGTAATTTAAAGCTGTTATTATTATAAAAAGTATGGCTGCTGCAAACAGGAAAAATCCCCTTAAAACTTTGCCCGAGTTTTCATAAAAAAGTTTCAACAGAACCGAAACAGCAACAGCCGCGAATACAAACACAACAGGCATTGCCATTATTCCCCTTCCTGTATGTGGTGATTCTATAAATAAGGCTGTGCCCTGAATATATATAAAGAAAAGCCCAAGCAGCAGAAAAGCCCGCGCATTGCCAAGAAATATGCCTGCCAATAACATCATGAAACCGGCTGCCGCGAAAATACCTGATACAAAATCAAGCATCGGAACAGCGTTAAAATTACTTGCTATTATGGATATTCCGCCTCTGTGATTGTACATGAGAACGGCTTTTTTGAGGCTTATAAGATAATTCATAAGCTGGTTCTGGGAAAACCAATGATGTTTATTATGTTCGGTCAAAAGCAAAAGCCCGCCCGGCCTTTCCATGAAAGACTTATAGTTTTCAATCACATACAGAGTAAGCGGCATGAGCACAACAGCAAATACGCCCAGCATAACAAGTATTTTTTTATAATTCGCTTTTATAAAGCCTCTGTCCCCCACGAAACAAAGCGCAAGCAGCATGGCATAAGCAAAAGGAATTATTCTGGCCGCGTGATACGTCTGCAGCGCGATTGCCATTACAACGCCAAGCAGAATGAAATCAGACCATTTTCTTTCATTGTAAACCTTAACCGCGAAATACATCGTAAACATATAAGGCAGCATGGCAAAAGACGCATGATATACAAGCCTGCTGTAAGACACAGGATAACTGCCTACCGCAAACAGCAGCCCGCCCAAAACCGCCGCGCGCCAGCCGAACATATAACGGATAATAAAGTAAAAAGAAACAGCGGTAAGCAAGCCCGCTACAGCAGTTGCTGTTCTTGCGCCGACTATGCCCTCACCAACAAACGGGAAAAGCCCTCCCATGAAATAATTATATAAAGCAGGATTATCCGTAATTGCCCTGATGTATACAGGCAGCGCTGAGTCAGCACCCGATGGAGTTATGCCTCTTATAATATCCATCGCGTCTTTTGCGGCTTTGCCTTCATCGCGGAAACATCCCATCGGAACCGTGTCTAAATTATGGAACCTGAAAAAAGCCGCAGCTATAAAAAATATGGCAAATCCGATTATTTCACTTTTGCCAGGCTTTTCAAAGTCACCCTTTAAGAACGGAAGTCTGCCAAGCAGTTCTGCCCCTTTATCAGGTTTCAAAGCGATGAAAAAAGGGATAAATGAAAGCAAAAAGAAAAAAGCTCCGGGCACGGCATTTAACTTGCCATACATCATTGACTGACCCATTATGATTAAAATAAAACCAATTAATACGGAAATCACCTTTATCGCCCTGTTATTTTCCAAAATATCCTCCGAGATAACCTTGCATTTTAAACCCGTTTTGTTATATTTCAGAATTTTATCAGACATTTAACAATGTGTCTATGTGCTTTTATAACGTTTAAATTAGACATATCCCCGCAAAAAAAGTTTTGTTATTTACGATTTTTCTTTAGCAGCTCCTCAACAGTAAAAAACTGTTCCTCATAAAAACTCTCCGGCGGAATATCTCCAAGAAAATAAATAAACGGTCCGGGATTCCTTTTTTTGGCGATTTCACCCGACGGAGCTATAAAATCAGCCCTTATTTTTATGCTCTTCCCTTCTTTTTTCAGCCATATGTCCCGGACTTTACCGGCAGTCATAATGCCAAGAAGCTCTTTTTTTTCACCGTTTTGCAGCACAGGATTAAAAACAAGTATGAATTTAGGGTCCCATATTTTGTTGTTAAACCTGTAAAGCGCCCAGCCGTTTAAGTGTGAGCGTTCTATCATATAAAGCATTCCTTCATCAAGGCGAACAAACCAGTTGTCCTGCCATCCCAAAAACTCCGCATCCAGCCTTTGCCAGAACTTTAACACCATATTATTTGTGACAAAAAAACAATACGGCATGCCTGTTTGATTCTGCCCGTTCATATACGCCCTTATAATGTAGTCATCGCTGCCGTCATTATCCATATCTATTGCGTAAACTTTAAGCGGATATTCAGCGCTTCCGGAAAAACGTCTGGATATTTTATCGGGTATTTCGGAAAGTTCACGCGGGCTTATAAGATTTCTGCCGTTAAAGGTTATGCCTGTAAACGCATCGGCCGAAAAAACATATAAAAAAAAGAAAACAAAAAACGAAATATATCTCATTTTAAAAGGGCGCAGGGTCTGCGGGCTATAAGAACTTTCACGCCTTTTTCCTTTGCCATATTTTCTATCATAGTCTTTGTATCCGCAATTTTCAGCAAAGGGTCTATTACCTGTATTTTCTTAACGCCTATGGCTTCAAGCAGTTTTTCAATATCAACCATATGCGAATCCGCACCCTTAATTGATTTTCCTGTTCCCGGATGGTTCTGCCTGCCGGTCATTGCAGTAGTGCGATTATCAAGGATAATATTGAAAGTGTTCGCGCCGTTATAAACCTGATTGATAACCGCAGTAATCCCCGAATGCATAAAAGTTGAATCTCCTATCACCGCAACTATCTTTTCGTGCGGCTCGCCCGCTTTTTCCGCACCATAAGCGTGGCTTAAACCCGAACCCATATCTATACATGTATGCAAAGCATTAAAAGGCGGAAGCGCGCCAAGCGTATAACATCCTATATCTCCCATCACCGTGTATCCCAGCTCGCTTAATGCCTTAAAAACTCCCCTGTGTCCGCATTCAGGGCACAACGACGGAGGTCTTGATGCAACATTTTGTGCAGCACATTTGCCTTCAGGTTTCTTGCCGGTTAGTGCTTCCCGTATAATATCAGGAGAAAACTCGCCTTCGCGCGGGAAAATATTTCTTCCATCGCACTTTATGCCTTCAGCCTTAAGCTGATCTTCAATGAAAGGTTCCAGCTCTTCCGCAACAATCAGCCTTTTTGCCTTTGCGGCAAAATTTTTTATTTTATTAATCGGAAGCGGGTTTGTAAGGCCAAGCTTTAACACCGCGGCTTCAGGAAACACTTCTTTTATGTAATTATACACAACTCCTGAAGCAATAAAAGCCAGGTCATAATTCCCTTTTTCTTCCCTGTTAAGCCCTGTTTCTTCCGAAAATTTCTTCAATTCTTCAAAACGCATCAAAAGTTCATGCCTTTTTCTTTTGGCATTAAGCGGCATCATGGTATACTTGTCCCACGGCACGCTGAGCGGTTTTTTTATCATTTTAGGTTTTAAATTCTCGTCAACATTTACAACACTTCTTCCGTGAGCAATTCTTGTTGTCGTCCTGAAAAGCACAGGGATGTCAAATCTTTCGCTTATTTCAAAAGCATCCTTGACAAAATCTTTTGCTTCCTGCGAATCTGACGGTTCAATCACGGGCGTAAAAGAAAATTTTCCGATGTATCTGTTGTCCTGCTCGTCCTGCGAACTGTGCATGCCGGGATCATCAGCGTTAAAAACAACAAGCCCGCCGTTTATGCCCGTATATGCAAGCGTCATGTATGCGTCAAGGGCAACATTTAATCCCACATGTTTCATCGTGGCAAAAGCCCTGGCTCCTCCCAACGAAGCCCCGGTTGCCGCTTCAAGCGCAACCTTTTCATTCACAGACCACTCGGCATAAACACCTTCATATTGAACAAAACTCTCAAGGATTTCCGTCGAAGGAGTTCCCGGATAACCAAATCCCAAAAAAGCTCCCGCTTCATACGCTCCTCTTGCTATTGCCTCATTACCGGAAAGAAGTTGTTTTTTCAAATTATATGCCCTCACAATTTTGAAATATCTTTTTCGGAAAGCATTTTAATTCCTATGCTTTCAAGTTTGCCTGATGCCTTTTCATGGTCATCAACCCTGAAAACCATCACAGCATTACCGCCCTGCTTTTCAACAAACGCATACATATATTCAATATTTATGGATGATTCCGAAAACTTGCCAAGAACTTCCGCAAGCCCGCCGGGAACATCCGGAACTTCACATGCTATTACATCCGTTTTCTTAACCGCCAACCCGGCTTTTTTAAGAGCGGCTTCACCTTTTGCCGCGTCCGAAACTATCATACGTATCACTCCATAGTCGCCGGTTTCCGCCATTGACAGCGCCCTGATATTTATTCCCGCTTCGGCAAGCGCCTTTATCACGGCAAGCAAACGACCTTTTTCATTTTCCAAAAATACCGAAAGTTGTGTTATTTTCATCGATGCCCCCTTATAAAACCCTTTTATCTATTATTCTTTTTGCCTTGCCTTCGCTTCGCGCTATTGATTTGGGCTCCACAAGCTTAACCTTGACTCCAACGCCAAGAACAGATTGTATTTCACGGGCAATTTCTTTTTCCGTTTTCTCAAGAATTTTTATTTCATCGCTGAAAATTTTATCATTTACTTCAACCTGAACTTCAAGCTGATCCATCCCGTGCGCTTCACGTGTGACCACAATCTGATAATGAGGCTCCACGCCTTCAAATTTCATTATTACCATTTCTATCTCCGATGGGAATACGTTCACTCCCCTGATTATAAGCATGTCATCCGTCCTGCCGCTCACGCGCTCCATTCGCACAAGCCCGCGTCCGCATTTGCATGGTTCGGGAATAATCCTTGTGATGTCGCGCGTCCGGTAGCGTATAAGCGGTATTCCCTTTTTTGTAATTGTTGTAAACACAAGTTCGCCGCGTTCACCCGGTTTCAATTGTTCCCCGGTCTCAGGATTAATTATTTCCGGTATAAAATGGTCTTCAAACACATGCAAACCGTTTTTCTGAAGGCATTCATTTGCAACTCCCGGCCCTATAATCTCGCTTAAACCGTAAATATCCACAGCATCAATACCCCATACATCTTCAATCTCTTTGCGCATGTTTTCAGACCATGGTTCCGCTCCAAATATCCCCGCTTTTAATTTAATATCTTTCTTTGAGACACCTTCTGTTTCCTTCAGTGTTTCCGCAAGATTAAGAGCATAAGACGGAGTGCATGTAAGAATTGTCGATCCAAAATCTTTCATTATTCTGATTTGTCTTTGAGAATTGCCTCCCGAAACAGGAATTACAGTTGCGCCAAGTTTTTCCGCTCCGTAGTGAACACCAAGACCTCCCGTAAAAAGTCCGTATCCATAAGCATTTTGTATTATATCTCCGGGATTGCCCCCGGCCATGGATATTGAACGGGCCATTACAGAAGCCCAAATATCAATATCTTCTTTTGTATATCCAACCACTGTCATTTTGCCGGTGGTGCCCGAACTTGCGTGTATGCGGACTATATCTTTTAACGAAGCGCTAAACATCCCGTAAGGATAATCATTGTCGCGAAGATCATCTTTATAGGTAAAAGGAAGTCTTTTTAAATCGTCCAGCGATTTAACGTCACACGGCTTTATACCGGCCTTATCAAACTTTTCTTTATAAAACTTATTGTTATTATAAACATATTCACAGGTATCTTTAAGACGTGAAAGCTGCAGCGCTTGCATTTCACTTCTGCTTAATCCTTCTTCTTTTGAATAAAACACTATTTTGCCATCTCCTTTCCAATATTAAATGCCGCAGTATTTTCATCGACATATTTCCCAATCCTTGTTTCAAAAGATTTTCTGAATTCTTTTTCTTCAAAACCAAGTTTGGCGCATAAAGCGCCCGTCATCACGGAACTTACGAATTTCTGATTTCCCAATTCCTTTGCGGCTTTTTCAGCGTCAATAAATCTTACTTTTTCCGATTTTAACAAAGCTTGCACATCCGGGTAGTCTTTATTTGCCAAAGTAAGCGTAACCGGCTTTATACGTTTTGTGCTTACCAAAACAAAAGTACGCGGATTAATATAATCGCTCCACCTTAACGCTTCCATTTCCTCAAACGAAACAAGATAGTCAATATCGTCCTTATATGGTATCGGCGAATAAACTCTTTCGCCAAATCTGATATAACTGTAAACAACCCCGCCGCGCTGTGACATTCCGTGTATCTCGGATTTTTTTACGTCAAAACCCCGATTCATAGCCATATCGGCAATTATGTCAGACGCGCTTACAATACCCTGACCGCCAACACCTGTTATTAATATATTTGTAATCGCAGGCAAATTATTTCTCCTTTTATTTTAATGTGTGTGATATTTTACCCGAAAGAAAAAAATGATTCAATTCCAAACACGATTAATACTTTTGTCCGCGAACAATACTGATTTTATTTGATAAAAGCCGCTGCCGCAACCGGAATTGTAACCGCAAGATGGGAAACAATGGTAATTCCGCATGCTTTGGCAAGCAATTTGGGTGAGTTATAATTCTTCATTAATTCCGACACCGCCATCAAGGACAAAGGCAATCCAACAAAACCTGCCAAAGCCAAAAAATTTAAATACCCAAAATAAATCACGGCTGCAAGCGTTATATATGCGGATAATACCATTAAAATATATGTAAACCTTCCGGCTTCCCTGCCAAGCCTTACTATAAGATTTTTCTTTCCTGTCTGCTTGTCGGCTTCATAATCAGGGAATTCATTTATGTCAACAATGGCCGCTGCCATAAGCCCGGGAACAATTGAAACCAATAATACGTTAACATCTGCAATTGCCCCTCCCTGCGCAAGATACGAACCCATTGTTATCACAGGCCCAAAGCCCGCAAATATCAGCATTTCCCCAAGACCCCTGTGCGCCCATTTAAACGGCGGTGCCACATAAAAATAACCGGATATAAAAGCAAAGATAAACAACACAACCGCAGGCAGCCCTGCCTTAAACATTACAGGCGCAAGAAATATTGCCGACAGCACGAAGCAGGCAATCGCTTCCCAAAAAACTTCCTTTGGTTTTAAAATGCCGTTTTGTATCATACGGCTTCCGCCCGTAAACGGGAATATGGCGTCTTTATTCACCCTGTCCGTTCCGTTAATATCGTCATAATAATCATTAAGTACATTTGTCCCAAGATGCATGAATATCCAACCAAAAAACGACAGTGCGAACATTACAATATTAAACCCCAGCCCTGCACTGTAAGCCATCCCTGTTCCTATTATTACCGGCATTATGCTTACCGTCAGGAACGGAGCCCGTGTTTCAAGCATTAAAGCCTTAAATTTATTCATTACAGCCTCCTTTTCAAAATATAGACTGTAATATTAGCATAAGAAAATTACCAATTACACCACTTTCACATCGGAATCATAATTTATGCTAAAAATGGCGCATTCTTTTCTCCTCTATTCCGCGTATATGCTCATGAACTTTAATATGATTATAAAGCTTTTTCCCGGGCATATGCCGCTGTCTGTACATAAGCATTGAAATGCGGGCTGCAGGGTGCTGTATTGCAGGTTTCATAACATCACCTCCGTCTTCTCCTTCTTACTTAAATTATATATCCTTATTGCAAAACAGCATAATTCATATATTGCTTTAAATATAAGATAATTCTTAAGTTTATATATTCCACAATTCAGTGCCATGTTCCCCCAAACGAAATGCCAATTTTTGCAGGGTTTAGATTACGCCAAATCTTTAAGAAGCCGGATCGTTATACTTACTTATACATTAAAAATTTTTGCACCAATTTATTTTAACTTATAAAACAGGCCGGATGCTCTTTTATATTAACGGGCAAATTGCGCTTTCGCTTGACAAAATGCCTTTGATATGTTATATGTAAATATGCGCATATTTGAATATTAAACAGAGGTGCTGAATGCACGAAGCTTTAAGTTCTGATCTTACTTTATTTACAGCCTTCACGGCAGGTCTTCTTTCTTTTTTATCTCCCTGTGTTCTCCCTTTAATACCCGGTTATATCTCGTATCTTTCCGGGGTTTCACTAAAAGAACTAAAAGACCATTCCGGAATAAAAAAGCTTCGCGGCTTGGTGCTTGTTAACTCTCTTTCTTTCTCCGCAGGATTTTCAATTGTATTCATATCTTTGGGAGCCGCCGCAACGGCAATAGGCGGTTTCATGAATCAGCATATTTCAACTCTTTCAAAAATTGCGGGTATCATAATTATAATACTGGGATTGCACTTAACCGGATTAATTAAAATTAAAGCTTTGTATGCGGAAAAAAGATTTCAAACAAAAAGCAACCCCGGCAATATCTTCCAGTCAATAATAATGGGCATGGCATTTGGATTTGGCTGGACACCGTGTATCGGTCCGATTCTTGCCGCCATATTGTCGCTTGCCGCTTCACAGGACACTTTAACAAAAGGGATAACACTTCTTGGCGTTTACTCCCTGGGACTTGCTATTCCTTTTATGATTTCTGCATACAGTATAACTTTTTTCTTTAAATGGTTTGACAAAATCAAAAAATACTTTAACATTATAGAATGGTTTGCGGGCGGACTGCTTATAATAATAGGAATATTGATGATTACAGGAGATCTATCCAAAATAGCAGGTTCGCTTGATTTTCTAAACCAATTCGCAAAATAAGGAGATAAACAATGAAAAAAACGTTTGTATTACTTCTTGCTCTTGCCGCTTTCTTTCTGATTTCTTGCGGTTCTTCAAAGAAATCATCCAACTTGGCCCCAGACTTCACAATGCAGGGTATAGACGGTAAAAACATAACTCTTTCAGAACACAAAGGAAAAGTTGTAATACTTAATTTTTGGGCTACCTGGTGTCCGCCTTGTAAGATGGAAATCCCGGACTTTATCGATCTGCACGACAAATATGCCGACAGCGGCCTTGTAATAATAGGAGCGGCCGTTGATGAACCCGAAAAGGTAAAGAACTTTTACAAAGACTATAAAATGAATTATAAGGTTGGTATAGCGCATCAGCAAATGGCCATGAATTACGGGGGTATCAGAGGAATACCGACAACATTCTTAATAGACAAAAAAGGAAATATAGCAAAAACTTATGTGGGATTCAGGCCCAAAGAGGTTTTCGAACAAGATTTTCTTAAACTTAAATGATTTTTTAATAATCCGGAAACTTTTTATGCACTTTCCCTCTTTACAAGTTCCGGTTTAAGAATTATGCTCTGCGGAATTAAGGAAATTTTTTCCGGATCCGTAACAGACAGTTCAACGGCTTTCTTGGCCATTTCAATTACAGGCTGTCTTATTGTTGTAAGCGGCGGTTTGGATATCTGAGCCTTGTCAATATCGTCATATCCGATTAAAGCCATATCCAAAGGAATTTTTATACCAATTTCTCTTGACGTTTTAATTACCCCCAAAGCGCACATATCCCCTGCGGCGCAAAAAATCGCATCAGGTATGCTTGCCCTGTCCTTATATTCAGCCATTACTTTGGCGCCCTCATTAAAAGAATAACTTATAACTTCATTAATATTTTCCGGCTTAATCATTAAACCTTTATCTTTAAGAGCCTTTTCAAATCCCGCGGTTCTTTGCTTGGAGTTATACCCTCCTTCAACATTCATTCTGCCCGTAATTATTGCTATATTCTTTTTTCCCAGGTTTGCAAGATATTCTCCGGCAATATAACCTCCCGCAAAATTGTCCGTTGTAATGGTGGTTGCGCCTTCGGATATTTCATCAATCAAAATTACGGGTACATTCTTTTTCTTATACTCCGATAAAATTTCCCTGTCCGGAGAAATGCAAACGCCTATCAAGGCACACGGTTTTTCTTTCTCCAGAACCCGAAGCAGCCTATCGTGTTCTTGTTCCTGTATACCCGCCGTCATTACTCTTATTAATCCGTAACCTTGCGGAAGATTTTTTTCTATATCAATAAGCATTTGTGCTGGAAAAACATGCGCAAAATTCGCCGCCGCCACAGCAATCTTATGTCCCATTTATTTCTGCCTTTCATGAATTTTTAAAACAATGATATAATTAAATTATTCGCCTATTATTTTTATTATAATACGTTTATTTCTTTGCCCGTCGAATTCCGCATAAAATATTTGCTGCCAGGTACCCAAATCCAAATTTCCATTGGTCACAGGAATTATCACCTGATGGTGCAGCAAAAGATTTTTAAGATGAGCTTCCCCGTTGTCTTCCCCCGTCATATGATGGCGGTAATTTGCCTTAGGCGCCAGCTTGTTAAGCCATTCCTTTATATCCTCAATTAAACCGGACTCATTGTCATTTACATAAACAGCCGCCGTAATATGCATTGCGGATACCAGACAAAAACCTTCCTTAATTCCCGACGCTTTAACTTCACGTTCAACCATATCAGTAATACGGACAAACTCTTCCCTTTTTTTTGTATTCATCACAATATATTTAGTGTGGGAATTCATAAAATCACCCCTAATAAAAAAGCCCCGATTTCAAAGGATTAAACCTTTTGGTCGGGGCTTTTGAAATTTTTTTAATTTATGCCTTACCGCTGCATCCCAAAACATTTTTTATTTTGTTTTTCACAACGGCTTTAATCGCATCGCGTGCAGGTCCAAGATATTTGCGCGGATCAAATTCTTCCGGATTTTTAACAAACACTTCTCTTATTGTTGCCGTCATTGCCAATCTGAGATCGGAATCAATATTTATCTTTGCAATGCCCATTGAGGCCGCCTTTCTCAGAAGATCTTCCGGAACACCCTGAGCGCCGGGCATCTTGCCGCCATACTCATTGCATTTTTTAACAAGTTCCTGTGGAACAGAAGATGCTCCATGAAGAACAAGCGGGAATCCCGCAGGAATAAGTTTCATAATTTTCTCAAGCCTGTCAAAATCAAGCCTGGCTTCACCTTTAAATTTATATGCACCATGACTTGTCCCTATGGCAATGGCAAGTGAGTCAACTCCGGTTCTTTCAATAAATTCAGCCGCCTGATTTGGGTCTGTAAATTTCGCATCCGCTTCCGAAACATTAACGGCATCCTCGATTCCAGCCAGTTTACCAAGCTCGGCTTCAACAACAACACCTTTGCTGTGGGCATAATCAACTACTTCTTTTGTTTTTTTGATATTTTCTTCAAAAGGATATTTTGAAGCGTCTATCATTACGGACGTAAATCCGCCGTCAACACAGGCTTTACATATCTCAAAATCCTCTCCATGGTCAAGATGAAGAGCTATAGGAAGCCCCGAATCTTCAATTGCAGCCTGTACAAGATGAATAAGGTAGCCCTGTCTTGCATATTTCCTTGCGCCCGCGGAAACCTGAAGAATAAGAGGCGCTTTTTCTTCTTTTGCAGCATCAACAATCGCCTGCACTATTTCCATGTTATTTACATTAAACGCGCCTATTGCATAACCTTCCTTATTTGCTCTTGCAAACATTTCTTTTGTACCTACTAAAGGCATATTTTTTACCTCCGTTGGATTATATTAAATCAGGCTTTTGTTTCTTTTTTGGCTTTATCAGCCTTTTCATTTTTCTGGGTTTTCTCTTTTTTTGCCTTATTATCTTCGTTCTTAACATCCTCTGTTTTATAGATTTTTTCCTTATCAACAAGTTCTATAAAAGCCGTCGGCGCATTGTCACCTTTGCGGAACCCAAGTTTTAACACTCTTGTATAGCCTCCCTTTCTTTCTTTATAAAGAGGGGCCAATTCGGCAAACAGTTTTTTAACAGCGGCCGCATCACGAAGATATCCTGCCACAAGTCTTCTGTCATGAAGAGTGCCATTTTTCGCCTTTGTTACAAGCGGCTCAAAATATCCCCTAAGCGCCTTAGCTTTTGCCAGAGTTGTTTCGATGCGCCCATACTTTATCAATTGAACGCAAAGATTTGCAAACAGCGAGCGCCTTTCTTCTTTTGACATATCAAATCTTTTGGTTTTCTTGCCATGTCTCATGACAATTGCTCCTTTATAATCTTTAGTTGGTTATTTCTTTTTCTTAATATCCTTAATAAGTTCCTTATCTATCTTCATTCCCAACGAAAGCCCCATATCCGTAAGAACTTCCTTTATTTCATTAAGCGATTTTCTTCCAAAATTTCTGTATTTAAGCATGTCAACTTCCGTTTTCGTGACCAAATCTATTATTGTCTTTATATTGGCATTCTTAAGGCAATTGCTTGAACGAACAGACAGCTCAAGCTCGTCAACAGTTTTCGACAATATTGACATCTGCTTTTCTTTCTCTTCATCACCCTTGTCGTCTTTAATTTCTATTTCACCTTCCTGCGTGATAAAAATATTAAGATATTCACGCAAAATAAGCGCAGCCTGGGTAAGCGCCGTTTCAGGCTGCACCCTTCCGTCGGTGGTGATTTCAAGTATCAACTTGTCATAGTCTGTTATTTGTCCGACACGCGTGTTTTCAACCTCAAGCTTTACATTTGTAACCGGGGTAAAAATCGAATCAATCGGGATTGTGCCCAAAGGCATATCATCTCTTTTGTTCTTTTCGGCAACCGAATAACCGCGGCCGGTCTCCACCTCAAGTTCCATTGCAAGTTTTGCCTCTCTGGATGTAAGCGTTGCAATATGAAGCTCGGGGTTAAGTATTTTAACGTCCGAATCCGCCTTGATATCACCTGCCGTAACTTCACGTTCCCCGCTTACCTCAAGATAAAGTTTTTTCGGAACATCGGCATCAAGAGTTAATTTTACCTGTTTCAAATTCAATATTATCTCTGATACATCTTCCATAACGCCGTTAATGGTGGCAAATTCATGCTGAACGCCTTCTATTCTTACAGATGTGATTGCCGCGCCGGGTATGGACGACAAAAGAATACGCCTTATGGCATTTCCTATGGCAACCGCATATCCCCTTTCAAAGGGTTCGGAAATAAATCTTCCAAAGTTATCCTTTAAATCTTCCTTTTCGAGCTTTTTTGGCTTCTGAAGGTTTTTCCATTTCATTATAGTTTGGCCCCTTTCAGTTGATTATTTGGAATACAACTCTACAATCAGCTGTTCCTGTATCGGCAGGTTTATATCAGTCCTTGCCGGATCATTCTTTATAAGAGCCGTCTTTTTTTCAAAGTCGACTTCTATCCAAGTAGGAACATTTTTTCTTTTCTGAGCAAATGCAAAAGCATTTTTAACGCTGTTAAGATTAAAAGTACTTTCTTTAAGCGTGATTTTATCTCCGGCCTTTACCTGATATGACGCTATATTAACTTTTTTGCCGTTAACAAGAACATGTCCATGGGTCACAAGCTGTCTGGAAAATCTGCGCGCGCCCGCAAAACCCGCCCTTAAAACAACATTATCAAGTCTTTTTTCAAGCATTTTCAAAAGATTTTCGCCCGTTTCACCCTGACGTCTGTTTGCTTCTTCAAAATATTTTCTGAACTGGCGTTCGAAAACTCCGTATATTCTTTTTACTTTCTGCTTTTCCCTTAACTGTTTGCCGTATTCGGATAATTTTTTCTTTGCCGTTTCATGATGCTGCCCAGGTATATATGATCTCCTGGAAAAAGCACACTTTTCAGTACTGCATCTGTCACCTTTCAAGAAGAGCTTTGTTCCTTCTCTTCTGCACTGCCTGCATAATGCTTTAGTATATCTTGCCAATTTAATAATCCTCCTTTCGGATTATACCCTTCTCTTTTTTGTAGGTTTACAACCGTTATGCGGTATCGGAGTTACATCTTTAATCAATATTATTTCAAGCCCAACAGCTTGAAGCGCCCTTATGGAAGATTCTCTTCCTTCTCCGGGACCTTTAACATAAACCTCCACTTTCTTCACGCCGGCTTCAACCGCCGCTTTTCCGGCTTTTTCAGCCGCAAGCTGCGCGGCAAACGGGGTTGATTTTCTGGATCCCTTTTGACCGACAGTTCCGCCGCTTGCCCATGATATCGTGTCACCATCCTTGGTGGCAATAGTGATAATTGTGTTGTTGAACGTTGCGTTTATTTTTGCCACCGCAAGTTCAGGTACTGTTTTCTTTTTTACTTTTGCCAATTAAATTACCTCCTTTACCGTACGGTAAAATTATTCTGTTTTTGCCTTTGCGCCCACTGTTTTTCTGGGCCCTTTTCTTGTTCTTGCATTGCTTCTTGTTCTCTGGCCTCTTACAGGAAGATTTCTTCTGTGCCTAAGCCCTCTGTAACAACCTATCTCCGTAAGCCTCTTTATATCCGTCTGTACTTCCTTTCTAAGGTCGCCTTCCACCTTTATACCAAGCTTCAAGATTGATTCAGTTATTCTGTGGACTTCAGCTTCACTTAAATTCTGCACTCTTACAGAAGGATCAACTTTTGCTTCAGCAAGTATCCTGGAGGAAAGTTTGTGCCCAATTCCGTAAATGTAAGTAAGAGCCACATCTATTCTCTTATTCTTTGGTAAATCAATACCTGAAATACGCGCCAAGTTATGCCTCCTTATCCTTGTCTCTGTTTGTGCTTGGGATTTTCACATATTACTATTACTTTCCCTTTGCGTTTTATTACTTTGCATTTTTCGCAGATCTTTTTTACCGATGACCTTACTTTCATTTTTAACACCTCGTTATTATTTGCCTTTTCTGTAGATTATTCTGCCTTTCGTCAAATCATAAGGCGAAAGCTGAACGGTAACTTTGTCGCCCGGAAGCAGTTTAATAAAATTCATTCTCATCTTGCCCGAAACATGCGCAAGAACTTTATGCCCGTTTTCCAGCTGCACCCTGAATGTTGCATTCGGAAGAGGCTCCGCAATAACTCCTTCTGCTTCTATCATATCTTCTTTAGACATATTTGCTCCTGTTATTTATTATGCCAAAGTAAGAATAAGCGGTTCTTTTTCAGTAACCGCTATTGTATGTTCATAATGCGCCGATAAACCAGAATCCGCCGTTTTAACTGTCCATTCGTCATCAAGCATTATTACCTGCCATCCTTTTTCATTTACCATGGGCTCAATCGCAAGAACCATACCTGCTTCAAGCACAGGACCCTGTCCCGGTTTTCCAAAGTTTGGCACAGGCGGTTCTTCATGAAGTTTTTTTCCTATTCCATGTCCAACAAAATCTCTCACAACCGAGAAACCATTTTCCTCAACATGACATTGTATTGCGTTTGATATGTCGGACACCCTGTTACCGGGAACCGCCATTGCAATACCTTTGTAAAGAGCTTCTTCCGTCACCCTTAAAAGTTTCTTGGCCGTATTGGATACTGTACCTGCAGCCACAGATATGGCCGCATCTCCGTAGAAGCCGTTAAGTTCCACTCCAAAATCCACGCTTACTATATCGCCCGCCTTTATAATTCGTTTTCTGCTTGGTATTCCGTGTATAACTTCGGAATTAACCGAAACACAAACCGCCGCAGGATACCCGTGATAACCCAAAAAAGCCGGTCTTGCCCCCATCTCTTTTACAGATTTCATGGCAAGATCATCAATATCTTTTGTGGTTATTCCCGGTCTTACAAACTCTTTTATCCTTTGAAGAACCTTTCCTACAATTTTGCCGCTTCGCGCAATAGCTTTTATTTCTTCAGAATTTCTCAATTCTATCATTAAATTAGTTTGACTCCAAGAGTCTCTTAATATTATTAACAATCTCATCAATAGTGCCGAAAGAAGCATTTACATCTTTAAGCATTCCTTTGCTCTTATAATATTGTATTAAAGGAGATGTCTGTTCTTCGTATACTTTAAGCCTGTTTTCTATGGTTTCAGGTTTATCATCATTACGCTGATAAAGTTCGCCTCCGCATGCGTCACAAATACCTTCTTTTTTGGGAGGCATTGTATTTACATTAAAACCCGCACCGCAAGTTTTGCACATTCTGCGTCCGGTAAGCCTTTTAAAAAGAACGTCTTTATCAACTATTATGTTTATAACGCCGTCAAGCTTAAGCGCGTTTTTGGAAAAAATATCCGCAAGGGCATCCGCCTGAGGCACAGTTCTTGGAAATCCGTCAAGCAGGAATCCATTCTTGCAATCCGGTTCTTTTATCCTTTCATTAACAATTCCTATTATTACATCATCAGGAACAAGAGCTCCCTTATCCATGAACTCTTTTGCTTTAAGTCCCATCTGTGTTCCCGCTTTAACTGCAGCTCTTAATATATCACCGGTTGATATCTGTGGTATTTTATAAATATCTATCAATTTCTGTGAATAGGTGCCTTTACCCGCGCCCGGAGGTCCTAACAAAATAAATATCATGCTTATATCCTCCTAAATAAAGTTAACTATCCTCTGCGGCCTTTAAGCCTTCCCGTTTTCATAAAACCTTCATAATGCCTCATAAGAAGGTGGGATTCAATTTGAGATACAGTATCAAGTGCAACTCCAACAACAATAAGTATGGTGGTGCCTCCAAAATAAAAACCTATTCCAAACCATTTTCCAAGAAGATCCGGAATAACCGCAATAAGAACTATCATTGCCGCGCCGCCCAAAGTAATATGTGTAAGAATATTATTAATATACTCCGCCGTAGGCTGCCCCGGCCTTATACCCGGTACAAATCCTCCGTTTTTTTTCATATTTTCGGCAAGATCATTCGGGTTGAAAGAAATAGCTGTATAAAAATAACAAAAGAAAACTATCAGGGCTATATAAAACAATGTGTATAATATCGCGCCCGGAGACAACCAGTTGTGAATAAAACCAAGGACCGCAGCCAGAACACCTGTTTGCCCCGGCCTTTCCATAAATTTACCCACCATTGAAGGTATTATCATAAGTGAAGATGCAAATATAACCGCTATTACACCCGAATAATCTATTTTCAGAGGAAGATTTGTGCTTTGGCCTCTGTAAATCTTGCGGCCAACTATTCTTTGTGCATATTGAACCGGAATTTTTCTAAAAGATTGCTGTGATACAACCGCAAGAGCGGTTAATGCAATAAGAACCGAAACATATATCAAAACCTGAAATATCGAAAGCGAACCAGCACGAGTAAGTTCAATCATGGCACCTATTTCAAACGGGATTCTTGATACAATACCTGCCAAAATAAGCATAGACATGCCGTTTCCAATGCCAAACTCTGTCATTTGTTCGCCAAGCCACATAAGGAAAACCGTTCCGGTTGTAAGCGTCAAAATCGAAGTAAACTGGAACAGAAAGCTCTGGTTGGGCACAAGCGGATTCCCGCCCATTTCAACTGACTTCATCCACGATGTTACAGCTGTACCCTGTATAATACATATTCCGACTGTAAGAAACCTTGTATATTGAGTTAATTTTTTCTTCCCGGCTTCTCCTTCTTTTGATAAAGCTTCAAGCTGTGGTATTACCGCTGTTAAAAGCTGTATTATAATTGAAGCCGAAATATAAGGCATAATTCCCAAAGAAAAAATTGTAAAATTCTTCAAAGCTCCACCCGACATAAGGTCAAGAAATCCCAGGAAACCTCCCTGCTGCGCATTCATAAGGGCGTTCATAACTCTTGTATCAATACCCGGAACCGGTATATGTGTTCCAAGCCTGAAAACAAAAAGCATTCCAAGAACAAACAGAACCCTTTTTCTAAGTTCCGGTATCCTGAAAATATTGCCGAATGAATTGACCATTATACAAGCACCTCTCCGCCTGCTTTAACAATCTTTTCGGCAGCCGACTTACTCAATTTATCAGCTTTAACTTTAAAAGCTTTTTTCAGCTCCCCTTCGCCCAAAATCTTAACCGGCATATTCTTTTTAGAAATAAGTCTTTTAGCCAGCATTGAATCCTTATCAACTGTTGCCCCATTTTCAAACTTCGCTTCAAGCATGCCTACATTTACAATTTGATAGCTTACCCTGAAAAAATTTTTAAATCCGCTTTTGGGAATACGCTGTGTAAAACGCTGCTGTCCGCCTTCAAACCAAGGCTTTATCTGTACCCCGCTTCTTGCTTTTTGGCCTTTGTGTCCCTTCGTTGCGGTCTTACCCATTCCTGAACCTGTACCGCGTCCTATTCTTGTCTTTTTCCTTCTTTTTGCCTTGTTTATCTTCAGGTCGCTGAAACGCATATTATTCCTCCGTTATTTTTCCTCTATCTTTAAAAGATACCCTACTTTTTTCAGGGCTCCCATAAGAGCGTTTGTCTTTTCAAATTCTCTTGTATCTCCAATTTTTCTTACTCCAAGAGAATCTATAATTCTTTTGTTCTTGGGTATTTGTCCTGCAGGACTTTTAACCAGTGTTATTTTTATCTTGGCCATCTTTTACTTTCCTTTCCTTAACGCAAGAATTTTTTCCGGTTCTTCAAGCTGTTGAAGCGCTTTAAAAGTTGCATAAACAACATTAAAAGGATTTGTTGTTTTACCGACAACTTTTGCAATAATATCATGTATCCCAGCCGCTTCAACTATGGCACGTACGGCAGAGCCTGCAATTACTCCTGTACCATGAGAAGCCGGCCTTAAAATAATATCGGCCGCGTCAAATTTTCCGGTAACTTCAAAAGGTATGGTTGTATCCTTAAGCGGTATTTTAACAAGATTTTTCTTTGCCCTGTTAACAGCTTTTTTTATTGCTTCGGGAACTTCTCTGGCTTTGCCCAAGCCATATCCTATATGTCCGTGTCCGTCACCAACCACGCAAAGGCAGCTGAATTTAAACCTTTTTCCGCCTTTAACAACTTTGGCAACCCTGTTTATGCTTATTATTCTTTCTTTTAAATCAAGTTTTGTTGAATCTATCCTTGTCTTCAAAAAGTGCCTCCCTGTTCCGTAATTAGAATTTTATGCCGCCTTCACGGACACTGTCCGCAAAAGCTTTTGTAACACCATGATACTTATTTCCGCCTCTGTCAAATACAATCTCCAAGATACCTGACGATTTGCATTTTTCAGCAATGGCTTTTCCAAGTTCAACAGCAGCTTTAATATTTTTACCTTTTATAGCCGCTTTTTTTGTGTTAGTTGATATTCCAAAAAAAGATATCCCTGCATTATCATCTATTACCTGAGCATACAGACTGTTTGTACCTCTGAAAAAGCTCAGTCTGGGTCTTTCTTTTGTGCCAAAAAGCTTTTTTCTTGCTCTTTCATGCCTCAAAATCTTTTTGGCTCTTGTCTTCAGTGTTGTCTTTTTAATCATTTATATTTCCTCCGTTAAAATTCATTACAATTACTTCTTGGCTCCGGCCGCAGACTTACCGGCTTTTCTTCTTATACGTTCGCCTTCATACATCACACCCTTACCTTGATAGGGTTCAGGCGGTTTTATTTTCTTTATTGTTGCCGCAACCTGGCCGACAAGCTGTTTATTGATTCCGGTTATTGTTATTCTTGTCTGGTCCTTTACATCAGCTTTTATACCTTCCGGAAGTTCATAACTTACAGGATGAGAGAATCCAAGTGTAAAATTAAGTTTTTTTCCCTGTAACTGCGCTCTGTATCCAACTCCCACAAGAACAAGAACCTTGGTAAATCCTTCAACCGCGCCTTTCATTTCATTATTTAGTATGGCTCTGTCGGTGCCATATTTTGCTTTAATAAGTTTATCTTTAAGAGATACTCCTTCTTTAGGGGTTATTTTTACTGCATTCCCTTCAATTTTATAGTCAAAATGATTTACCATAGGATGATCAATTTTTCCCGCTTTTCCCTCAATTTTTAAAACATCTCCGGAAACAGAAACCTTTACTCCTGCAGGTATTATAACTGGCTGCTTGCCGATTCTTGACATTTTAACCGCTCCTTTTTACCAGATTTCGCATATTATTTCGCCGCCAATGTTCATTTCACGGGCCTTTGCACCGCTCATGATCCCCTTAGGCGTTGATACCACTACAAGGCCAAGCCCTGCTTTGATTCTTGGCATTTCATTTGCGCCTTTATATACGCGCCTGCTGCTTTTGCTTATTTTACGTATGCTGTTGATTACTTTTTCACGGTTTTCGCCGTATTTCATATATATGCGGATTACTCCCTGCTTATTATCTTCTATATATCTGTATCCTTTTATGAAACCTTCATCTTTTAAAAGTTTAACTATATTTTGTTTTATTTTCGACGAAGGAACATCAACATAATCTTTATATTTCATATTTGCATTTCTTATCCTTGTAAACATATCCGCTATAGGGTCCATTTTTCCTCCTTAAGTTTACCAGCTGGACTTCTTTATGCCAGGAATCTCGCCCTTATACGAAAGATTCCTGAAACATATTCTGCATACTCCAAACTTCCTCATATATGCTCTGGAACGTCCGCATATCGAACACCTGTTATAAGCACGTGTTTTAAATTTAGGTTTTTTCTTTGCCTTATTAATAAGCGATAATCTTGCCACCTATAATCCTCCTTATCTTTTCCTGAACGGCATCCCAAGCGCTTCCAAAAGAGCGAAGCCGTCCTCATTATTTTTCGCAGTGGTTACAAACGTTATATCCATTCCAAGCAAATGATTTACTTTATCAAACTTTATTTCAGGAAATATTATTTGTTCCTTAATCCCAAGAGTATAATTTCCTCTTCCGTCAAAACTGTTTCTTGGCACACCGTTGAAATCCCTTACCCTTGGCAGCGCCAGATTAATAAGCCTGTCTACAAACTCATACATTTTATCCCCGCGAAGAGTTACCTTGCATCCAATTGAAAGATTTTGTCTTAATTTAAAATTGGATATCGCCTTGGACGACTTCGTAATAAGAGGCTTTTGTCCTGTTATTTGTGCCAATTCAGCCACGGCTTCATCAAGAACCTTTATATCCTGGGTCGCTTCACCGACTCCCATATTAATTGAAACTTTAACCAGTTTTGGCACCTGATTGGGATTTTTATAACCACGTTCTTTCATAAGTTTCTGTATTATTTCTTTTTTATACTTTTCTTTTAGCCTTGCCGCCATTTATAAAAGCCTCCTCACTTTTCGTCTATCATTTCATTACATTTCTTACATACTCTTGAACTTTTTTTATCCGGAAGTCTTGCCATCTTAACCCTTGTCGGTTTTCCGCATTTATTGCATATAAGCATCACATTTGATACGGGTATAGGAGCTTCTTTTTCCAATATGCCTCCCTGCTGAACTTTTTGAGAAGGTTTTGTATGCCTTTTCTTAAAATTAAGTTTTTCAACTATAACTTTTCCTTTATCAGCCTGTATTTTAAGAACTTTACCGCTTTTCCCTTTGTATTTACCTTTTATAACGGTAACAATATCATTCTTCTTTATTTTCATGCCGTTCTCCTTAAACAACTTCCGGAGCAAGCGAGATAATCTTAAGGAAATTCTTTTCCCTAAGTTCTCTTGCAACCGGGCCGAATATACGCGTGCCTCTCGGATTTTGCTGTTCATTTATAATCACAGCCGCATTATTGTCAAATCTTATGTAAGATCCGTCTTTACGGCGGGTTTTTTTGCGCAATCTTACTATAACAGCTTTTACAACATCTTTTTTCTTAACTTGCGCACCCGGTATCGCATCCTTAACAGACGCCACAATAACGTCTCCAAGCGAAGCATATCTTGCCCTTGTGCCGCCAAGGACTTTAATACACATTATTTGTTTTGCGCCGGAATTGTCGGCAACTTCCAGCCTTGACTGTGCCTGAATCATTTTTCCCCACTTCCCGCATCGCCATCAACTGTTGCTATTGCTTCGACGCTTTTCTTTAATATTTTTACAACCATCCATTTTTTATGCCTGCTGATAGGTCTTACTTCCTTAATAAGAACAGTGTCTCCTATTTTTGCTTCATTCTTCTCGTCATGTGCCATTAATTTGGTTGTTTTCTTTACAAACTTTTTATAAAGAGGATGCATCACTTTTCTGACTATCTTCACAGTAACTGTTTTATCCATTTTATCGCCGGCAACTATACCCTCAAGCTGCCTTCTGCTGTCTTTTTTATTTGACATTTATCAGGGCCTCCTTACGAGCTCTTCTTCTGTTTAAGTATGGTCAGTGCTCTGGCTATTTCTTTGCGGGCTGTCTTAACCTGTGCTGTTTTTTCCAACTGCTTCGTATTCAGCTTAACTTTCAATTTAAAAAGATTTTCCTTAAGTTCTTTAATTTTTCTTTCAAGTTCTTCCGCTGTCATATCTTTAAATTCCTGAAGCTTCATCATTTCCTCCGATTATAACTCGTAGCGTTCTACGAACTTTGTATGTATTGGAAGTTTATTTCCCGCTTTTCTGAAAGCTTCTTTCGCAACATCCGCGGGGAGTCCTTCAACTTCAAAAAGTATTCTTCCAGGCTTAACAACCGCAACCCAAAACTCCGGTGCTCCTTTACCTTTACCCATACGTGTTTCCGCGGGTTTTTTGGATACAGGCTTATCAGGAAACACTCTGCACCACATTTTTCCGCCTTTTTTCAAAAATCTTGTTAAAGATACACGGGCAGCCTCTATCTGTCTTGCCGTAATCCAGGCAGGTTCAAGCGCTTTCATGCCATACTCGCCGAAATTAACTTTATTACAGCTGGTTGCTATTCCCTTCATCCTTCCTCTTTGTTGTTTTCTGTATTTAACCCTTGACGGCATTAACATTTTACATTTTCCTCCGATTTATTTTTCAGGTAATATATCACCCTTAAAGATCCACGCTTTACATCCTATGGTCCCATAAGGTGTTTTTGCAATAGCATATCCATAATCAATATCGGCTCTTAAAGTTTGAAGCGGGACACGCCCTTCAACATACCACTCGGAACGTGCTATCTCAGCGCCTCCAAGCCTTCCGGAAACCCACAGCTTTATACCCTTTGCACCCGAATCAGAAGCCATCGTAGTCTGCATGGCTTTCTTCATAGCCCTTCTGTAAGAAACTCTTTTTTCAAGTTGCTGGGCAACATTTTCGGCAACAAGTTGCGCATCTAATTCCGGTTTTTTTATTTCAACAGGCTCAATTAATATTTGTTTTCCTGTAATTTTCTCAAGATCTTTTTTCAAAACCTCAACTTCCGCACCTTTTCTGCCTATTATCATTCCGGGTTTTGCTGTATGTATTCTTACTATTGCTTTTTGTCCGGCTCTTTCAATCTCTGTTTTTGATATTCCTGCGGTATATAATTTTTTCTTTATAAATTCTCTTATTTTAAAATCTTCAAGAAGCAGATCTTTAAAATTCTTTTTCTTGGAAAGCCATTTGGACTTCCAGCCCCTTATTACACCTATTCTGTAACCTTCGGGATTTACTTTATGACCCATACGCCGTATTTCTCCTTTTTATTTTTTATTATCTGTTACTATTATTGTCAGGTGTGCCGCCTTTTTATTAATTGCCGAGGCGCTTCCCTGAGCACGCGGTATAAATCTTTTGGCATATTTAAGAATAGGTCCGTCATCAACTTTGGCTTCCTTAACAAAAAGAGATTCCGCATCCACGCCATAATTTTTGGAAGCATTCGCCACGGCCGATTTCAATGTTTTCATAACCAAAGGCGCGCCTGCTTTATTGATAAAAGTCAATTTTGTTATGGCATCTGAAACACTGCTTTTCTTAATCTGTTTTGCTACAAGTCTGAGTTTTATCGGAGATATTCTTAAGTACCTTGCTATTGCCTTCGCTTCCATTTAATTTGCTCCTTTATCTTTTATTTCTTTGCCGCAGATTCTTTCTTCATATCGCCATGCCCCTTAAATGTACGGGTCGGCGCAAACTCACCAAGCTTGTGCCCTACCATATTTTCCGTAATAAAAACAGGAACAAATTTCCTTCCATTATGCACTGCAAATGTGGTTCCCACCATTTCAGGCGATATAGAAGAAGCCCTTGACCAAGTCTTAATAACTTTTTTATCCCCGGATTTATTTTGGGCTAAAACTTTTTCAAGGAGTTTCTCGTCAATATATGGACCTTTCTTTAAAGACCTGCTCATTGAACGGTGCCTCCTTTGGCATTACGCCTTCTTAATATATATTTATTGCTGTATTTTTTTCTGTTCCTGGTTTTAAATCCTTTGGCTTTAACCCCAGTAGGAGACCTTGGATGCTCTCCTGATTTACTGCGTCCTTCGCCGCCTCCCATAGGATGATCCACAGGGTTCATTGCAATTGCACGATTCCTTGGTTTCCATCCCATCCATCTGTAGCGTCCCGCTTTGCCTATTACAATATTTTCGTGATCAAGATTGCCAACCTGGCCGACTGTTGCCATGCAGTCTTTCTTAACCGTCCTTAATTCTCCGGACGGCATTTTAAGAACAATATTGTCACCCTCTCTTCCCATTATCTGTACAAATGCCCCGGCAGTCTTTGCTATTTGCCCGCCCTTGCCAGGCGTCATTTCAACATTATGTATTACTGTACCCACAGGAATCGATGAAAGCGGCAGACAATTACCCGGTTTAATTTCCGCTTCCGGAGATGTAACCACAGTGTCGCCAACATTAAGCCCAACAGGCGCTATAATATATCTTTTTTCTCCGTCTTTAAATTTTATAAGCGCTATCCTGCAAGTTCTGTTTGGGTCATATTCTATTGCTGCAACTACTCCCGGCACATTCATCTTGTCTCTTTTAAAATCAATTATTCTGTAAAGTTTTTTGTGCCCGCCGCCTCTAAACCTGGATGTAATACGGCCGTAATTATTTCTGCCTCTTTTTCTGTGAAGTCCGATTGTAAGGGACTTTTCGGGAGAATCTTTCGTTATATCTTCCTTTGTATCAACAGTCATATTTCTTCTGCCCGGTGTCAGCGGCCTGAAACTTTTAATACCCATTATTATACTCCTTCCACTATCTCAATTTTATCTTCTTTTCTAAGCTTAACCACGGCCTTTTTAAATCTTCTTGCTTTTGATATTTTCATACCAAACCTTCTGGATTTTCCAGGCATTGAGACCGTGTTTACTTTAAGCACTTTAACTTTAAATATCCCTTCAACAGCTTGCTGTATTTCTTTTTTAGACGCATTAATATCAACCTCAAAACTGTAATAATTTCCCTGTTCTCTGGCCAAAGTGCTTTTTTCCGTCAGGAGAGGCCTTTTAATCACCTGATACATATCCATTAGCCGATCCTCCTTATTATTTCCTCAACCGACTTTTTAGATGCAAGTACAGCAGGATGTATTATCATATCATATGCGTTAACTTCTTTGGCTGTTGTAAAATTAATGTTGCGTATATTACCTGCCCTTTTTATAAGTTCCCTGTCTGTTTTTTCGGTAATAATTAAAAGTTTTTTTCCGTTTAACTCAAGATTTTTTAAAACTCCCGCAAATTCTTTCGTTTTGACAGGAGCTGTTATATTATCTATAACCTTTATTTCTCCGTCTTTAATCTTTCCCGCAAAGACAGCCTGTAGCGCCTGTTTTTTTGTAAGTTTGTTTACATCTATCCTTGCCTTAAATGGTTTTGGTCCAAAAGTTATGCCGCCGTGACGCCATATCGGGGAACGAGTGGATCCATGTCTTGCGCGTCCTGTACCCTTCTGTTTCCACGGTTTTTTCCCGCCGCCGCTGACCTCTGCTCTGGTCAACGTATTGGAAGAACCTGTATGTACATTTTGCTGATACGAGAGAAGAACATCATGTACAAGGTCATCCAGCCCTTCAACCATAAGAAGCGTATCGTCTATATTTATCTCTTCCAGCTTCTTGTTCTCTTTATTAAATACATCAAGTTTCATATCAATGTTTCTCCTTGTTTACTTTTTCTTTACACTTTTTCTTATTTCAACAATGGAATTGTCCGCACCGGGAACAGCTCCGCGCACAAGAACATACTTGTTTTCGGTGTCAACCTTCTCAACCTTTAAATTCATTATCGTAACTCTTTCATTTCCCATATGCCCGCCCATTCTCATATTTTTAAATACTCTGGCAGGATAAGTTGAACTTCCTATGGAACCCGGTGCCCTGTTCTGATTTGATCCATGAGTAAAGCTTCCCCCTGCAAAACCGTGCCTTTTTACCACGCCCTGCCATCCTCTTCCTATGGTCAAACCGGAAACATCAACAAATTTCAAATCTTTAAGCTGTTCAACGGTTACAATATCTCCGATATTAAATTTTTCAAGAGTTTCTTTATCCACACGTATTTCTTTTAAAACACTCTTAAATTTAATGTCTCTATTCTTTTTTTCATTTTTAAATATGCCTTTCAAAGCTTTGGACATTCTCTTTGGTTTTTTAACATCAAACCATCCCAGTTTAAGCGCTGTATATCCGTCACGTTCTTCTGTTTTCTTGTCAACAACAACAGCATCCTCAACTTCAATGATAGTAACAGGAACAGCGTCGCCTGTTTCATTAAAAATCTGTGTCATACCTATTTTTTTGCCGATTAATTTTGTTATCACTTCGGGCCTCCGTTACAACTTTATCTCAACGTCAATGCCGGCAGGAAGGTCAAGATTTTTCAGTTTTTCAACGGTATCATTATTCGGCTCTATAATATCTATAAGCCTTTTATGAATCCTCATCTCAAACTGTTCTCTTGACGTTTTGTCAATGTGCACTGACCTTAAGATTGTGTACTTGTGAAGCTTCGTTGGAAGCGGAATCGGACCGCTGATTCTGGCACCCGTTTCCTTTACCTTTCTGATTATGTCCGCAACCGACTTATCCAGAAGCTTGTGGTCATAAGCTTTCAGTCTAATCCTGATTTTCTGCGTTTCTAACTGCATTTAGGGTTCTCCCTTCAAGAATTCTCGTTACGGTTTATTTATTCTGTTATTTCCGTAATAACACCGGAACCTACCGTCCTGCCGCCTTCACGAATCGCGAAGCGCAGTTCCTTCTCCATCGCTATCGGTGTTATAAGTTCAACATCCATTGTCACGTTGTCGCCCGGCATTACCATCTCAACTCCAGCAGGCAGCTTTATGCTTCCCGTTACGTCTGTCGTCCTGAAATAAAACTGCGGACGATAATTGTTAAAGAACGGCGTATGTCGCCCTCCTTCGTCTTTCGTCAGTACATATACCTGCCCCTTAAACTTCTTGTGCGGCTTTATGCTTCCGGGTTTCGCAAGCACCTGACCTCTTTCAACTTCGTTCTTTTCTATGCCTCTTAACAGCAATCCTACATTGTCACCGGCCTGCCCTTCATCAAGCAGCTTCCTGAACATTTCAACCCCGGTTACAACCGTCTTCTTCGTCTC
Source organism: uncultured Spirochaetia bacterium (assembly GCA_964417645.1). GTDB lineage: Bacteria > Oederibacteriota > PGYV01 > PGYV01 > PGYV01 > CAYQIS01. The sequence continues at coordinate 85,881 of CAYQIS010000007.1, forward strand.
CCTCAGCCCTACTATCTCCACTTCCTCGTTTACCTTTATCTTACCTCTCTCTATCCTTCCCGTTACAACCGTACCGCGCCCGGTTATCGAAAATACATCTTCAACCGCCAACATAAACGGCTTGTCTATATCCCTCTTTGGCTCCGGTACCCATGTGTCTAGCGCCGCTATCAAATCAAGTATCGGCTTTGCATCAGGCCCCTTCGGATCATTTAACGCCTTAAACGCCGATCCCCTTATCACAGGCGTCTTGTCCCCGGGGAATTCATACTTCTTCAGCAAATCCCTTACTTCTTCTTCAACAAGGTCTATCATTTCCTTGTCTTCCACCATGTCTATCTTATTCAAAAATACCACTATATACGGCACTCCTACCTGGCGCGCAAGCAGTATGTGCTCCCTCGTCTGCGGCATCGGCCCGTCTACCGCCGATACTACCAGTATCGCCCCGTCCATCTGCGCAGCTCCGGTTATCATGTTCTTTACATAGTCCGCATGTCCAGGACAGTCCACGTGCGCATAATGCCTTGTCGCCGATGAATACTCTACATGCGATGTCGCTATCGTCAATATCTTCGTCGCGTCTCTTCTTCCCTGTGACTCTGACGCTTTCGCAACTTCATCATACGGTACATATCTCGCCAGCCCGTGCGCCGCTGATACGCTGGTTAATGCCGCCGTCAATGTCGTCTTCCCGTGGTCAACGTGTCCTATCGTTCCCACGTTTACGTGCGGTTTTGTTCTCTCAAATTTTTCTTTTGCCATTTTAGGGCCTCCCTTATTTCTTTCCTGTGTATTTTGCTATAATGGTTTCTTTAATATTGTTTGGAACAGGTTCATATCTGCTGAACTGCATTGTATATACAGCACGCCCTTGGCTCATCGACCTTAAATCCGTTGCATAACCAAACATCTCAGCAAGAGGTACAAAACAACGTATTACTTGAATTTTAGGTCTTTTTTCCATGTGATCAATTCTTCCGCGACGGCTGTTAAGATTGCCTATTATATCTCCCATAAATTCTTCCGGCGTAACAACTTCAACATCCATTATTGGTTCAAGAATCTGAGGATCGCACTGCTTAAAAGCTTCTTTAAAAGCCATAGAAGCCGCAATTTTAAATGCCATTTCCGAGGAGTCAACATCGTGATACGAGCCGTCATGAAGTGTTACTCTTACGTCCATTACCGGATACCCTGCAACAACACCCAATGCCATTGCTTCCTGAATCCCTTTATCTATGGGAGCTATATATTCTCTCGGCACAACGCCTCCGACTATCTTATTAACAAATTCATACCCTTTTCCGCGTTCAAGCGGTTCAAGGTCTATTACAACATGACCATATTGTCCGCGTCCGCCTGTCTGCCTTATATATTTCCCCTCAACATTTTTAACCGATTTGCTGATTGCTTCTCTGTAAGAAACTTCCGGTTTCCCAACATTTGCTTCAACTTTAAATTCTCTCTTCATGCGGTCAACAATGATCTCAAGGTGAAGTTCTCCCATACCCGATATAATCGTCTGCCCTGTTTCAGGATCGGTTCTTACACGGAAGGTTGGGTCTTCTTCCGCAAGTTTATTGAGAGCAAGTCCCATTTTTTCCTGATCAGCTTTTGTTTTCGGCTCAACCGCAATGTAGATAACAGGCTCCGGAAATTCCATTTTCTCAAGAACAATAGGAGCGCTTTCATCACAAAGTGTGTCGCCCGTAAACGTATCCTTTATACCGATCCCGGCAACAATATCCCCGGCATACGCTTCTTTAACCTCTTCTCTTTGATTTGCATGCATTCTCAAAATACGTCCAAGTCTTTCCGTCTTTCCCTTGGAAGAATTGTATATATAAGAACCTGATTGTATAGTCCCCGAATATATTCTGAAATATGTAAGTTTTCCTACAAAAGGGTCCGACATAATTTTGAAGGCAATTGCGGCAAGCTTCTCGTTATCAGATGTCTGTCTTGTTATTTCTCTTACTTCCCCTTCCGGAGCATTAGGATCATATCCTTTAACCGGCGGTATATCAAGAGGCGAAGGCAAATAATCAACAACGGCATCAAGAAGCGGCTGAACGCCTTTATTTTTAAAAGCCGTACCGCAAAGTACGGGGAAAATCTTCATCCCAATGGTTCCTTTTCTTATGGCGGCTTTTATATCTTTTTCATCAATTTCTTTGCCTTCCAAGAAAGCTTCCATTATTTTGTCATCAAAATCAGCCGCAGCTTCAATTACTTTTTCTCTGTGTTTTTTAGCCTCTTCCATAAATTCCGCAGGAACATCAATCACATCAAACTTCGCGCCAAGCTCTTCGCCTTTCCAAATACAAGCCTTCATTTTGATTAAATCTATTACACCCTGAAATTTATCTTCAGCGCCTATCGGAAGCTGTATGGGCACCGGTCTTGCTCCAAGCTTCTCCACAATAGTGCCGACAGACATCCAGAAGTCAGCTCCCACTCTGTCCATTTTATTCAAAAACACAAGCCTTGGAACTTTGTATCTGTCAGCTTGACGCCACACGGTTTCAGACTGAGGCTCAACACCATTAACAGAGTCAAAAACCGCAACAGCCCCGTCCAAAACTCTCAGAGATCTTTCAACCTCAATTGTAAAGTCAACGTGTCCGGGAGTATCAATAATATTAATGCGGTTGTTTGCCCAAAAACATGTTGTGGCGGCCGATGTAATTGTAATACCTCTTTCCTGCTCTTGTTCCATCCAGTCCATAGTTGCCGCCCCTTCATGGACTTCGCCAATTTTATGCGTTTTACCCGTATAATAAAGAATACGTTCCGTTAGTGTTGTTTTTCCTGCATCTATATGCGCCATGATTCCAATATTTCTTGTTCTTTCAAGCGGGTATTCCCTTGGCATTATTATCGTCTCCTTATATTATGCTGCTAAATTACCATCTGTAATGGGCAAATGCTTTATTTGCCTCTGCCATCTTATGCGTATCTTCACGCTTTTTAATTGCTCCACCCTGATTGGCCTCCGCCGCAAGCAATTCAGCCGCCAATTTCTCAGCAGTACCATGCTCTTTTCTTTCTCTTGCCGCATTAATCAGCCAGCGGATGGCAAGCGATAACCTTCTTTCCGGCGAAACTTCAACAGGTATCTGATAATTGGCGCCGCCTATACGCCTGGACTTAAGCTCAAGCATTGGTTTAATATTTTCAAGCGCCTGCTTAAATACAGCCATCGCATCTTTACCTTTTTTTTCAATTATTTCAAAAGCGCCATAAACAACTTTTTCAGCAACACTTTTCTTTCCCTTCAACATTACGCCATTTATAAGTTTGGCAACAATTACACTGTTATACTTTGCTTCGGGCGGTGTTTCTCTTCTTCTTAAAACCCTTTTTTTTCTAGGCATAGCTATATACTCCTTAAACTTTGTTGTTTTTGATTATTTCTTTGGAGCTTTAGTGCCGTATTTGGATCTGCCTTGTTTGCGGTTTTGAACACCTTGTGTATCAAGACTTCCGCGAACAATGTGATAACGAACACCGGGAAGGTCTTTTACCCTTCCGCCTCTTACCAACACAATAGAGTGCTCCTGAAGATTGTGTCCAACTCCCGGTATATAACACGTAACTTCCATTTTATTCTGCAACCTTACCCTGGCCACCTTTCTAAGCGCCGAATTTGGTTTTTTGGGAGTTACCGTATAAACCCTCGTGCAAACTCCTCTTTTCTGAGGGCACTTTTTCAGTGCCGGTGATGCTGTTTTGTTTGAAGCTTGTGTTCTTCTTTTCCTTACCAACTGGTTAATCGTAGGCAAATTACAGCCTCCTGAATAATTGTGTTTTAGTCTTTAAATGCAAAAAAGCGAAAATCGCTAACAAAACGCTCTTTTCGCTTTTATTTTTTACACAAAAATACTTTAAAGCTAAAAAGAACAATTGTTAAAACGCTTGAACATACTACAAAAAACCTTTAAATTTGTCAACACTTTTCAATAACTTTTTTTATTATTTCTGTTTATTAACCTTCTGCCACTTAAATCACAGAAATAATATTTTTTATTCCGCTTTTCAATGCTTAATTACATGATTCTTTTATAAAACAATCCTTAAAACAAAAAGCCCGCGCCTAATAAATTATCAGACGCGGGTCTTAATTTATTCTCTTATTCCGTCTCTTCCTCGTTTATTTCTTCGGCTGAACCGTTTTGTTCTTCGTCAGCAAAAACATTTTTCTTTTTCTTTCCGCCTTTTCTTTCAACTTTTCTGAATTTATTAAACTCCGGAACACCTGTGCCGGCAGAAATGAGGTGCCCTATTATCACATTTTCCTTCAGTCCTTTTAATTTATCAACCTTGCCATTAACAGCCGCATCAATAAGAACCCTGGTTGTTTCCTGGAACGAAGCCGCAGAAACCCAGCTTTCCGTTGAAAGTGCAGCCTTGGTTATACCTAAAAGCAGGGGTTTTGCTTTTGCCGGAACTTTTCCTTCCTTCTCCAATTGTTCATTAACACGCATCAATTCAAATCTGTCAACCTGCTCATCTATAAGGAAAGTTGAATCGCCGGAATCATCTATGCGCACTTTCTTCATCATCTGACGAACAATTACTTCAATATGTTTGTCATGTATTCCTACACCCTGCAACCTGTAAACTTCCTGTATCTTATTAAGCAGATGTTCCTGTACGGCATTTTCTCCGGATACCGCAAGAATATCATGCGGATTAATGTTCCCGTCTATCAGCTGTTCTCCCGCCTCCACATAGTCGCCTTCACGTACGTTAACATACTTTCCATGAGGTATAGCATATTCTCTTTGAGCTCCCGAATCATGCTGTATTACAATTTTTCTTATTCCGCTTGAAGTTTCTTCAAACCTTACCCGACCCTCAATTTCCGATATTATGGCCGGCGTTTTAGGTCTGCGCGCTTCAACAAGTTCCGCAACTCTCGGAAGACCTCCTGTAATGTCCCTTGTTTTTGAACTTTCACGCGGGAACTTTGCAAGAACCTGCCCCGGCTTAACAGTTGCCCCGTCCTCAACTTCAAGCTTTGCGCCTACAGGTATGGAATATGAAGCTATTACCTCGCCTTTTTCATCCGTGATATTTATATGCGGATACATTCTTTCTTTGGACTCTATTATAAACTTACCCATCTGTCCGGTAATTGCGTCTTCTTTTTCAATCATCGTTACATTTTCTATCATCTCATCAAATTGAACTTTACCCGCTTTTTCCGTAAAGATAGGAATATTATAAAGATCCCACAAACCTATTGTATCCCCCGCCTTGACCTTTTGTCCGTCTTTTACTTTTATTATTGTCCCGTAAGCAATATGATGCAATTCACGTTCAACGTTATTGTCATCAAAAACTGATATTTCGCCGTTTCTGTTTGTTGCTATCATATCTCCTTCGGCATTTAAAACAAACTTAAGATTATTGAATCCAACTTTACCGTCGTGTTTCGCTTTAAGTTCCGACTGTTCAACAACGCGGCTTGCCGTACCACCTACGTGGAAGGTTCGCAGTGTAAGCTGAGTCCCGGGTTCTCCTATTGATTGTGCGGCTATAATACCCACAGCCTCTCCCAAATCCACAAGCTTTCCTGTTGTTAAATCCGCTCCATAGCACTTGCTGCAGACCCCTGAATGAGCCTCACACGTAAGAACAGACCTTACGCGTATCTTTTCAAAACCTGTCTCTTCTATTTTTTTTGCAATTTCCGGCGTTATAAGCTCATTTGCCTTAACGATAACTTCATCCGTAATATGATCAACTATGTTATCCAGGGCAACACGCCATTCTATTCTGTCTTTTAGCGGCTCAATTACTTCTCCGCCTTCGGTAATGGCGCTTACATTTATACCGTTTATCGTTCCGCAGTCACTTTCGGTGATTATCACATCCTGGGCCACATCAATTAATCTTCTTGTTAAATATCCTGCATCGGCTGTTTTTAAAGCCGTGTCAGCAAGACCTTTACGTGCACCGTGTGTTGAAATAAAATATTCCAGAACCGACAGCCCTTCGCGGAAATTGGCTTTAATTGGAGTTTCGATAATTTCACCAACGCCGCCCGTCATCTTTTTTTGCGGTTTAGCCATCAAACCTCTCATACCTGCAAGCTGCCTTATCTGAAGTTTGCTTCCCCTTGCGCCGGAGTCTATCATCATGTAAACAGGATTGAAACCGCCCTGATCTTCCGCAAGTTCCCTTATCATATAATCTGCAACTTTATCGGTGGTTCGCGTCCAGCTGTCAATTATCTTATTATAGCGCTCCGCATCAGTAATAATACCTCTTTCATATTGCTTTCTTATTTCCCTTGTTTCTTTGTCCGCCGTCTTCACAAGTTCGGTTTTTTCATCAGGTATCTTTAAATCATCCACTCCTATTGTGAATCCCGCCAACGTAGAATGCCTGAATCCAAGTTCCTTCATTTTATCAAGAACTTCCGCCGTCACTTTGCTGCCAAAACGTTCAAAAATTATGCCTATTAATTTTACAATTTGTTTCTTAATCATCTTTTCATTTACAAATTCCATTATTCTGCCGTTCTTATCGGGTATTGTCGGAAGAATCTGATTAAAAATTATTCTGCCAACCGTCGTTTCTATTCTCTTTCCCCTCATTTTAACATCGATCATTTCATGAAGATCTATCATCCCGTGGTCGTAAGCCATTTTTGCTTCTTCTTCCGAAAAGAACGAACGTTTTTTCTTTGGCTGTCTTCCGGTTTCTTTTGTAAGGTAGTACAATCCCAAAACAATATCCTGATTGGGCACAATTATGGGTTTTCCGCTTGACGGAGAAAGAATGTTAAGCGGCGAAAGCATAAGCATGCGGGCTTCTGTCTGAGCTTCATAAGAAAGAGGAACGTGAACCGCAAGCTGGTCTCCGTCAAAGTCGGCGTTAAATCCGCCGCAAACCAAAGGATGCAAAGTTATTGCGTTTCCTTCAACAAGTCTTGGTTCAAAAGCCTGAATTGAATGTCTGTGAAGTGTGGGAGCGCGGTTAAGCAGTACCATATGATCTTCCAAAATCTCTTCCAAAATGTCCCAAACTTCAGCTCTTACATTTTCAACCATTTTTTTGGCTGATTTAATTGTGTATCCCATTTCCTGTACTTTATTTATAATAAACGGTTTAAAAAGTTCCAATGCCACTTTTTTCGGAAGTCCGCACTGATGAAGTTTAAGTTCCGGGCCAACAACAACCACAGAGCGTCCGGAATAATCAACGCGTTTACCCAGGAGATTTTGTCTGAAGCGTCCCTGCTTGCCTTTCAGCATGTCCGAAAGTGATTTCAAAGGCCTGTTTCTGGCCCCGCGAACAGGATGACCTCTCCTGCCGTTATCAAACAGAGCATCAACAGCTTCCTGAATCATGCGTTTTTCATTTTTGACAATCAATTCGGGCGCATTTATGCTTATTAATTTTTTTAACCTGTTATTTCTGTTAATTATTCTTCTGTACAAATCATTTAAATCGGACGTAACAAATCTTCCGCCGTCAAGCTGAACAAGAGGCCTTAACTCCGGAGGAATAACCGGAAGAACATCAAGAACCATCCACAAAGGATTATTCATGGATTTACGGAAAGCTTCAACAACTTTCAATCTTTTAATAATATCTTTTTTCTTTTGCAGAGATACCGTTCTTTGAAGTTCTTTTCTTAATTCTTTTGCCAGTTTTTCAAGATCAACTTCACGCAAAAGCGCTTTTATGGCTTCGGCGCCTATACGGACATCAAAGGCGTCACCATATTTTTCCTTAAGCCTTATATAATCATCTTCGGTAAGAAGCTCATATTTTTTTGCTTCTTCCGCAGGTCCGGGATCTATTACAATATAATTTTCGTAATAAATAACACGTTCAAGATTTCTCGCGGAAATATTAAGAAGATAGGCCAATTTGCTTGGTATTCCTTTAAGATACCAAATATGAACAACAGGAACCGCAAGCTCTATATGACCCATTCTTTCTCTTCTTACTTTTGTCTCGGTAACTTCAACTCCGCACTTGTCGCAAACAACGCCTTTAAACCTCTGTTTCTTATATTTACCGCAGGCACACTCGTAATCTTTTTGGGGGCCAAATATTCTTTCGCAGAAAAGCCCTTCAAATTCAGGTTTAAAAGTTCTGTAGTTTATGGTCTCGGGTTTTTTCACTTCTCCATGGGACCATTCCTTTATAAGTTCCGGAGAAGCAATAGATATTCTTATTGCATTAAACTCTATCTCGGCTTTCCTTATGTCCTCCGGCTTTTTAAGCAATTCGCTTAAATTAATCTGTATGTTTTCTTTATCAGGAGTTTCTGATGCAACCTTCTTTTCTTTTTTCTTTTCCTTTTTCGCCATCTAAGAAGGCCTCCTTTACTGTTTTTTTAATTTCTTATTTTTTGTTGTGATAAGCTCTATATTAAGACCAAGACCCTGCAATTCTTTTACAAGAACATTGAAAGACTCCGGTATTCCGGGTTCGGGAATATTCTTTCCTCTTACAATAGCTTCATACAAACGCTTTCTGCCTTCAACATCATCCGACTTAACAGTAAGCATTTCCTGAAGCGTGTAAGCCGCACCATAAGCTTCAAGCGCCCATACTTCCATTTCCCCGAATCTCTGTCCTCCAAATTGAGCTTTACCGCCCAACGGCTGCTGCGTGATAAGCGAATACGGCCCTATTGAACGGGCGTGAATTTTGTCGTCAACCATATGAACAAGTTTCATCATATACATGACGCCAACCGTAACTTTATGCGCAAAAGGAAGACCTGTTTTGCCGTCATAAAGCACAGACTTTCCGTCGGAATCTATGCCTGCTTTGGCGGTCCATTCTTTAACTTCAGACTCTGTCATTCCGTTGAATACGGGTGTCATAAATTTCAAGCCAAGTTTTCTTCCCGCAAGTCCCAAGTTTGTTTCAAGAAGCTGACCGACATTCATACGCGAAGGAACACCCAAAGGATTTAAAACAATATCAACCGGTGTTCCGTCGGCAAGATAAGGCATGTCCTCAACAGGATTTACTTTTGAAATTACGCCTTTGTTTCCGTGTCTGCCCGAAAGTTTGTCTCCAACAGAAACTTTGCGCTTTTTGGCAATTAAAACTTTTACTATTTTTATTACTCCGGGCGGCAGATCATCGCCTCTGTGATTTTTCATCTCTCTGTATTCGGCTTCCAATTTTTCTTCCATATAATTTACATAAATCTGTTCGAACTCTTTCTGCCTTTCCTTTTCTTCTTTGCTTAAATTTTTATCCGCTTCAATGGCTTTAATATTTTCTTTCAACATTCTGTTAAGATCTTCTATTGTTTTATCCTTATCTTTCTTGAACTTGGCAAGCTTTTCCTCTTCTTTGCCTTTCTTCTTTCCGCGTTCCTTGCGGCTGAACATCTTAATATCAATAATTATCCCCTCTATACCGGGCGGAACTCGAAGCGAAGTGTCTTTAACATTATCCGCTTTGCTTCCAAATATTGCCTTCAGAAGCTTCTCTTCGGGAGTAAGATTGCTTCCTGATATCGGCGTCACCTTACCCACAAGTATATCTCCCGGTTTAACCTTGGCGCCAATTCTCACTATACCTTCGGCATCAAGATTTTTAAGTGTCTCTTCGGATACATTCGGTATATCCCTGGTTATTTCCTCTGGTCCAAGCTTTGTGTCACGCGCTTCCACTTCGTATTCTTCAATATGCACCGAAGTAAATGTGTCCCTTTTTAAAAGATTCTCGGATATAACAATCGCGTCTTCGTAGTTGTATCCGTTCCAAGGCATAAAAGCAACCAAAACATTTTTTCCAAGAGCCAATTCTCCGTGATCCATGGAAGACCCGTCCGCTATTACCTCTCCTTTTTTTACTTTTTGACCTTTAACGACTCTCGGCTTTTCATTTATTGTTGTGTCTTGATTTGTCCTTCTGAATTTTTTAAGATCATAAATATCAAGCTTGTCTTTAAGTGTTGCCCCTTCTCTTTCCGTTTTAATTATAATAACATCAGCATCGGCATAGGCAACAACTCCGGAATTTTTTGCGGTTATAGCCCTTCCGGAATCAACTGCGGCCTTGTGCTCCATTCCGGTGCCGACAGTCGGAGATTCTGTCATAAGAAGAGGAACTGCCTGTCGCTGCATGTTGGATCCCATCAGCGCTCTGTTTGCATCATCATGTTCAAGGAAAGGTATTAATGAAGCCGCCACAGAAACAACCTGTTTAGGGGAAACATCTATATAATCAATTTCTTTCGCATCAACCAAAATATAGTCTCCCAAAAATCTCGCAAGAACAACATCCTGTGTAATATTTCCTTTGTCATCGGTTTGAACATCCGCGGGCCCGACTTTGAACTCATCTTCCCTGTCCGCAGTAAGATATTCAACTTCCTCAGTCACTTTGCCGTTTTTTACTTTTCTGTAAGGCGTTTCAATAAATCCATAATCATTCACTCTTGCATATGTTGCAAGCGAAGTGATAAGACCTATATTTTGTCCTTCCGGAGTTTCAATTGGACAAAGTCTTCCGTAATGGGTAAAGTGAACGTCGCGAACTTCAAATCCCGCCCTTTCTCTGTTAAGCCCGCCCGGCCCCAATGCAGATATTCTGCGTTTATGGGTAAGTTCCGCAAGCGGATTTACCTGATCCATAAACTGAGAAAGCTGCGAGCTTCCAAAAAACTCTTTAATCGCGGCGATAAGAGGTTTTGGATTTATCAAATTTGCGGGAATTGCATTCTTCATGTCAATAATCGTCATTCTTTCCCTGATCATCTTTTCAACACGCACAAGCCCCGCTCTGAACTGGTTTTCAACAAGCTCGCCTACAGCTCTTACCCGCCTGTTTCCCAGATGGTCTATATCGGTCTTTTTGGTTTCATCTTTGTTCACTTCGTAAAAACGCTTAATTACTTCTATGATATCTTCTTTGGTAAGAACTTTATCGCTTTTATCTTTATTAAGTCCCAGTATTTTGTTAAGCTTATATCTCCCAACCACTCCAAGATTATATCTGCGCGAATCAAAGAAAAGATTTTTAAAAAGCAGTTTTGCGCCGTTCAGTGTTGCAGGTTCTCCCGGACGCATCTTTCTGTATATTTCAATGAGCGCTTCCTGTTCAGACTTAATACTGTCCTTTTTTATTGTCTTAAGTATGTTGATATACGGATTTTCCTCATCCCAATCAACACAAACAACTTTTTTAATGTTCAGTTCCCTGATTCTGGACACTATTTCCTTTGTCAGCGGCATGCCCGCTTCAACAATAACTTCACCCGATGTTTTTTCAATAACATCTTCAAATGCTATTTGTTTTGAAAGTTCCCTGTCATCCGCATCAACCGTTTTTCTTTTGAAGAAAATTTCAAGTATTTCTTCCGTTTTGCCGTATCCAAGAGCTCTTAAAAAAGTCGTTACATAAAATTTCTTTTTACGATCTATCTTTGCATATGTAATATCGTTGGCGTCATATTCTATCTCAAGCCAAGTTCCTCTGTAAGGAACTATTCTGCCAACAAACATGGGTATTCCAAACAAACCCTCGGCTTCTTCTTCCTCTTCAAAACTTGCACCCGGCGAGCGATGCAGCTGGGATACGATTACTCTTTCAGCGCCGTTAATTACAAATGTGCCTCTTTCTGTCATCAGAGGTATATCACAAAGATGGACTGCCTGCTCAGGCGCTTCTTTTAATTCCATCTCTCCTGTTTTTTCGTTCTTTTCTTTTATTGCAAGCCTGAAAATTCCCTTAATAGGCGCCGCATATGTTTCGCCTCTTTGTATGCATTCTTCAACTTCATGTTTGGGTTTGCCGAATTCATAACCAACAAACTGAAGCGTATAAATTCCGTTATAATCAGATATCGGAAAAACACTGTTAAACACTTCCTGAAGCCCCTGATTTTTTCTTTGATCAGCGGGTTTGTCAAGCATCAGGAATTCTTTATATGATTTCTTCTGTATATCCATCAAATCAGGAATATCCAGAACTTCGTCAATCTCGGTTTTATGTTTTATTCTTGCCATAATTCCCCTTCCTGTTCGGAATTTTGGTCCTTATTACCCGTTAAAATACTACTGCCTGCGGTTAATATTGATTAACCGCAGGCCTGTAGTGTGATATCTGAAGACTGACGTAATTACTTAATTTCAACCACTCCGCCCTGTTCTTCAATTTTTGCTTTCATCGTTGCGGCTTCTTCTTTTGTGACACCGGTTTTGATTGGTTTAGGAGCGCCGTCTGCTATTTCTTTTGCAGTCTTAAGATCCAGGTTTGTAAGCTCTCTCATAACTTTTATAACCTGAATTTTCTTGTCGCCTGCGCTTGTAAGAATTACATCAAAAGATGTTTTTTCTTCCGCTGCAGGAGCTGCAGCACCGGCAGCTGCACCCGCAGCTCCGGCCACCATAACGGGAGCGGCGGCTGATACGCCAAACTTCTCCTCCAGCGCTTTAACAAGCTCATTAAGCTCAAGCACCGTCATGGATTCAATTTCCTTGATAAAATCCTCTTTCGTCATTGCCATAGTATTACACCTCCATTGGTTTTTTTATTATTTTTTGCCTTTAACGGCGTTTAAAACATAAACAACATCAGCTTTGGGTTTTGAAAGCTGACGCACAAATTTAACAACAGGCTGATTAAGCATAAATACAAGTTTCGCAATAAGTTCTTCCTTGCTTGACAACTTGCTTATTTCAGTTATCTGAGACAGAGAGTAAGACTTGCTGTCAAGATATCCGCCTTTAATTTTAAACTTTTCTTCGCTGTCTTTTTCAAAAGCTTTTAATACCTTTATGGCTGACACATATTCTTTTGCAAAAACTATACCGGTAACACCGGTAAAAAGTTCTTTAAGCCCTCCGTTAATATTAAGTTCCGCAAGCACTTTCTTGCTTACGGTATTCTTTATAACTTTGTAAACAGCGCCAACTTTTTCAAGTTCACGCCTCAACTTATTCATTTTTTCAACTGTTAATCCCTGAAAATCCGTAATAATAATTCCCGGAGATTCCTTAAAATTAGCTATAGCTTCCTTTACTGCAAGTTCTTTTTTCTTTCTGTTTTCAGACATTTTCACACCTCTTTACATTAACTTCTTAAAATTCAAAGGAAGCCCCACGCCCATTGTCGTGGAAACATATACGCTTTTCACGTACTGGCCCTTTGTCGCCAGTGCGGGAAGTTTAAAAAACATTTTAAGAAAAGCCGTAATATTTTCGGCTATCGCCTGTTCGGAAAAGGAAGCTTTGCCAATCAAAACCTGAACAACACCTTCCTTGTTGTTTCTAAATTCCACTTTACCGGCTTTAAACTCTTTTACAGCCTTTCCAACTTCCATGGTAACTGTTCCTGATTTTGGATTTGGCATTAACCCTTTTGTGCCAAGTATCTTTCCAAGTTTTCCGACTTCCTTCATCATATCAGGGGCGGCTATTGCAACATCAAAATCAAGCCATCCGCCTTTTATTTTTTCAATCAAATCTTCGGCTCCAACCGCATCAGCTCCGGCCGCTTCCGCCTCTTTTTCCTTTTCTCCCTTTGCAAACACAACAACACGAACTTTTTTCCCGGTGCCGTTCGGCAAAGAAATTGTGGAACGAATCTGCTGTTCAGCCTGAACAGGTTTTTTTGCAAGATTAACCGAAATTTCTATGGACTCATCAAATTTTGCGGTTGCACCGGCTTTAAGAATTTTTACCGCTTCCTCTACTTCATAGAGTTTTCCCGGCTCAACCAACTTCTGTAAGGCTCTGTGCCTTTTACTTGCTATTTTTGGCATTTTGCTTCTCCTTATAATCAATTAATCAATCTTCAACTAAAATACCCATATTACGGGCCGTTCCCTCAACCATTTTCATGGCCGAACTCAATTTTGTGCAATTAAGATCCGGCATTTTAAGTTTTGCTATATCTTCAACCTGTTTTTTTGTTATTTTCGCCACTTTGACCTTGTTCGGCGTTGAGCTGCCCTGAACAATTCCCGCAGTTTTTTTCAACAAAACCGGTACAGGAGGCGTCTTTAAGATAAAAGTAAAGCTTCTGTCTTCAAAGATGTCAATAACCACCGGCAGCACAAGGTCTCCCTTGTCTTTTGTTCGGTCATTAAACTCCTTACAAAAAGCCATAATATTTACGCCATGCTGACCAAGTGCAGGACCTACCGGAGGTGCCGGATTGGCCTTCCCGGCCGTTATCTGCAATTTTACCTGTGTAATTAACTTCTTGCCTTTTGGTGCCATATCTTTCTCCTTTGCCTGATTATACTATCTTCTCAACCTGGCCGAATTCAAGCTCAACCGGCGTAGGCCTTCCGAATATTGTAACTATCACTTTCATTTTTCCGCGTTCAGGATTTACTTCTTCAACAACCCCGTTGAAATTCATAAAAGGACCATCCGTAATCTTTACGTGTTCTCCTTCATCAAAATAGCTGGCCATACGAGGTTTCTTCTTTCTGTCTTCCATAAGGTCCATTATGTCCTTAATCTCATTTTCAGAAAGAGGTATAGGCCTTGATTTTGTTCCCACAAATCCGGTAACTTTGGGAGTATTACGCAGTATATAAAGGATTTCTTTCCCTTCTTCGCTGTCTATATCAACATCCATTTCAATCATTACATATCCCGGAAAAAACTTTCTGTTCTTTACAACTTTCTTCTTTTTCTTTATCTCCGTTACATTCTCGGACGGAATAATAACCTGGGTTATTTTTTTATTAAGATTATATGTTGCTATTCTTTGTTCAAGATTCTCTTTAACCTGATTTTCCTGTCCGGCATATGTGCTTATTACATACCATCTTGGCGCCATGCGTCACCTTACCTGAAAATAAATTTCACAGCCTTATTAAGGCCGAAATCAATTATTCCAATATATATCATAAGGAACATACCCACAAGAAGAACTATAATGGTTGACGCCACTATTTCTTTCCTGCCGGGCCACTGAACTTTTTTAAGTTCCTGCCACGATACTTTAAAGAACTCCATCAACTTGTTCATGTATTCTCCTTTATTTCATATTACTTACATTGCTTTTGGAAACTTCATTTCAATGGCAGGCCAAGCAGGATTCGAACCTGCAACGCGCGGTTTTGGAGACCGCAGCTCTACCAATTGGAGCTATTGGCCTGCGTATTATTCAGCTGGTCTCTTTTCCCGTATTACTTTGTTTCCTTGTGCAATGTATGTTTCTTACATGCCTTACAATATTTCTTCACTTCAAGTTTTTCCGTGTGAAGTTTTTTATTTTTTGTCTGTACATAGTTCCTTCTTTTACATTCGGAACATGCTATGGTTATTATCTCTCTCATTATTTATCCTTCTCTCGTCTGTTATTCTGTTATTCTGTTATTTCCGTAATAACACCGGAACCTACCGTCCTGCCGCCTTCACGAATCGCGAAGCGCAGTTCCTTCTCCATCGCTATCGGTGTTATAAGTTCAACATCCATTGTCACGTTGTCGCCCGGCATTACCATCTCAACTCCAGCAGGCAGCTTTATGCTTCCCGTTACGTCTGTCGTCCTGAAATAAAACTGCGGACGATAATTGTTAAAGAACGGCGTATGTCGCCCTCCTTCGTCTTTCGTCAGTACATATACCTGCCCCTTAAACTTCTTGTGCGGCTTTATGCTTCCGGGTTTCGCAAGCACCTGACCTCTTTCAACTTCGTTCTTTTCTATGCCTCTTAACAGCAATCCTACATTGTCACCGGCCTGCCCTTCATCAAGCAGCTTCCTGAACATTTCAACCCCGGTTACAACCGTCTTCTTCGTCTCCCTCAGCCCTACTATCTCCACTTCCTCGTTTACCTTTATCTTACCTCTCTCTATCCTTCCCGTTACAACCGTACCGCGCCCGGTTATCGAAAATACATCTTCAACCGCCAACATAAACGGCTTGTCTATATCCCTCTTTGGCTCCGGTACCCATGTGTCTAGCGCCGCTATCAAATCAAGTATCGGCTTTGCATCAGGCCCCTTCGGATCATTTAACGCCTTAAACGCCGATCCCCTTATCACAGGCGTCTTGTCCCCGGGGAATTCATACTTCTTCAGCAAATCCCTTACTTCTTCTTCAACAAGGTCTATCATTTCCTTGTCTTCCACCATGTCTATCTTATTCAAAAATACCACTATATACGGCACTCCTACCTGGCGCGCAAGCAGTATGTGCTCCCTCGTCTGCGGCATCGGCCCGTCTACCGCCGATACTACCAGTATCGCCCCGTCCATCTGCGCAGCTCCGGTTATCATGTTCTTTACATAGTCCGCATGTCCAGGACAGTCCACGTGCGCATAATGCCTTGTCGCCGATGAATACTCTACATGCGATGTCGCTATCGTCAATATCTTCGTCGCGTCTCTTCTTCCCTGTGACTCTGACGCTTTCGCAACTTCATCATACGGTACATATCTCGCCAGCCCGTGCGCCGCTGATACGCTGGTTAATGCCGCCGTCAATGTCGTCTTCCCGTGGTCAACGTGTCCTATCGTTCCCACGTTTACGTGCGGTTTTGTTCTCTCAAATTTTTCTTTTGCCATTTTAGGGCCTCCTAAAATTATTTTTATTTCAATTTATTTTTTATTGTCTGGAGCCCGCGATCGGAGTTGAACCGATGGCCTCGTCCTTACCAAGGACGCGCTCTAACCACCTGAGCTACGCGGGCGCGTAATTAAACGCGCTCTGCTTCACGATAACGCAAAAAAGCGCAAAAATAGCGCACTTATTCTGTGCGCCGATTTTTACGCGGCCAAAAAACACCTTTATTTTTTAGGATTTCCCTGTTTTTCTAAATCCAAAAAAATACGTGAGCTTAAAATTTATCAAAAAAACACACGGGTGTCAACATTTTTTTAGGGATTTTTTAAAAAAAGACCGTTTAAAAACAAATTTTCAATATTTTTATTTTTTATCCTTCACGGCAATTTTGATCCATTTTCTGTCCAGATATCCTTCGTTATTCTTCAATTCAACAACACATATATAATATCCCTGTGACACATTATCTCCACCCGCTGTTTTCATATTCCATTTAACGGAAAGCTTTGATGCATCTTCGGTTAACCTTGCTATCAATTCACCAGCCGCATTATATATGCTTATTACAGCATCACCATACGGAATTTTATTATCCTTTCCTTTCCATGCTATGGTAATAAAACTTCTGCTTTTGCCCACATAAGGATTCGGATATGCCTTAACTTCCTCAAGATAGTTATTTCCCTCATTAAGTATGATAACACTTTTACTGCTTTGTATGCTTCTTCCGTCAGGCGTAACAATTATTACCTGCATTTCATAGGTTCCGCTGGAAACCGTCATTCCGGCGGCATTTTTACCGTCCCATACAATAAAGTCTGATGTATCCTCGCCGTATTTAACGGTAATTTGAGATGTTCCGTCTTTATTTATGCCAACAACTTCTCCCGCTTTATTATTGCATATAACTTTAAGGGCCACATTTGACAATTTTGCGGGTTTTTGTTCTCTTATCGTTCTAACAAGTTCTCCGGCACTGTTAAACACACGAAGCTCCACATACTGCTCGTGCCTTAAAACCTGAATTTCCTCAATCAAAACATTTATATGTCCATACTCGTCTTTTTGTTCCAGTTTAAGATAATAAATTCCGTTTCCTATCCCCTGTAATCCGTCGGTTACTGTATTCCAATCAAAAGATGTGCTTCCAAGCCCGATTGAATCCGGAGTTTCAACACCCGGCAGTATAATCGTAAGCGGATAATATGATGTGACTATCTCTGTCTCTGTGTTGTTTGAAACAAGTTTCATTTCCATTGCAATGGCTGATGTCCTTGTATGAGCAACAGTGCGCACCAATTCACCCGCAGAATTGTAAACACCTATTGTTATTACATACGGGAATGGCGGCAGCGTTGGAGTGATTGTGGGCGTGGGCGATGCCGTGCTTGTTGGAGTTGCTGTCTCTGTTACAGTAGGCGTGCTTGTCTGCGTAACCGTTTCCGTTATTGTCCATGTAATTGTAAATGTCGTGGATGGCGTTGCGGTATTTGTCACAGTGCTTGTGGGCGTTGCAGTTGGAGTATTTGTAAAAGTTATTGTAACTGTTGCTGTGGGGGTTGCCGTAGGCGTATTGGTTGATGAAAATATAGGTGTTAATGTAACAGTAGGTGTATATGTATTTGTAACGGTTATCGTGCTGGTTGGCGTTGCGGTAGGCGTTGATGTGTATGTTATTGTTTCAGTTGCCGTAAAAGTAACCGTGCTGGTTTGCGTAAAAGTCGGCGTGGGAGTGTTAGTCGGCGTTATTGTCATTGACTCCCAAAGTGTTATTGTAATTGTCGGGGTCGAAGTGCGCGTCGGGGTCGAAGTCATAGTCTGTGTTGATGTTTCAGTGCTTGTTCTGGTTGGAGTTGCGGTCATTGTCTGGGTTGATGTAGGGGTTGGGGTTCTTGTAGGAGTATTTGTATTGGTTACAACCTGAAGTTCAACCGGCGCACAGCTTTGATTTCCCCAGCTGCCCCACGCACAGTTCCATATTGCATATAATGTCGGAGTTATTGTTGGCGTGGCTGTTGCGGTATCAAGCGAACACTCATTAAGCAATATAGAAGTCTGTTCAAAAGAGGTTGAATAATACTGCCCCAATTCAAGCGCGGAACTGGAAGTACCTATTATAACGAAGAACCTCTTGGGACCGTTGAGTGTATACCCTGCAGGAACAGGAACAACCAATTGATACCCTGTCACTGATGCTCCAGACGCGGTACCGGCTGCAAGTATTGCATTTGACTGCCACGGAGGTGTATTATCAGGCGGATTTCCCGAGGCTGAAACAAGACCCCACAAACATTCATCAGGTACACCCGAATTATTATTGTAATCCAAAGTTGCATCGCTTGAAGCCACAACAAGTGCTCTCAAAGAGGCCCAGGCAACACTGTGAGAAGCATTGATTGTTATTGTAAGGTCCTGCCCCGCGGTAAAACAATTTCCTTTAATGCTCTGGGCGGAAGTTATTGTAATTGCAGCAAATGAAGAAGCCGCAAAAACAGCAAAAACAGCAACTGTTATCAAAATCTTTTTTGCGGTCTTCATAAACTTCATTTTATATGCCTTCTTTCGTTTTAAAAATATTACGTTCAATAATATAGGCAAAAATTTCCCTTTCAAGGAAAGGCACATAAGGCAGTGAATTTATTACTCCATACCAGGAAACCGTGCCCGAAGCGCCAACAGCAAGAGAAGGATAGTCCCAGCGGACATATCCTGCACCATTTGTGCTTCCCGGAGTTATTGCTGCAATGAATGTTATATAAGGAGGTATAGAATCATATACAGTAAAAGGTATAATATCTCTTGTACCGACATTTTGGTAAGCTATTGTATATGTTACGGTTGTTCCTATTGCACCCATACTTGGTACAGCTGTTTTTGTAATACTCGAACGAGGATCAGGGCAAATCGGGGTAAGTACAGTTTGGTTTGACAAAACCGGAACGATCGGATCATCTCCGTCTATGGCGCCCACATTTGTTATCGGGTCGCATCCGTTAACAGTTCCCCACCAAGTTAATGTTCCGCCTGCATTAAAAATACTTCCAAGATTCCAACTGATTCTTACGCCTAAAATCGTCGGAGAGCCAAGACCTCCCGGGCTTGTAATTACGGAAGGAATTGTGTCATATACATATGTGTTTGCAGATGTCCTCGGTTCATAAATAAGGAAATTATTATAACTGTCTTTTGTTGTTCCGTTTGCGCCTGATTGCTGCCCAAATCCTGCATATCGGGCATTAGCACATGACAATCCTGCCGGCGGAGATGGGTCTGTCCATGTTATCATCCAGCCTGCAGGTTCAGGGTCTCCTTTTCCCCATACTTTTGCTCTAAAAGAATATGCCGATGTCGCCTCTATCTTAACTCTGTACCATTTGTTTCCTGTTATTGCTATTGAGTTGTTTGACAAAGGCCATATACATCCGCCAGGATCACAGCGCTGGAAACCAATACTTCCGTCGCTGTTTGTACCGATAAATTCATCAATTGACAAAGCAAATCCGTATGCTGCTCCGGCAGCATTGTCAAGACCATTGCTTCTTATAACAACAAGGGCGTCCGAGCCTTCATAACCTGTCCCTGTTGTACCGCCACCCGGGTCAATGTAAACATCCGTTACAATTATACCTGTGCAGAAATTATAATTTGTATATACCATTGCAGGATATTCATCATTTGAGCCTGAACCGGTTATAATTCTGTCTCCCGTTCCACAGTTATCCGTAATAGTCCATGTACCCGCGGCTCCGCCTTCAAGAGTCACATCCCAGCCCGGAGGCGCGGCTCCGCCTGTATATGTTCCGGAAATATCGTCAAAAGGCTGATAAACAACAAGTTTGGAACCGTTTACTTGATATTCAAGATAATAAGTTATCCTGTCTCCCTGAGGCACAGCGCTGTCGCTTTGCGATTTGGTAAGTGTTATTACAGCCTGACCGACAACAATGCTAGTTGTTGCATTTTTTATATTGCCGTTCATATTGCCTGTAGCGGTGTTATTTATAACATTGCCCGGCGCAAGCGTTGAGCCCGCTTTTACCCTTAACAGCATCCAGACAGAACCGTTTGCGCTGCCCGTTTGCCCTGTTTTATTGGGAAGAACCCATGTCAAAGTTCCGCTTGTTGCGCCGACACCCGGCGAAAATACCGAACCTCCTACTATTGAAGTAGGCCCCCATGATACAAGTTCAAGATTTGAATTGGGTATGGCATCAGTTATTGTAAGCGGACCGTTTGCATATTCGTAATCTATTGAAAATAAAACAAGGTCTCCCGGGTCCTGAATAACACCTTCAGCCCTTTTATGTATTGTAAAATCAGCAGGTCTTAAACCTATTGCCCATGTCAATGACTTTTTCTGTCCCGCGCAGGAAAGCGTATGCCATTCCGACGCTCCAAGCTGATTGTCTTGCATCCCTACATGCAGATAAAGATTATTTAAATTACAGCCAGGATAACTTGTTGCATCTGGCACGTGTACAACATATTGCTTTGTAAAAGCCATTCCATCATTTGAGCTTTGTCCGCAAGTGGGGCAAGTAGGGGTTCCGCCACCCGGATTTGGATTTGCTTCCCATCCTATTTGCGGGGATGTGTTTGTACCGGGTCTTGGTGACGGAACATCTATGCCAAGTTTGCTTACAACAAATACCTGGCCTGCTCCTGAAATTCGCGCGTCCTCAAACACAGGGCTGGTGCTGATTGCGATTGCTATATGATGAGCCTGATTCAATTGACCGCAATAATTAACCGTGATTGTTACAACCTGACCAAAAGTCGGGTTTGGAGGAACCATGGTAACACTTGTAATATTAGGGTATGCGGCATATACAGCCACAGTAAGTGTCAAAATAAGAACTGCTGTAAGAACCCTGCTTAAATATTTTTTCATTTTTTCACCCTGCCGGGTTTTTTAAATTTATATCCATTTAGACATAAAATTGCCAAAAAAAGTTCCGCAAAATTAATCAGGCTTAAATTTTACATAAAAGTAATTATTATGTCAACTGTAACATAAAATGCTTTGCTTTCATAATTTATTATCGTATTTTTTTGTAATTTCTTTAATAATTTTATAAATAAAAAAGGCCGGTAACTTTAAAAAGTACCGGCCTTTTGTTTAACAATTAACTTATTTTATTGCCATTTTAGCGAATTTCCTGTCAATTTGACCGTCTGCTCCCTTTGCCTCAATAAGGATTGAATAATAACCCTGCGCGGCAGCAGTTCCGCTTGATGTCCTTAAATCCCATTCAACACCGTTGTTTTCTATCCTGCTCTGCAGGCTTCTTACAAGCTCGCCATTAACGGAATATATTTTAACCGTACAATGACCCCTGTATGATGTCATCCACATCGGATCTCCGTTTATCTTCCATCCTATTATAACTCTCTTATGTTTTGCTTTTTCAACAGGATTTGGCGCAACAATTATATCTTCAAGGAATTTTTTGCTTTCATAAAGTATTATAACCGTTTTTGACGCCTCAACAGTATCCCCGACTCCGGACTTAACCACAACCTGAACTTCATAAGTGCCGCTTGTAACCGCCCTGCCTTCATTATTAAGTCCGTCCCAAAGAATAAAATCACCGACATTCGGCCCATAATTAAGGGCTATGGGGGTTCCTTTTTCAATTACAAGCATATCGTCAATTTTAAGATCCAGTCTTGTTGTGTTGACATTATTAAACTTCTTAATGTTCCTTACTATTTCACCCGCGCTGTTATAAATAATAAGTTCAACGCTTTGTTCAACTTTCATTACCTGTATGTCTTTTACAAGCACATTAACATGCCCGTATTCGTCTTTTTGTTCAACCTTAATATAATATGCGCCGCTTGTAATTACCTGGCTTGCGTCGTTGCTAAGAGCCCAGTCAAATACGGAATAACCCTGCCCGATTGTCTGCTCTGTTTCAACTCCGGGTATATATATTTTCAGGATCTGCCCTGTTGATACCGTGCTTACACCGGCGCCGTTTTGATCCTTGAACTCCACAGCACTCATCATATCGGTTGCTCTTTGATGCGCGATTATTTTTACCAGTTCGCCGGCCGAGTTATATACCCCTATTGTTATCACATACGGGAACGGCGGAAGCGTGGGTGTTATTGTTGGCGTCGGAGAAGCCGTTGATGTGGGAGTGTTGGTTTCGGTTACCGTAGGCGTATCGGTAGGTGTTATTGTTTCGGTAATTGTCCAAGTAATTGTAAAAGTTATGGTTTCTGTCGCAGTAAGCGTTATGGTCCTTGTTGCCGTCATAGTTGAAGACGGGGTTGCCGTAACCGTAATAGTTGCCGTGGGTGTGCTTGTAGGCGTATTGGTTGCGGTATTTTGAGGCGTATCGGTTACAGTTGATGTAACCGTTCTGGTTGCCGTAAAAGTGGGCGTTGAAGAAGGTGTATTTGTGACAGTGACCGTAAAAGTTATGGTTGATGTAGGCGTGTTTGTGGGCGTTACTGTCATTGACTCCCAGTAAGTCAGGGTTATTGTTGGCGTTGCAGTATTTGTGGGAGTGTCTGTTCTGGTAACGGTAATTGTAAATGTGGGTGTTGCAGTGGGTGTGCTTGTATAAGTAATTGTTGTTGTCGCGGTAAGCGTGACGGTTCTTGTAGGCGTGTTTGTGGGCGTTATTGTCATTGACTCCCAAAGAGTTTCCGTAATTGTGGCTGTGGGCGTTCTGGTTGGCGTTGATGTGTTTGACTGCGTTGAAGTTGCTGTTGATGTTCTTGTGGGCGTTGATGTAAATGATATTGTCTGTGTTGCCGTGGGAGTTGCAGTCTGGGTGTTTGTATTTGAAGGCGACGGCGACGGCGAATCAGTTGGCGTTCTTGTCATCGTTGCCGTAGGCGTTACAGTATTTGTGGGTGTTGATGTTCTTGTGGGCGTTGAAGAAGGAGATGGTGTCATGGTGCTTGTGCTTGTACGGGTTGATGTTAATGTAATTGTGGGTGTGGGTGTTCCGCATATAACCTGTGCATATACATAATTTGAATAAACAGGGGCCTGATTGGCGCCGTCAATGAATGCCTGATTTGTAATGGTGGAACAGGCATTAACAACACCCCACCATGTATAAGTTCCTGACTGGTTTGATATAGAACCAATATCCCAGCGTAATACTCCCCCCGCGGTTGAATTCGGTAGTGTTGAAGCGCCGACATAGGTTATGCCTGTCGGCACAGTGTCATAAATATGGGCATCAGACACTGTTCTTGGCTGGTAAATTACAAAATTATTATAACTGTCCTGAGGGTCTCCGTAATCTCCGCCCTGCTGTCCAAAACCCGGCCTCCATGTTGCAGCACCACAATCCATTCCATCAGCAGCACCATTTGGGTCTGTATACGTCAAAGTATACCCTGTTGGTTCAGGATCTCCTTTTGGCCAAACCTTTATATTAAACGTATAAGGAGAGCCCGAGTTTACAACTACTTTTACCCTGTACCATTTGCTTGACAATATATGCGGTATCGCAGAACCCGCAGGCCAGCTGCAGCTACCGCCTGCGCATTTTTGAAACTTAACGAATGTTCCCGCAGGTCCGGGCGCGTCATCAACAGATAAAAGAACGCCGTATAATTTTGAACTTGTTCCCGTAAGCCCGTTATGCCTTATAATTACAAGCGCATCAGAACCTTCGTATGTTCCTGTCCCGTAGCCAATCATTGCGTCTGTCTGAACAATACCGCCATTACAAAAAGTTGCATCAGCTCCATTTAACAAAAGAGCCGGATATTGTGACGTTCCGGAATCTCCCCTTATTACCCTGTCTCCCGTACCGCATGGGTCTTCAATATACCATGTTCCGTTTGTACCGCCCTGCGGCATAAAATCAAAACCCGGCGGCGGAGTTGCTGTGTATGTTCCGAGAGCAATATCATCAAAAGGTCTGTAAGACTGCAATGCAAGACCATTAATCTCATATTCAAGATAATATGTTATATTTTCTCCCAAATTTACAACACTCTCACTTTGTGTTTTCCTTATAGTAAGCATTGCGGCGCCTGCGGTAATCGTTATTGAGCTGTTTTTTATTGTTCCCGACATATTTCCTGTTGCGGTGTTGGTTATGTTGGTTCCTGCGGGAATCGGATTTTTCACTCTTAACAGCATCCATACGGTACCTACGGCATTTCCTCTTAATCCGGTTCTGTTTGCCAGAGTCCATGTGACAGTACCTGAAGTTGCGCCCACACCCGGATGGGTTACACTTCCGCCAGCTATTGTTGACGGTCCAACGGATACAAGTTCAAGATTACCCCCGCCGGGTATGTTGTCAGTTATTGTAAGAGGCCCGTTTTGATAATCGTAATCTATAGAAAACAAAACAAGGTCGCCGACATTTTGAATTACGCCCTCGGCATTTTTATGAATTGTAAAATCCGGCGTAAACACGGGGATAGTCCAGGACAAGCTTTCTGTTTCACACGCTCCCAAAGTATGCCATTCACCCTCGTTCATATTGTTGTCCTTAAAACCAATATGAAGATAAAGATTGTTATTTGTACATCCGGGGAAATAATCAGCAGGAGGAACATGGACAACAAAAGTCTTATTATAATACTGCCCTCCCTGTGGCTGACAATCCTGGCACGGAGGCGTTGCTATCCAGCCGTTTTGAGTGTTTGCAAGATAGTCTATGGCTCCTCCAGGAGTAAGCGAAGGTTTTGATGTTGGCACATCCAAGCCCGCTTCAGAAATAACAAACACCTGTCCAACACCCGATAAACCCGCATTAAGCAATGTGGGGCTTGTGCTGAATGCCATTGCCATTTGATTGTTTACATACAACTGGGCACAATATTCAACATTAACAGTCACTTCCTGACCAAAAGTGGGCGCAGGAGGATTCATTGTAAATGAAATTACTCTTGCATTTGCAAAAAGCAGAGAATTTAAAGCCAAAGTTAAAATTATAATTACAGCATTGATAATCTGCTTTTTTCGCGATAACATATATTCACTCCATAAATTAAATTTAATCGTTTTGACAACATAACAAAAAAAAAGTTCTGTTTTTTGTTAAAACGTATTAATAATTATAAATTAAAGATTTGCCAAATTCAACATTTAATAAAATTAGGTTTTATATAACAGAACCGCCGGTTGATGGAAACCTATTTTTTCACTGCAATTTTTCTCGTAACAGTATATTTACCTTTACTGTTTTCAACCGTAATTTTAAGAGTATATAAACCAACGCCTACGGTAAATTTCCCGTCTGTTTTACCGTCCCATAAATATTCCTGAGGACCAGCTTTGGCATAATCTTTACCTTTTTCAAAATCCCTGCTCCAGACCAAACCTCCAAAGGCATTGTAAAGTTTCATCGAGACACTGCTGTCTTCTTCAAGATAATAACCTATTACAGTGCCGCCTTTTTCAGGATTAAACGGATTTGGTGTGTTTTTAACCTTATTTTTCTCACCGGACCCGAGCGAGGAAACCAGTTCAATCACAATATCCGCGCTGCCAACACCCGGAACAGCCGCGGTTACAACCGCTGAATTCCCCGCCATATCAGGAGCGGTAAATATAATCTGGGCAGTACCGCCGGAACCTTCATTTGCATAGTCATAATCACTTGTAATTGCGGTTGAAGCCGACAAACAAGATGAGCCTGTGCTTGCGCTGAAATTAACGGCTGTCCTTGACACGCGGTTAGCGTAAGCGTCGAATACATTAACGGTAATTATTGCGGTTTGTCCCGGCAAAAGCTGTTTCTTATCGGAAGATACCGTGAAAGTTACAGGCGCCGCTGCATAAACCTGAACAATGTCCGATGCTGTCTTGGTTACATAAGCATCCCCGGGATTGTTATTTGGATACAGCTGGTCAAAAACAGGCATTATCCTTATCCTGTCCGTTTTTGTATAAGTGCCCGTTGTAAAACCTCTTCCAAGCGACATAGCTATGGGCGTGGTTGGAATAGGAAGCGCTTCCTGAAGTATGTTATTATATTTAACCGCTTTGATGCTTACGGGCTTATCCCAGCTTTCATATATCTTGTCCTGACCCTGTTCCCTCGGATAATGGGAAGCTTTTATTGTAACGTCAAACGGAGTTCCCGCCCTTACAGGTATTTCAGATGCAGTATATGTCACACCGTTAATATCCGGCCACAGATAATATGTATTCTGGGTTACAAAATACCTTGTCACTGTCGTTTCGGTTGAAAAAGTTGAATTCCTTGCCGTAATGCCGTAATTATTGGCTATATCAGGAACAGGCTGAGCCGTTAATGTGAATACAATTGAACCCGGCAAAGCAGTCGCGGTAAGAGACTGAAAACCTGAAGGTGTTATTGTGCTTGGCGAAGTAAAAAACAGCCTTGCATCAGGCATCATTGCGGTTGTGGTAATTCTGTTATAATAGGCATCCACCGCTGTTACGGTTACATAAACGGGCATATATGTAAAAAGGGCAACCGGGCTTCCCGTGTAACCGGTTGCCGTGCCGGGCTCCGCCTGCTGGCCTTCCGTAAGTATCTGAAAACTTGCAGGCGGCCCGTGAATAACATTTTTTTGCGCCTGGCCCGTTGCACCGGATGCGTCTGTTACGGTAATAGTATTTAAAAGCTGAGCGCCTTTTAATATCATAATTCCCGTCCATTGTCCCGCATTAAACACACCGCTTGAACGCGTTCCCGTTTCTTTAAAAACACAGTCCCCCGTTTCAGCGGTAAGCGTTACGGTGCCGTTGTATGCGGCAAACAAATTGTTTCCCGCATCTCTTGCTGTTATAGTGACCGCCGTTTCCCCGCCCGCAGTTACATTTCCCCCTTGAACATTAAGATGAAAATAAACAAGCTCCGCCATTGCCGGTACGGCAAGCAAAGCAATAACAACAGTTATTAAAGCAATTTTTTTCATGTTATCCCCGTTATCAATTAATTTTCATATACTCTTCAAGGGTTGTGGTGCCCTGAAGAAGTTTTAACAGCGCATATTCCTTTATTGATTTAAGACCTGATTTTAAATTTTCTTCCTTAATTTTTTTCTGCGGCTCCTTTGCAACAAGCATTTCTTTTATCTTGTCGTTGATTGAAAGCATTTCAAATACAGCGGTTCTGCCTTTGTATCCCGTGCCCGCGCAAGCGGCGCAGCCCCTTCCTTTGTACAATATGACTTCTTTGTCAGCCGTGCCTCCCAGCATGCTTACTATTTCAGGACTTGCTTTATAACTGTCCCTGCATCCGATACAAATCTTTCTCATTAATCGCTGAGACACCGCCGCAATTGTATTGCTGTATACAATGTAAGGTTCAACACCAAAATTTATTATTGTTTGTAGGGCCTGAAAAGGATCGGACGCTCTCATTTTTGCTATCACAAGATGCCCGCCGGCTATAACGTCAAATATTGCTTCGGCAGTTTCTTTGTTTGGAATGTCCCCCACCGCTATAACATCACAGTCTTGTTCAGACAGCATATGAAGCACCTGTCCAAAACTTTTTCTGTTTACTTTTGTCTGGTTGATTCCGGGTATTATGTAATTGGAGGATATGTCATCCACAGCAAAGACATTAATCGACGGTTCATTAATTTCGTTAAGGGTTGACTGCATTGTTGTTTCCTTGCCGCTGTTGGTGGGGCCTGACAAAAGCACAAGACCGTGAGGTTTTTTAATTGCCTTTCTATATGCTTCAACAAACTCTTCCTCCATCCCGGTTTCATCAAGTTTAAGCACCACATTGTCGGCGCGCACTATGCGCAAAACTATTTTTTCGCCA
Source organism: uncultured Spirochaetia bacterium (assembly GCA_964417645.1). Taxonomy (GTDB): domain Bacteria; phylum Oederibacteriota; class PGYV01; order PGYV01; family PGYV01; genus CAYQIS01. The sequence continues at coordinate 114,144 of CAYQIS010000007.1, forward strand.
AAAAGTGTCGGGAATGTATTAACAGCCATATTTATTTCCCTGCCTGACACCCTTATTTTTAATTTGCTCTCCTGAGGTGTGTTTTTTTCATTGGGATTCATCTGAGCAAGTTCTTTTATTTTATTTAACAACCCGTTATACAGAGTTCTGGGAGGGCTTTCAACCTCATATAAGGCGCCGTCTATTCTGCGCCGTATTCTGCATCTGTCTGTAAATGGTTCTATATGAATATCTGTTGCCCCAGAATCATAGCCGTTTGAAAGCAGCGTTGTTAAAAAAGCATTTACGGGCGTATCCTGTGATACAACCGCCTGAGCCATCGAAGGAGTTTCATGAATAGGAGCCATTGAAGGAGGCTGTGGCGGCGGCGCATACGCAGGCTGTGGCGGCGGCGCATACGCAGGCTGCTGCGGCGGCTGGTCACCGAAAACAGACCTTTG